>CACMKG010000001.1 GCA_902614235.1 uncultured SAR86 cluster bacterium
TAGATCTAGCTTCTTTGTTTAAAGATTTATATTTTTTTTGGCCAAAAGAGAAAATTTTAACTTGGTACGAAAATTATCAAAAAAAAATTGAAAAAAAACTCAATCTAAAGGTTTCTTTAACAAAATTAATTGAATACATAGATTATTGCAGTATTCAAAGACAATTTAGGATCTTAGGTAAGCTTTCTAAAGTTTATTTAGATTTGAATAGAACAAATAGAATCACCGATTTTCCAGTGTTATTGAATTATATGATTAATACCTCAGAGGCATATGAAGAATTAAAACCAATTTCAGAGACGCTCTTACCTTTAAAAGAAGTTTTAAACGAAAGGATTGCTAAAATAAATTAATATGAAGGCTTTTATTCTTGCTGCTGGATTTGGAACTAGGCTTAAGGATCTAACAAAAGATTTTCCAAAACCACTTTTAAAAGTTAAAGGAAAATCTTTAATCGAGTGGAATATTTTGAAATTGAAGAGTGCAGGCTTTGATCAAATAATTATAAATACACATTATCTAGCTGATCAAATTGAAGATCATATCGGAGACGGCACAAAATTTGATCTAAAAATAAAATATTCACGCGAAGAGAAGATTTTAGGAACTGGCGGGGCATTGATAAAAGCAAAAGAATTAATTGGCAACGATCCATTTTTAATTCTAAGCGGAGATCTATGGACAGATTATCCTTTTTCAAGACTGGCAAGTTATAACTTAAAAAAGGTTGCACATTTAATTTTACTTAAGAAAGACAAAGATCAAGATGCTGATATGAATTTAAAGAAGGACTATGTTTATGTCGATGAAAGCTCGAAAGAACTTACGTATTCTGGAATAGGGCTTATAAATCCAAAAATATTTAATGAAATTAAGCTTGATAAACTTCAATTGTGGAGAGATCTTCTTTTGCCGATTGTCGAGACGAAAGGAATTTCTGGAGAAATTTTCAATGGTTTGGCTTTGAATATAAATTCTAAAAAAGACCTTCGCCAATTAGACGTTATTATAAGCGAAGGGTAAAATTCTAAAATGCCAAAACAATCCAACATTATAGCTCCATCAATTTTATCAGCAGATTTTTCAAAGTTAGGAGAAGAAGTAAGAGAAGTTCTCTCGGCTGGAGCAGAGTGGATTCATTTCGACGTAATGGACAATCACTTTGTGCCAAATCTGACTATTGGACCAATGGTTTGTCAATCTTTAAGAAAGTCAGGAATAGATTGTCCTATAGATGTCCATTTGATGGTCGAACCTGTCGATGATCTTATAAAAATGTTTGCTGATGCAGGAGCAACTTCTATAACTTTTCATCCTGAAGCCTCAATTAATACGGAAAAGTCTATTCAACTAATAAAAGATTTAGGATGCAAACCAGGCTTAGTGCTCAATCCAGATGTTTCTCTTAAAACTTTGAAACCTTATTTAGAAGAACTATATATGGTTTTGCTTATGAGTGTATTTCCTGGCTTTGGCGGGCAAGAATTTATACCTGAAACTATTCCCAAGATTGCAAGTTTAAGAAAGATCATCGACGAAAAGCAAGAAGACATCCGATTAGAAGTTGATGGAGGAATTAAAGAATCAAATATTTTTGATGTTGCTTCTGCAGGAGCAGATACTTTTGTAGCTGGCTCTGCTATTTTTAACAAATCTAGTTATGTCGATGCTATTAAAGATCTCAAAGATAATTTTAATTAGTTTTTTTTCATTTAATCTAATTTCTTCTGAGAAGGAAAATTATGGATGTGACTTAGGATTTGAATCTATAGTTGAAAAAAAAATATGTGTAAAAAATTTAGAAAACAATGAAGATAGAAAACTCGGATTAATGAATTTAGAAAAGCTTTCTAAATTTCACCAAGTAAATTTTGTTTGGAATGGTAAAAGAAAAATCAGATGTATGTGGATGAAAAATACTTCGATTCCTTTAGATATTTTATTTGTTGACAGAATTAAATTTGTCATCGAAAAAGGAGAGCCATTTTCGGAAAAAAAGATATGCCACCCAGCAATAAAAGTTATAGAAGCTAATAGAGGCGAGTTATTGGCAGAATACAAACTGATAAATTCCTCTTTGGAATATGAAAACTAAAATACCTTTTTTTAAAGAAATTACTGGAGATTTAGACTCTCCTTTAGAAATTTATTTAAAATTCAAAAATGATAAAAACTCGTATTTTTTTGAATCAGTAGAGGGAGGAGATAAATGGGCAAGATATTCTATTATCGGTTTACCAACCGATAAAAAAATTTCTTTGTCAAAAAATCCTTTGAATCAAATAGATGATTTTCTAAAAAGTATTGATGTTAAGAAAAACAAAGCTTTACCCGAATTTCATGGAGGTCTAGTCGGATATTTTAGTTATGAAACCATAAGGGAAATAGAAGGTAAGTTAAAAAAATCAACAAAGCCTAAACTTAAATACGATGATATTTCGTTAATGATTTCTGATGAGGTAATAATTTTTGATAATATTAAAAAATCTTTATTTATAGTTGTTAATGGGCAAGAAGACGAAAAATCAGCCTGCTTATCTAGAATAGATGAAATCCATAATAAACTTTTAGAGCCAAGCAAAGACGTAAACAAAAACACTAAAAACAAAATTAATTTTTCCTCTTCTGTCGCAAAAGACGAATACTTAAATTCAATAAAAAAAATTAAAGATTACATAGTTGAAGGCGACGTGATGCAGGTTGTTTATGGACAGGAACTTACTACTCCTTTTGAAGGATCTCCAATTGATCTTTACAAATCTTTAAGGAAATTAAATCCAAGCCCTTATATGTATTTTTTAAAAATAGACGATTTACATATTGTTGGGGCCTCGCCGGAAATTCTCGTTAGGTTACAAAATAATGAGGTAACTGTAAGACCTATTGCCGGAACAATTAAAAGAGGTAAAAACGAAAAAGAAGATAACGAATTGGCTTCTAAATTAAAAAATGATCCAAAAGAAATCGCTGAACATTTGATGTTGATTGATTTAGGCAGGAACGATGTGGGGAGAATTGCCAAAATCGGATCTGTAAAAACCACTGAACAAATGAAAATAGAAAAATACTCCCATGTAATGCATCTAGTTTCAAATGTAATGGGCGAATTAGATGATGGATACTCTTCGATAGATGTTTTAAAAGCTACTTTTCCTGCAGGAACTCTTTCCGGAGCTCCAAAAGTCAGAGCTATGGAGATAATTGACGAATTAGAGCCCGACCGAAGAGGAGTTTACGGAGGCGCAATTGGTTATTTATCTTGGACAGGAAATATGGATTTAGCTATTGCTATAAGAACAGCAGTTATTCAAGACCAAGAACTAAGTGTAAGAGCAGGGGGCGGAGTAGTGTATGATTCAGATCCTGAGGCAGAATATCAAGAATCCTTGAATAAAGCTCAATCAATTATTAAAGCAATAGAGGAAATGGATTAATGCTGTTGATGATAGATAATTACGATTCGTTTACTTATAACCTAGTTCAATACTTTGGCGAACTGGGACAGGAAGTTAAGGTTTTTAGAAATGATAAGATTACTGTTAAAGAAGCAGAGGCTTTAGAACCAGAATACCTGGTAATTTCTCCAGGACCTTGTTCTCCAAAAGAAGCCGGAGTTTCAATAGATCTAATAAATTTTTTTAAAGATAAAATTCCGATTTTAGGAGTATGTCTTGGTCACCAAGCTATTGGAGAAGCCTTTGGAGGCAAGATTATAAAGGCTAATAAACCAATGCACGGAAAAATTTCAATTATTGATCATGATTCAAACTTTTTATTTAAAAATGTCGATAATAATTTGGCTGTTACTAGATATCATTCTTTAATAATTGAATCAGAATCTTTGCCAGAAGATTTAATAGTCAATGCAAGGACCTCAAATGGAACGATTATGGGAATTCAACATGCTAATTTAAAAATTTCAGGAGTTCAGTTTCATCCAGAGTCAATAATGACTAATAAAGGAAAAAAAATTCTTTCAAATTTTCTTGATAGTAAATGAATAGTTCAGAAATCGTAAACAAATCTTCTACAAAAAATTTAACACAAGAGGAGTCTGCAACTATTTTTCAAGAAATATTCTTGGGACAAGTTTCCGAAACAGAAATCGAAAACTTTTTATTGAACCTTTCCAAAAAAGGGGAGACATCGGACGAACTCACAGGAGCAGTTCAAGCAATGAGAAATTCATCATTAAAAGTAAAAGTTAATTTACGAGATCACTTGGTAGATTGCTGCGGAACAGGGGGTTTAGGAAAGAGTATGATGAATGTTTCCACAACTGCAGCTTTAATAGCAGCTGCTGCAAAAGTGAGAGTTGCCAAACATGGCAATAGGACTGCAACCGGAAAAAGTGGAAGTGCAGATGTCTTGGAGGCTGCAAATGTAAATTTAAATCTAAACCCAAATCAAGTCGCAAGATGTATTGAAGAAATAGGAATAGGATTTATGTTTGCTCAAAATTTTCATCCAGGAATGAAATATGTCATGCCAGTAAGAAAACGAATTGCCGATAAGACTATATTTAATTTGCTAGGCCCTCTTACGAATCCTGCAGATGCAAAAAGACAATGTATTGGAGTCTATGATCCTCAGTGGATATTGCCTGTTGCAGAAACTTTAAAAAATCTTGGAACTATAAAAGCGATGGTTTTTCATTCAAAAGATGGCCTTGATGAAATAAGTTCAATAGATAAAACATTGGTAGCAGAATTGGAAAATAATAAAATTTCAGAATATGAAATTGATCCAAAATCATTTGATATTCATCAGAGAGATTTAAATGATTTACAAATAAGTTCCCCACAGGAGAGTCTGCAGCTCATAAAAGCAACCTTACAAAATGAAGGCTTTAAATCGGGCGAAGATATAACAAGTTTAAATTCTGCTGCTGTAATTTATGTAGCTGACTCAGTTAGTAGCTTTGAAAAAGCATTTGAGATGGCAATTGATGTAATCAGGTCAGGATCCGCTTTAGATAAGCTCGAAGAATTAGCTATTTTTTCTAATAATTAAATGAATCAGCTTAGTAAAATAATAGAAATTACTAAAGAAACCCTTAAAAAGTCTAGTTCTTATAGATCTATTACATCATTAGAAGAAGATTTTGAAAAATATCAGAAAAGAGGCTTTATCGAGGCAATTTCAAAAAAAGTCTCTTCAGAGGAAACAGCCATTATTGCTGAAATCAAAAAGGCATCGCCTAGTAAAGGCCTTATAAGAGAAGATTTTGAACCAAAAAAAATTGCAGAGGATTATGAAGCAAACGGTGCTACCTCTTTAAGTGTTCTGACGGATGAACCCTTCTTTCAAGGAAAATTGGAATACCTAGATATGGTAAGAAATACCTGTTCATTACCAATTTTAAGAAAGGATTTCATGATTGATCCATATCAAATATATGAAACAAAAGCTTCGGGTGGAGATTGTATACTTTTGATAGTTGCTGCTCTTGATTTAGCGCAATTAAAAGACTTTTCTCAATTGGCGAAAGAGCTCAACCTTGATGTTTTAATCGAAGTTCATTCAGACGAAGAATTAAATAAAGCTTTAACTATCGACCCAAAATTAGTCGGTATAAATAATAGAGATCTAACGACGTTTGAAGTCGATAAAAATTTAGCTTTAAAATTAGCTAAGGAAATCTCCAAAGATGTGATTGTAGTTTCTGAAAGCGGTATAGGCTCTAAAGAAGATATTTTATCTTCAAAAGAGCAAGGTATTCACGCCTTCCTCATTGGTGAAAGCTTTATGAGAGAACCAAGTCCTGGAAAAGCACTTAAAGATATTCTTACAAAATAAGTTAATAATTTTATTTAAAAAGATAAAAGAAAATTACTGATTCCTTTTCCCTATATCTTTTCTATAGAAAGCTCCATCCCAACTTATTTTAGAAGTAGTTTCATAGGCATTTTTAAAAGCAGTATCTAAATTTCCACCTAGTCCAGTAACGCAAAGAACTCTACCACCATTTGAAAGAATCTTTTCTCCTTCTATCTTAGTTCCGCAATGAAATACCTTAGTAGTTTCATTCTCTCCATTTAGCCCTGAAATTGGAAAACCAGTTTCATATTTTTCAGGATAGCCTTTTGAAGCCATAACAACACCCAAAGCAAATCTATCATCCCAATCAATCTGTATTCCTTTTAATTCTTGTTTTGCAGCCTTTAAGCACAAACTAAGAAAATCACTTTTCATTCTCATCAATATCGGTTGAGTTTCCGGATCTCCAAACCTGCAGTTATATTCCAAGACTTTTATTTTTTGCTCATTAATCATTAAGCCAGCGTACAAAAAGCCTTTATAGTCTATATTTCTTCGTTTCAATTCTGCCAAAGTTGGGTGAATTATGTCTTTCATAATTTTTTCATTTAGTTTTTCAGTGATCAATGGAGCAGGGGAGTATGCTCCCATCCCACCTGTATTGGGGCCTTTGTCACCGTCATCCCTTTGTTTATGATCTTGAGAGCTTGCTAAAGAAATTACATTTTTGCCATCACACAAAACTATAAAACTAGCTTCTTCGCCTTTTAGAAACTCTTCAATAACAAGATTGTCTCCTGCAGTTCCAAGTTTTTGCTCTACCATTAAAGAATTCAAAGCCTCTAAGGCTTCATCTCTGGAAAAAGCAACAATCACGCCTTTTCCGGCTGCAAGTCCATCTGCTTTGAGAACAATTGGAATGTCGCATGTTTCTAAAAATTCTCTAGCAGACTCAGGATCCGTAAATACTTCATAAGTTGCAGTAGGAATATTTCCTTTCTTCAAAACATCTTTCATGAATATCTTGGAGCCTTCCATTTGAGCGGCAAGTTTATTTGGACCTAAACAAAGTAAATTATTTTTTTCGAAAAGATCAATTAGGCCCAAAACCAAGGGAGCCTCAGGACCTACAATAGTAAGATCAATTTCTTTATTTTTTGCAAATGCCAATAGACTCTCTAAATCTTCAGCATTTAAGTCTATGTTTTCCGTTTTCGGCTCATCAGCAGTACCAGCATTTCCAGGAGCAACAAAAACCTTTTCGCACAAATCACTTTGAGCTAGTTTCCAAACAATTGCGTGCTCTCTTCCCCCAGAACCTATTACCAAAATTTTCATTCTAATGTCTGAAGTGACGCATGCTGGTGAAAAACATGATCATATTTGCTTCATTAGCTGCCGAAATAACTTCCTTATCTCTTATTGATCCGCCAGGCTGAATGATACATTGAATTCCATTATTTGCGGCCTCATCAATACTATCTCTAAATGGAAAGAATGCATCCGATGCCATTGTGGCTCCTTTAAGATTTAAACCTGCTTTTTTGGCTTTATTTACGGCAATTTCAGCACTATCGATTCTACTCATTTGACCCGCTCCAATACCCAAAGTCATATTATTTTTTGCATAAACAATTGCATTAGATTTGACATACTTGCCCACACGCCATGCAAATAAAGCATCGTTAACTTGTTTGGGAGTTGGTTTTTTCTTGGTAACTACTTTGAGATCTTTTTTTGAAACAACTCCATCGTCAACATTTTGAACTAGAATACCTTGGTTCATCGTTAAGGTCTTAAATCCGGTTGGTTTTTTAAACAAATCTTTAATTAACAAAAGACGTACATTCTTTTTCGTAGCAATTATTTTTTTTGCAGCAGGATTAATGACTGGCGCAGCTATGACTTCTACAAATTGATTATCAATAATTTTTTTTGCAGTAAATTTATCCAAGGCTTTATTAAAAGCAATTATGCCTCCAAATGCAGAAGTTTCATCGCAAGAAAAAGCTTTCTCATAGGCTTCCAGTAAAGTTTTTCCAGAAGCAACACCACAAGGATTTGCGTGTTTAACAATCACACATGACGGCTTCTCAAAATTCGAAACGCATTCAATTGCTGCATCGGTATCAGCAATATTATTGTATGAAAGTTCTTTTCCTTGAATCTGATCCGCAGATGTGATGCCTGCTCCCTCGGATCCAGAATTTATATAAAAATTTGCTTCTTGATGAGGGTTTTCTCCGTAGCGCAATACTTGCTTCAATTTATGGCTGCTAAAAATGTTCTCTGGTATCTCGTCATCAAAAGTTGATAAAAAGTTTGCAATGGAAATATCATAATTGGCTACATGCTCAAAAGCTTTCAAAGATAATTTTTTCCGAGTTTTATATGAACACTTACCATTCTCATTTTGCAAGTTAGTGATAAATGATTGATAAAGATTTGGAGACGAAACTACCGCAACATGAAAAAAGTTTTTAGCAGCTGATCTCAACATTGTAGGCCCTCCAATATCAATGTTTTCAATGGCCTCATCTAATTCAATATCAGGTTTTTTAATCGTTTCTATGAATGGGTAGAGATTCACCACAACCAGATCAATTTCTTTGATGCCGTGTTTTTTTATTTCTTCTTTATCTTTTCTTCGTCGAGAAAGAATTCCACCATGAATTTGTGGAACCAAAGTTTTTACTCGACCCCCCATCATTTCTGGTGAACCAGAAAATTTCTCTGCAGAAACTACAGGTATTTTATTTTTTCTTAATAAATTTTCAGTTCCTCCAGTCGATATAATTTCAATATTCAATTTATAAAGTTTTCTCGCAAAATCAACAATACCCTCTTTATCAGAGACACTTATTAAAGCTCTTTTAATTTTGATAGATTTATTTTTGGACATTAATTATTTAATTTTATGCTGTTTAAGTTTTTTTCTTAAAGTACCTCTATTAATCCCAAGAACTTTACAAGCTTTAGATTTATTTCCATTGCAGAAATTCATAACTTCTTCAAGCATCGGCCCTTCAACTTCATTCATAACCATTTGGTAAACTTCAGATGCTTTACTTCCATCAAGTTCTTTGAAATATCTTCTAAGGGATATTCCGACTTGATATCTCAATGTCTTTCTTTCCTGATTGCTTACCATTTATTTAATTTATCTCAGTCTGAAGTTCAGAACCTAAATTTATTAATTCTATTTCCCCTTTACTATTTTTTGAAAGATTCGTTATTGAACAATTATCGGGATAAAAACTGACTATCAAATCACTTTCTTTTAAATAACTAACTATAATATTAATCACCATAAAATGTGAAAAAATGATTGTGGGTTTATCTAGATTTTTAAGTTCAGTTATTATCGAGTCCTTCCATTTTTTTTGAGACGTCTCTAAGTCTGATATTTTCATTTTAAATATTTTTTGTAACCATTCTTTCCTTTCAGATAAATTGATTCCAGGTGATGGTATTTCAGCAAAAAGGGGATTTATGGAAACAGATATATTTATTTTTTGGGAGAGTGGTTCAGAGGTTTCCTTTGCTCTTGTTAATGGACTTGAAATCAGACTGAAAGATTCTATATTTTTTAATTTTAATAATTGATTTGAGCACTCCTCAGCTTGCGCCTTTCCTAAATCGCTTAACCCCGGATCTGCAGATTTTTCCCAAGACGAAGCAGCTTCGCCATGTCTTATCAGAATAATTTTCATTTAGACTATAAATTTTTTTTTAAAATAATGTACGATTTATGCAATGAGAATACCACGAATTTTTTATCCTTTTAAAGCGGAAGAAAAAAACTCAATTATTTTAAATATTACTGCTTCTCATCACTTAAAAGTAATAAATATAAAAGAAGGGCAAAATGTTGAATTGTTTAATGGCAATGGATATTTTTTTGATGCAAAAGTCACAGAACAAAATAAGAAAAACATTACTCTAATGAGAACTTCAGATATAAATTTTCAAAAAAAACAAATTCCATCAATTAATATTGCGGTTGCAGAGATTAGATCATTTGACAAAGTTATAAGAGAAGTTTGCCAATCAGGAATTGATTCAATAAGCAGCGTGAAAACAAAAAAAACTAAATTTTCAAAGTTATCTAGTGAAAAAAAAATTATGAGATGGCAGTCAATAGCTTTTAATTCCTGTGAACAATCTGGCCTGAATTGGGTTCCAAAAATTTATTCTAGTTCCTTGCAAGACTGGATATCTTCATCGAAATCAAGATCTAAAATTTTTTTAGATCCTAAAGCTAGAAATAATATTCAAGAATTAGAGCTATTATCATCTGTAGATTTTGTAGTTGGCCCAGAAGGAGGCTTTTCAGAAGAAGAAAAAATTTTTTTTAAAAAAAATAATTTCATAGGTATTTCATGTGGTAATTTAACTTTCAGAACTGAAACTATGCCTATTGTAGCTTTGTCTATGATTAAGGCGCTTTATGGAGTTAAGAAATGAAAATAGCTGTTGTAATGGACCCTATTTCAAATATTGATTTCAAAAAAGACTCAACTCTTCTTTTAATTTACGAGGCTCAAAAAAGAAATCATGATGTTTTCTACATAGAATCAAATAACTTATTTTTTGATGGGAATGAAGCCTGTGCCCTAAGTTCTAAGATTAAAGTGAAAATGGATCAAGAAAATTGGTTTTCTCTGGATGATAAAAACAAAATATTTTTGAAAGATTTAGATGTTGTGTTTATGAGACAAGATCCTCCTTTTGATATGGGCTATATTAATAATACATATGTTTTAGATTCGGCAGAAAAAGATGGAGTAAGGATTTATAACAAACCATCCGCATTAAGAAATTTCAATGAAAAAATTTCTATTTTAGAATATTCAAAATTTTGTACAGAAACTATTATTGCTTCTGATAAAAAATTAATTTTGAATTTCATCGAGCAGCATAAAGATGTTGTTTCTAAGCCATTAAACTTAATGGGCGGTCAAGGAATAGAAAAACTTAATTTAAATCAAAAAAACTTAATTGATAAATTAAAAAAAAGCACGAAAGACTTTAAAGAAAAGATAATGGTTCAAAAATTTATTGATAGAGTATATGAAGGTGACAAAAGAATTCTGATTATTAATGGAAAGCCCTCTGAATATGCAGTGGTGAGAACTCCGGCAAGGGGTGAATTTAAAGGTAATCTTGCAGCTGGAGGAATAGCATCAATTGAAAAATTAAATAAAATTGAAGAAAATATCGCATCTGAGATAGCCCCTAGACTGAAAGAAAGAGGAATTCTTATAGCCGGCTTGGATGTAGTTGGAGATTTTTTAACAGAAATAAATATAACTTGTCCAACTTGCTTTAGAGAGCTTTTAGATCAAAAAGGCATTAATTTAATGAAAGAAGTCTTTGATTTTGTTGAATCCTAAAATCTGATGTCCATTAGATTTAATTTTTTTCTTGCGGTTTCTTTTAGCCTACATATTTTATTGATTTTTTTTCTTTCATTTATAGAAACTGAAAACACTTTTTCTAAAAATTTTGTTACTAGCGTTAATTTAGAATTTTCTAATTATCAAAGATTTGATAGGCCTTCTAATTTTGATCAATATAAAAAAACGGATGAGAATTTTGGTTCAAAAAAAGAGATTTTTTCAAAAAAACTAAATACAAAAGAAAAGAAAAATCTTGCTGCAAATAAATATGTAAGTGCTTGGCAGAGAAAAATAGAAACTATCGGAAACTTGAATTACCCAGATTTTGTAGACTCATCAGTTCCGCTAAAATTAACTCTTTCAGTTACTCTAGGCAAAGATGGAGACCTTTTAGATTATGCTCTTATAAAAGCGTCTGGAAATCAAAAATTGGATCAGGCGGCAATGGAAATAATTGAAATGGCTTCGCCTTTTAACGAATTTCCAGAAGAAATGGCTGAGTTTGCTGAAATTACGATCATCAGAGATTGGAAGTTTGGAAATCAAGAAATTATAAAATGAATATTTTAGGAATTGATTATGGATTAAAAAATGTTGGATTTGCAATAGGAGAACAAATAACAAATTCTTGTTCTACTTATTTTTCAAAGAAATTTAAAAATAGAAAAGAATTAATTGAAAAGATAAAAAATTTGATTACCGAATGGGACATTAATACTATTGTTATAGGGTTGCCTTTGAACATGGATAATAGTGAAAGTAAAATGTCTTTAGAAATAAGAAATTTTTCTAAAAAACTCGAAAAAGATATAAATATCAAGATCAAGATAAATTTTGTGGATGAAAAACTTACTACTTTTGAAGCTAAGCAAATCATGAAAGATTTAAATAAAAATAAAAAAGAAATAAAAAGAAATAATCATGGGCTGGCTGCTAAATTGATTGTAGATTCTTTTCTAAGGGAAAATAAATAATTATGGCGGCTTTTATACCCGACGAATTTATTCAAAGATTGCTTGATGAAACTGACATTGTTTCGTTAGTTGATTCTCATATTCCTTTAAATAAAAAAGGAAAGGATCACTGGGCTTTGTGTCCTTTTTGCGATGACGGAAGTAAACCCTCTTTTAGCGTGAGTCAACAAAAACAATTTTATTACTGTTTTAGGTGCAGAGCTTCTGGAAATGCAATTGGATTTTTAATGAACTATCAATCTCATGATTTTCAAGGAGCTATAGAAATCTTAGCTAATAATTCGGGTCTAGAAATTCCTAAAACTGGAAACAACAAAAACTATGAAAAAAATAAAAAAATCATAGAATTGAACACCTTAGCTGCCGATTTTTATGTAAAGAATTTACTCAAAGATGGCAATGAATCCGAGGTTAAGAACTATCTTTTAAATAGAGGAATAAATGAAGAAACAATTAAAACTTTTCAAATAGGTTTTGCTCCAGAAGGTTGGGATAACCTGTCAACTTTTTTTAAAAAAAACCTTGATTTAGAATCACAAAAAATTGATGCAGGCCTTTTCAAAAACAGCGAAAAAATCAATAGGGTTTATGATGTTTTTAGAAATCGAATTATTTTTCCTATCAAATCTCACAGAGATCAAATAATTGGATTTGGAGGAAGAGTAATTGATTCGTCTGATAATCCTAAATATTTGAATTCTTCTGATTCTGAAGTTTTCAAAAAAGGTAGAGAGCTTTATGGTTTGAGTGAAATTCTCAAAAATAAAAAAAGAGCAGATCGGATAATTGTTGTTGAAGGATATACAGATGTGTTATCTCTTTTTTCAAACGATATTAGTTACGCTGTAGCCACTCTAGGCATAGCAACCAGCAAGGTCCATATTGATAAATTATTTACTCACGTAGATGAAATAATTTTTTGTTTTGATGGAGATGAAGCTGGAGTAAAAGCTGCTGAGTCTGCATTAAATACAGGCCTTTCAGGATTGAGAGATGGTAAAAAAATAAGATTTATGTTTCTACCTCAAGGCGAAGATCCGTCGAGCTTACTAGAAAAAGAAGGCAAAGAGCAGTTTGAAAATAGAATAGAAAATTCAAAAGTGCTATCTGAGTATTTGTTTGAAAACATCTTACAAAAATATGACGATTCCATCGAATCAAAAGCCTCGGCCATGAAGGAATTTTTAGACACAATGAAGTTAATGCCTTCAAGTAATTTTAAAAAAATACTGTTTCAAGAATTTTCTAAAAAGTTAGATGTTGAATTAGAAGAAATTAGACAACCTGAAAGACAAAGAGAATCTGATACTAGGACGAAAAAAAATCAAGTGAAGGAAGAAAAAATAGAATTAGATAAAATTTCAAAAAGTATAATTAAAGTTTTAATGGATAGTCCGAATTTATCAAGCTTACCTGCATTAGACATTTTCTTAGAACAAGATTCTTTTATGGCTCAGTTTTTAAACTTCTTGAGAAGCAAAGAAAACTTAACTTTTCCAATGATTCTTCAGGCTTTTGAAGGAAAAAAACAATTTTTAATTGATTTGGCTGAAGACGAAAACTTGATAGCGCCAAATGAATCGAAAGATTATTTAATTCAAGCAGTTAATTTTCTTGGGAAAAACGATAAAGAAAATTTGCTCAATCAACTTAAGGAAAGATATGAAAATGATTCTATATCCGATCAAGATAAGATAGAACTAAAAAAACTTCTTATGAATAAATTTGATGATTTAGATGAGCGAGAACTTATGCTTCTCAAAAAAATCTAACCTATTGAAATATGATTTTTAGACCGCAATTAAAAGTTATGATTAAAGGTCACAAAGTTATATAATTGCCAACCTTTTTTTATGAACTGAAAATATGTACGACGAAGATATTGAAAATAATGGCCTGAGAGAACTTATTGAAAAGGGCCGTGAACAGGGTTTTATCACTTATGCTGATATAAATGATTTTTTACCCGATGATGTTTCTGACCCTGATCAGCTTGATGAGGTAATTCAGATGGTAAACGATTTAGGTCTTCAAGTTTTAGAAAATGCACCAGAAGATGGTTCAGATTTTTTAGCCAATGCAGCTCAAAATGCTCAACCCGCTATAACAGAAAATGAAATGGGAACCATTGAATCTGAAGTAGGCAGAACTACAGATCCGGTTAGGTTATACATGAGAGAAATGGGCTCGGTAGATTTACTTACAAGAGAAGGTGAGATCACGATAGCAAAAAGCATTGAAGAGGGTGCGAGGGATTTATTGCATGCCTGCGCACATTATCCTGGAATAATTGAAGAAATATTATTGGAATACGCGTTAATTAAAAAAGAAGATAAAAGAATTTCAGACTTAGTAGTTGGATTCATGGACGAAGAAGAAGAGGTTCTCCCTGGCCCGCAAGCAGGAGAACAAGCTGACGGAGAAGATGAAGAAAACACAGGAATAGATTTAGATGAGCTTAATAAAAGATTTTCTGCTGTTAAACGTTTGTATAACAAATCCGAGAAAGTGATTGCTGCAAAGGGAAGAACAAGTCCAGAGGCTCTTAAAGAATTAGATAAACTGGGTGAAACCTTTAAATTTTTGAAATTATCCCCTAAAAAGTTCGAAGTTATCTCCTTGAGACCAAGAATTATGGCTAGACAAGTCAGAGAAGCTGAAAGAGAAATTTATAATTTGTGTGTTCAAAAAAGTAAGATGCCGAGAAAGGAATTTCTTGATTTATTCAAAGATAATTCTACAAATTTAAAATTTTTAGATCCAATTCTTAAAAGCAAAAAAAATTACGTTGGCGAATTAGTCGATTACAAGGAAGAGATAAAGTCTATTCAGCAAAAAATTAAGGGAATAGAGAAAGAAATAGGTATGTCAGTAAGTGAACTTAAAGGATTAGCCGCAAAAATGACGAAGGGAGAAACAAAAATTAGAAGAGCTAAGAAAGATATGATTGAAGCCAACTTAAGATTGGTAATTTCAATCGCAAAAAAATATACCAATAGAGGATTACAATTCCTCGACCTTATCCAAGAAGGAAATATTGGTTTAATGAAAGCTGTTGACAAGTTTGAGTACAGAAGGGGTTATAAATTTTCTACTTACGCTACTTGGTGGATCAGACAAGCGATTACAAGGTCAATTGCCGATCAAGCTAGAACTATAAGAATTCCTGTTCATATGATTGAAACAATAAACAAGTTAAATAGGATTTCTAGACAGATGCTTCAAGAAAATGGTAGAGAGCCGACACCAGAAGAATTAAGCGTCAGAATGGAAATGCCAGAAGACAAAGTAAGAAAAGTTTTAAAAATTGCTAAAGAACCAATTTCAACAGAAACTCCTATCGGAGATGAAGACGATACAACCTTAGGAGATTTTATTGAGGACCCATTATTAGACTCTCCTATAGACTCTGCTACTGAATCAAATTTAATTGAAGCAACAGGTGGAGTTTTAGGAAGTTTAACAGCTAGAGAGGCCAAGGTTTTAAGGATGAGATTTGGAATCGGCATGAACACCGACCACACCCTCGAAGAAGTTGGTAAGCAATTCGATGTTACACGAGAAAGAATAAGGCAAATTGAAGCTAAAGCTTTGAGGAAACTTAGACACCCCTCTAGATCTGGGCACTTAAAAGGTTTCTTAGACGAATGATAAAGGGCCTGTAGCTCAGTTGGTTAGAGCAGCGGACTCATAATCCGTTGGTCGGAGGTTCGAGTCCTCCCGGGCCCACCAAAATCACAAAATATAATTATGAACAATTCTTTAATTTTTGGATCAACTGGATTTATAGGAACCAAAGTTGTGTCTCATCTAAAAAACTTTGAGGGTTCAACTATTTCGATTAGTAGAAAAAAAAATCTAGATTTTGGAAGTTTAGTAAACCAAATAATTGTTGAAGATTTTAATTTAAAAAATATTGATCTTCCTAAAATAGATCACGTTTTTATTTGTTTGGGGACAAAACTCAGGGCCTGGGAACTGATTTTTATGAGCAAAGAAAAAAAAGATATTTTTATTAAAACTGATCTTGATCTTATCATTAACGCTGCAAAGAAAGCTAAAGCCTCTGGCGCAAAGACTATTTCCTTGGTTTCGGCGGTTGGAGTCAAAGAGGGATCTTTGAATACCTACATGGATATCAAAGGAAAAGTAGAAAATGAAATAATAAAATTAGAGTTTGAATCAACTAACTTTTTTAGACCAGGACATCTTCAAGGGAAAGCTTCTTCTGAAAAATGGGATACAGCCGTAGCAGACTTTTTTTCTAAAATTATGGATGTGTTTTTGGTGGGCCCTTTTACAAAGTTTAAAAGTATAGAAGGGGACTCAGTGGCTAAGGCTATGGTTAACGAAACCCTTAATAGCAAACCAGGAATTAATATCTTTTATTTCAAAGAAATGATCCAATCATTTATTAGAGCAACTCCTTCTGAATGAGACAATTTCCTTCCCGATTCAGGCATCATTACTCCAGGATCCAAAGAATCCATTCTATGCAATAAAATCGACTCATTCGGTTTACCTGGAACAATAGAAAACTTCATGCCCTCGCTAGCTCTTCCTGCTGCAACTGGTTTTTTATAAATTCCTATTTTTCTGTCTTCTGTTTCAGTTAAATTTAAATTCAATCCAGTCGTATCAGCCGAGCCACCAGGCATATGACAATGACCGCAATTGATATCTAAATATGCTCTAGCTTTTGCAGTAAGCGGGGCAGCATCATCTGACCAATTAACTATTAAATCGAGTGGAACATGATTTTCGACAATTTCTTTTTCCATCCAAAAAGAAATCTGATTAGCTAATTTTTCTTCATATTGGATAGAGAAATTTAGATTTCGAGACTTAGGACCAATTGGCATAATGGCGTCACTTTTTAAATGACATTCTTTGCATTGATTTTGATTAGGAACTCTGTAGTCAACATATTTTTTTTCTCCATCCAAAAAATACATCATGGATTCATGTGTATGACCCGTGACTTTTAAATATGCTTCTGTTTGTTCTTTATTCCAGACATAGGTGTGTGCTGCCCATCCTGATTTCTGATTAAGTAACAATCTAGTCTCTAATAACATTCGGCCTCCATTAAGTGCTTGCGGATAAGAAAAGGTTTTTACTAGGGCCGAACCTACAGGAAAATCATATACTTGATTGGGAATAAATTTAGCCTTTTTCCCTTTGGGTACGTAAACAAATCTGTGTTTATCCGCATAATCTGAAAACAAGGCAGAATGAAGTACATATGGTAAAACATTTTTCATAGGTATTTGTGCGACTGCATCATTAAAAAATTCATAATCGGAGAGTTTTTTTTCAGGTTTTTTAGAAAGAATCGCCTCTTGATTTACCGCATTCACACTAAGAGAAAATAGAAAAAGAAAAACCAGAAAAGAGCTTTTTAATTCCATTTTGAGATCGGAGGTAGGTTTGTAATTGATCCTTTAAATTCGCTTTTATCTCTTGATGGAGAATGAAAAAAAGGAAAAGCTACGTACCAAAAGACATCCAAATCTAAGAAATTTGTATCACTAGCTTCTTCAATAATTATTTTTTCTTTTTCTGGCTGACCAAAAAATAATTCGCTCATAGGCAAGAGGCCATCCCAAATAATGTCAGGCATATCACCTTTTGCAATATCCATTAAAATTGGTGAAAGATCTCCTCTAGAAACATCCGGTTTCATGCCTACGTTTGAGTATTGATTATTATGAATTTGAATTCCTTTCGGAAAAGGATCGTAATTTTCATCTCCCGATTCTAAATCTCCAGCTACAACAGCGACATGTACGGTCTGATTATTATCAAAACTATTATCAAAAACCTCTACGTTTCTATTAGCCATAATAATAAGTCCAGTTCCACTGGGAACCAATCCAACTATGTTACCTTCTGGAGCGAAGTTATCGGTATTATTATTAAAAGATTTATTCTGAAAGACTCTTACGAACTTTCCTCCTTGCTTCGGTAGGTTCGGAAGATCAAAAATTAAAATGCCGCCAGTATTATTAGTAGCAATATTATTATAAACATCTGCGTAATAAGAATTTTCGATTTCTATTCCTGCTACATTAAACTCTGCTCTAGTATTTCTTACTATTATTTGTTCTGACTGTCCCACATAGACTCCAGCATCAGAAGCTCCAATGGCAACGCAACCATCAATAAGAACACCTATGGATTCAACAGGGTAAAGCCCATAGGCACCGTTTTTAGAATCTGGCCCATTCGTCCATTCAGTTCTTACTTTGATAAAACTAATATTTTTTACTCCTTTGGATTTAATTGCATCTCCTTTTGCATTCTCGATCGCAAAGTCTTGCATGAGAACATTATCTGAGGTAACTAATAAACCCTGAGCCCCTGTTTCTTGATTGCTAAAATCTAAAATGGTCTCATACATACCTGCACCTAAGATTGAAACATTATCAATATCTAAAGAAAGACCATGATTTAAGTTATAAGTGCCTTTTGTAAGCAAGACTTGGTCTCCTGGCTCAGCTAATATCAAAGCCTCTTGAATTTCTTCCTGAGCATTATTGCTAGGTGAAATAATCCAATCTTTACCTGAAATAGGATTAACAAAAAATAAAATCAACAATAGTTTAATAAACTTTATTGCCATTTTAGTGATTCTACTCCTTTGACCGAATCTTTCACTTTTAATTTACTTTTTGCTTGCATTTGAAATGAGAATGACTATCATCTGGTTTTCATGAATGAATTCATTATCGTTTTTAGAGAAACATTAGAGGCGACGCTAATAGTTGGGATTATTTATGTTTTCTTATTAAAACAACAAATTGCCGGAGCTTTAACAAAGCTATGGATGGGAGTTGCATCTTCAATCATAGCCAGTCTTATTGTGGCTTATCTAATTTTATTGGGTCAACAAGCACTTGGAAATAACTCTTTACAAGCTCTTTTCGAGGCAATTTTTATGTTTATCACTGCTGGATTTATTTGGTATGTCATCTTTTGGCTGTCCAAGCATGTTAGTAATAGAGCAGATCTAGAAGGGAAGGCTCAAGATGCTATAACAAGCTCTTCTTGGGGAATTTTCTTTGTTGTTTTCTTTTCAATCATTAGAGAGGGATTTGAAACAGTCGTTTTTTTAATTGGAAGTTTCTCTGTAACAGGAAGCTTTTCCTACATTGGTTTTCTTAGCGGAATGTTGTTAGCAATTTTGATTGGTTATTTGATTGTAGTACAAGGTAAGAAAATAGATATTAGGCCCTTTTTTAAATATACAACTTTGCTATTAGTTTTTTTGGCTTCTGGAATGATTGCTTATGGAACTCACGAAGTAGAAAGCTATTTAGCTAAATCTAATAATTTAGGGTTAATTGGAATAGAATCAAAATCTGAAATAAATAGACCTTGGGATATATTAGAACCAAAAAAAGTTTTATCTGAAGAAGATTCAAAATGGTTGTATACCTATAATATCAAGGGCAAGGAAAAATACACCCATTTGCTGCACGATAGCGGAAGAGTAGGAGTTTTCTTTAAAGGATTTTTTGGCTATAACAGTAATCCAAACTATATTGAATTGATTGCCTGGATTATTTCATTATTTCTCGGCTTAAGAATGTGGCGACGCTTTTATCCAGCCTCTTAATTATATTTTTAAAAAAAGCTTCTAAATAAAAAAATAGTAATAACTATATTTTTTTTGTAAATGAGAATCATTCTTCTTTACATTGTTAATGATAATCATTATCATTCACATCACAAATAAGCATCAACGTAATAATTATGAAAAAACTTTTACATGGAGTTTTAATTTCTGCTGGATTGATATCTAGCAGTTTATTATTCGCACAAGATACTGAAGAATTAGAAGTAAAAGGTAAGGTTTTACAATCTGACCAAGTTACTGCTTTTAAAACTCCAGTTCCTGTTCTTAACGTTCCTCAATCCGTCTCAATAATTACTGACGACGAGATCATGATGAAAGGTTATAGAGAGCTTGGCGATATAGTTCGTTACACACCAGGAGTTAACACAACCCAAGGAGAAGGTCATAGGGATGCCATTGTTTTCAGAGGGGTCAGATCAACTGCAAACTTTTATTTAGATGGAACTAGAGATGACGTTCAATACTACAGATCTTTATATAATATTGAACAAGTTGAGGTAATAAAAGGAGCAAATGCTCTTTTATTTGGTCGAGATGCCAGAGGTGGTCTAATTAATCGTGTGTCGAAAAAACCAATGATTGGTGAGTCATTCAGATCGATTAATGCTGGTATGGATAGTTTTGGTGCATATGATATTGCATTCGATTCTAATATGGATATTTCCGATGATAGTGCAATTAGATTAATGTTCCATTCCGATACTCTGGAAAATCACAGGGATCATTTTGATGGAGATAGAGTTGGTGTAAACATAGTTTACAGGACTGAAATAGATGATGATTCAACTTTAGATTTGTCTTACGAGTTGGTCGATCATGAAAGATTTATTGATCGAGGTATACCTACCAGCTTGACTTCTTACTATCCTGACTCAAGATTTGACGACGTAGTATTTGGTTCGCCTGGAATAAATCTGCAAACAACTGAAGCAGATATTTTTAAAGCAAAATTTACTCGAGAATTATCAGACACTAGTCGTATTATTTTCTCTTTAACTGCAAATGATTTCGACAAGATGTATAAAAATTTATACGCATCTAGCGTTAATGCAGCGGGAAATACTATTGATGCAGATGGTTATCAGGATGATACCGAAAGAGAAAGCACAATCTTTAATATTGATTGGGTAAACGAAATAGAGATGGGTGATGCAACTCATACTATTCTTGCTAGTCTAGAGATTCTTGATACCGAAAACAAAAACCAACGTTATTACAAGTGTTTTTCATCACATGATGGAACAGCTGCCTTAGACAATAACGCTGATTGTGTGGCAGGAGCAACCAACAGAAAAGGTCTAAAAGAAACTTTTACAATTTCTAGACCTATGGACTTCACTAAAAATAGTGATGGAGTTGCGAACACTACTCATTACGATCAAGCTGGAACGTTTTATGCTAGAACTGAAACTGATGTGGAGATCACTTCAATTTCACTGCAAGATCAAATCAACTTGAACGAAAGTATTTTACTTACCCTAGCTGGAAGATTTGATCAAATGGAGTTGACAGTACGTGATACTAGAACAGGTTCTGGAGGAATAACCATAAACGATAGAGATATCTTCTCACCACGAGCAGGAATAACATATAAACCACAAGAGAACGTTTCTTTATATGTAGCTTATAGCGAAAGTTATTATCCAAAAGCCGGAGAACAGTATAAGAAACAGTCAGATGCTCAAGCGATAACCGATCCAGATACTTTTGAAAATACCGAGATTGGTTTGAAAATGGAAATCAATCCTAATCTAGTTTTTACAGCAAACTATTTTGATAGCGAAAACGAAGTTTCTTTACCTGATGGACAAGGTGAAGCAGAAACGGTTAATTTGTCTATAGATGGATTTGAATTAGAGCTAAAAGGTCAGATAAATGAAAAACTTTATGCTGCTTTTGGTTACGCTGATTATGACGGTGAAACATCTCCTGGGACACCTGCGAAAGAAATACCTGAATCAACTACAACTGGCTGGATCAATTATGATGTATCTGACAGTTTTGGCTATGGTTTAGGTTTTACAAGACAAGGCGAATCTCAAATTAAAGATGGTGCAGCTTCTGGAGGATTGCTTCCAAGTTACACTAGATGGGACGCAGCTATGTATTGGACTCTTTCGAACGATACATCAGTGCAATTAAACATTGAAAACTTAACTAATACTGATTATTACCCTCACGCACATTCAACTCACCAAGCATCAGTTGGAGAGGACATAAATGCGAGGTTGTCTATTAATTACAGTTTCTAATCTAGATTTTTCTTGAGGAAGTTTTCACTTCCATTTATTAAGAACTTCCTCAAGAATCACCCCTGAGTCTAGGTTATAAATCTAAACTTAATGAAGTAGAGGCATTGAGATTAGACGGGATTCGAAGTCGGAGAGCTTTGAATCCTGACTGTAAAAATTGTTTTAAAACAAATTAGAAATTTTGCTAACGCGAGATGTAATTTTTTTGGCTCTTTTAAGATTCAACTTGGACCAAACTTTATCAAGCGAATTAACAAATGTTTGAACATCTTCGGCCGAATGTTTAGGTGTTATTGTTACTCTAAATCTTTCATCTCCTTTTGGAACAGTAGGATAAAAAATTGGTTGGATGTAAACACCATGCTCTTCAATAAGGACATTAGCGGCTTCTTTACAGAGGTCGGGATCGTAAAGATGAATTGGAATAATATGACTGTCGTTTTCTAGAAAGGGAATTCGAATGTCTCTGAGACCCTGTCTAATGAGATCCGAATTAATTCTAATATTGTTTCTTAATAAATCTGCATTTTTAGCTATCTCTATTGCCTTTAAGGATGCTGCAGCAATACTTGGATTGGCAGATGAAGTGAAGATAAATCCTGGAGCAAAGCTTCTTATAAAATCAATAATATCTGAGCTAGCAGCTATATAACCCCCCATTTGACCAAAGGCCTTGGATAGTGTGCCATTGATAATATCGATGTCATCGGAGACATTTAATTCAGCTGCTATTCCTCTTCCTTCTGGACCATAAAGTCCGACAGAATGAACCTCGTCTAAATAAGTCAGAGCATTATATTTTTTTGCTAACGAAACAATTTTTCTTATTGGAGATCGAAGACCTTCCATGGAATAAAGAGATTCAAAAACAATAATTTTTGGAGTGTTTGCGTTAGATGTTTTTAATAGCTCTTCTAAGTGATCAGTATCATTGTGTCTAAAAACATGAGTTGGCACGTTAGCATTTTTTATACCCTGAATCATGGAAGCATGATTTAGTTCATCGGAATAAACTTCACATCCGTCTAATTTTTTGCAAAGTGTCCATAGGGTAGATTGATTTGCAGTATAAGCAGAAGGAAACAACAAGCTTGATTCTTTATTATGAAGTTCAGCTAGGCAATCTTCTAAGTCGGCGTGATAGGTCGATGTACCAGATATATTTCTAGTTCCACCAGATCCGGTACCCAATTCTTTAGTAACTTTAGTTGATTCCATAATTACTAAAGGATGTTGGCTGAGATTAAGGTAGTCGTTGCTACACCAGACCTCAACTGCTCTTTCTTTTCCTTCAAACCTTTCTGTAGCTTTGGGAAAGTTTTTCTTATTTCTATTAATTTGTCTAAATTTTCGGTAAAGACCCTGAGACTTTAGTGAGGTGAGTTCATCAGAAAAAAATTTGGAATAGTTCATTATGAATTGAGAAGATTTAGTGTATTAAAAACATTATTACTCTTTTTGTACAGAAAATTTATAATTAGCTCATTAATTATAATAAAGAGTTATATTGCAAAAAGTAAGAATAATTTCAAGGAAAAGTCATCTTGCCCAAATTCAAGCGGAGATTGTGGGAAATAAAATTATTGAACAATTTCCGAATATTGAAATCGAATACATTCATAAAGAAACGCAGGGTGACATCGATTTAAACACACCACTGAGTGAGATGCCAGAAATTGGAGTTTTTACCAACGATATAAGAAACGAATTAATTAATTTAAATGCTGATTTGGCGGTTCATTCTTGGAAAGACTTACCAGTAGAGATGGAGCCTGGCACTGAAATTTCTGCTACTTTAGATAGAGCAGATTTAAGAGATATTTTGCTTTTTAAGAAGAGCTCGATTCAAAAAAAAGAAATTTCTTTACTGACTTCTTCACCAAGACGGAAAGAAAATTTATCAAGATTTCTCCCAAAAGCGCTTCCTTCTCAACCAGACAAACTTGAATTCAAAGAGGTAAGAGGAAATATTCTTACCAGGATAAAGAAATTAATGAATTCAGATTCAGATGGACTAGTAATGGCAAAAGCAGCCTTAGATAGAATCATAAAAAATGAATCCCAAAGATTTTTGACTGAAAAAAAAGAAATTATTAAGATCTTTGAAGATTTGAATTGGATGATTCTTCCTGTTTCTGAAAATCCTGCAGCACCTGCTCAAGGAGCTTTAGCAATTGAGACTCGTTCTAATGACAATAAAATTCTAGATGTCCTTGATAAAATTAATAATAAAGAAGTTTTTCATTTAGTGGAAAAGGAGAGAGAAATTTTAAAAAGTTATGGAGGAGGTTGTCATCAAAAGATTGGGGTAAGTTATTTAAATTTAAAAATGGGTAAATCCTTGAGTTTAAGAGGTGAAACTGAACAGGGAAAAAATTTAAAAGAAAATAGTTTTATAGCTGATGAGAAATATACTGATAAGTCATTGGAAAACATAGAAAGTTACTATCCAGAAAACAAAGAAGACTTCTCGTTGTTTGATAGGAAGGTTATAGATGAATCTTCTATGATTTTAAAAGAAATTTCTAATTCAGGAATTTATGTGACTAGAGGAAATGCTCTCAATGATGTCAGAGTAATAGACGAATCTAATATTATTTGGACCAGTGGAATAAAAACTTGGTTTACGCTTTCAAAAAAGGGTTTGTGGATTAATGGTTCTTCCGATAGTTTGGGCGAATTAGAGTCTCCCCCCGAAAACTTATTTGAAGATCTCAAATGGTATAAGCTAACGCATGATTTAGCACTTCAAGACGATAAAAAAATTATTCCCACTTATCAGTTAATTAGAAAAGAGTTATCGGAAGATCTTAGAGATGTTTCTCATTTTTATTGGATGAGCTCCAGTTCATTTGATTATGCGATAGAAAAATATCCTGAAATAAAGGAAAAAAGCCATGCTTGTGGTTTAGGAAGGACATTTGAAGAAATAAATAAGACCATACCAGGAAAAGTTTATCCTTATCTAAATTATGAAGACTGGCTAGAAAAAGTTAAATAAGCAAAGTAATATCACATTCCAATTTATATTAAAGATGAATTTAAATAGAAAATTTCCTTACACAAGGCTTAGAAGAACAAGATCTAAAGCTGGTTTAAGGTTGTTAGTTTCTGAGACAAATCTCACTGTGGACGATTTAATTCAACCAATTTTTATTAAAGAGAACATATCCGGAGAGGAAGAAATTGAATCCATGCCTGAGATTAAAAGATACGGATTAGATGTACTGAATAAGGAGATTGAAGAAATAGTATCTCTAGGTATCAAAGCGGTCGCTATATTCCCAGTTGTAGATGAACAAAAAAAAGATCCCGCAGGGCTAGAGGCTATTAATGAAAATAATTTTTTAACAAAAGCAATTAGACAAATAAAAGAAAGCTTTCCTGAACTTATTATTATTGTTGATGTTGCGCTAGATCCTTACACAACTCATGGCCATGACGGTGTTTTGGATGACAAGGGTGATGTAGACAATGATGCTTCATTACTCACTCTAAAAGAACAAGCTTTGGTTTTAGCAAAAGCAGGTGCGGATGTTATTGCTCCTTCGGATATGATGGATGGAAGAATTGGGGTTATAAGAGAAGCGTTAGAAGAAAATAACTTTAAGAATACTGTGATTTTATCTTACGCAGCGAAATATAGTTCGAAGTTTTATGGACCATTTAAGGAAGCAGTTGAATCAGCAAAATTCTTTGGTAATAAAACTAAAGATACTTACCAAATGGCTGTTGGAAACATTAATGAGGCTTTACACGAAGTTTCGATGGATATCGAAGAAGGCGCGGATATAGTAATGGTCAAACCTGGAATGCCTTATTTAGACGTAGTAAAGGCTGTAAAAGAAGAATTCAAAATACCAACTTTTGTGTATCAGGTCAGCGGAGAATACTCTATGTTTAAAGCTGCAATTGCAAGGGGTTGGCTATCTCAAGAAGTTATAAAAGAATCTTTGATTTCATTTAAAAGAGCTGGTGCTGATTGCATCCTAACTTATTCAGCAAAGGAAGTAGCAAGAGAACTATAATAACTAATGCCAAACAAAAGGTTTTTAAATGCACTGCAAGGGAAACCGCAAGAAACTCCTCCAATATGGTTGATGAGACAAGCGGGACGTTATCATTCTCACTATCAAAATTTAAAAAAAACTTATTCGTTTGAAGACTTATGTAAGACCCCTAGGCTTGCAGCTGAGACTGCTATGGGACCAATTGTAGATTTTGACTTTGATGTAGCGATATTATTTAGTGATATTCTCTTTCCTTTAGAGTCTTTAGGAATGGATTTAAGTTACGATCCTGGGCCTAAATTTTCTGAATTACTAAGTGAGGAAAATTATAAAAAAATTTTCAATCAGCATCTGCCAATTCGATCGTTAGATTTTCAAGCTGAAGCAATAGAAAGAACAATTGAAAAGCTGCCTAAAGATAAATCCATGATTGGTTTTGTCGGTGGACCTTGGACATTGCTTTCTTATGCCATGGGTAAGAACAAAGAAAAAGATATTGACGATTTATCTCAGTTCGAATGGGATATAGTTAAAAATGAATTAATTCCTCTATTAAAGGAAAATATTTCTCTACAAATTAAAGCAGGAGCTGAAATAATTATGATTTTTGATTCTGCAGCAAATCAGCTGAGTAAAAGAGACTTTGATAAATACATAAGGATAGTTTTTAAAGAAATTGTCCTTAATTTTAATAAAAAGGTTGGCTATTATGCTAAAGATGGAGTTGACTACCTTTTGATAGAGAATATAAAAAATGAGCTGCAGGTTCCATTAGCAGGTCTAGGAATAGATTCCAGCGAATTAATAACTGACTTCTTTAGATCTTCAAGAGAAGGCTTTATTCAAGGTAATTTCGACGAAAAGATTATGACTCAATCAAAAGAAACTATGGAAAGAAGTTTAGATAAATTCATAGAAGAAATTTCTTCTTTTTCTGCAAAAGATCGAGTAGGTTGGATTTGTGGATTAGGCCACGGGGTTTTGAAAACGACACCAGAAGAAAATGTAAGATCGTTTGTAAAAAGAATTAGAAAAGCTTTTGTATGACTTTTATTGGCGAACAGGATTTTGATCACAATTCTTCAAAAAAAATAGGAGTACTTGTATGTAATTTAGGGACTCCAGATAGCTTTAAATCTAAGGATGTCAGGAAATTTTTACGAGAATTCTTATCAGATGGAAGAGTTGTCGAAATACCAAAAATTATCTGGTGGTTTATTTTAAATGGAATCATTTTATTAGTTAGACCCTCTAAATCTGCAAAGCTTTATAAATCTGTATGGACGAAAGAGGGCTCTCCTTTAATGGTTTTTTCTCAAAAATTAGTAAGTAAGCTTTCTAAAGAATTGCCTAGTAATTTTGAAATCGAATTAGCAATGAGATATGGAAATCCAAGCATAGAAAAAGGATTGATGTCTTTAAAAAGTAAAGACTGTAGAAATTTAATTGTACTTCCTCTATTTCCTCAATATTCAGGAACTACAACTGGAAGTATTTTTGATGAGGTCTCTAGAATTCTTCAAAAATGGCGTTGGGTTCCTAATTTAAACTTTATAAACAGTTATCATGATGACGAAGATTACATAACGGCATTATCCGACTCTATTAGGGAGAAAATTGAAACAATTTCGCCTCAGAAAATAATTTTTTCTTATCATGGAATTCCAAAGAAAAATTTCACCGAAGGTGATCCGTATCATTGTCTCTGTAAAAAGACGAGTCGCTTGGTAGCAGAAAAATTAGGTTTAAAAGAAGAAAAATACACGACAACATTTCAATCACGCTTTGGAAGGGCAGAATGGTTGAAGCCTTACACTAGCGAGACTATGGAAAATTTACCCTCCGAAAATATTAAAAATATTTTAGTTGTTGCCCCTGGGTTCAGTGTTGATTGTTTAGAAACCATTGAAGAAATCGATGAAGAGAATAAAGAAATTTTTATAGAAGCTGGAGGCCATAAGTTTGATTATGCTCCATGTCTAAATGATTCGGAGTTGCATGTTTCCTTTATAAAAAACCTCATACAAAAACAAACCAGTATTTGGAAATAATGGATACGAATCAAAAAAAAGAGACGGCATCTGCTTGGTTTAAATCTCTACGAGACCAATTTTGTGAGTCTTTTGAAAAAATAGATCAAGTGGGCAAGTTCGAAAGAAAATCATGGCCTCATAAGGGCTCTGGTGGTGGAGAGATAAGCATAATGAAAGGCAAGGTCTTTGAAAAAGTTGGGGTGAATATTTCAACTGTTTCAGGAGAATTTTCTGAAGATTATAGAGCGCAAGTTAAAGGAACGGAGAAGTCGGCAAATTACTGGGCTTCAGGGATCAGTTTAGTTGCGCACATGCAATCGCCTAAAGTTCCAGCTTTTCACTTTAATACAAGATTTTTAGTTACTGATGATTCTTGGTTTGGAGGCGGTGCAGATATGACTCCTACTTTCGAGAATCAAAAAGATACAGATACTTTTCATAGAAAAATGAAAGAATCTTGTGATTCAACTAATAAAAATTATTACAAGGATTTTAAAAAAAATTGTGATGAATATTTTTATTTGCCTCACAGAGATGAAGCAAGAGGAGTAGGAGGTATTTTTTTTGATCATTTAAATACAAACGATTGGGAGAGTGATTTTAACTTTATAAAAGAAGTAGGAAAAAAGACTTTAGATGCAATTACAGAAATTATCGAGACTCACAAAGATAAAAAGTGGACAAAAGAAGAAAAAGAAAAACAATTAATTAAAAGAGGAAGGTACGTTGAATTTAATTTGATATGGGATAGAGGAACTTTATTTGGATTGAAAACTGGCGGATCAACAGAAGCCATTTTGATGTCAATGCCTCCCGAAGCTAAGTGGTCATAAATGATCTTTCTCACGATTAAAACAATACATATTGTGTCTGTGATAGCTTGGATGGCTGCACTTTTTTATTTACCAAGATTATTTGTCTATCATGCAAAACATAACAACGAATCTTATTTAAGTAGTGTTTTTAAAGTTATGGAATCTAAGCTGTATGGAGTTATAGCTACTCCTGCAATGATAATAGTATGGATTTCTGGATTGGCATTAATTTATTATTTGGGAATTCAAAAATGGCTGATTTTAAAATTTTTCTTTGTCTTTTTAATGACTCTGTTTCATTTTTTTTTATTTTTTTCATTAAAAAAATTCGAAGAGGATTTGAACCAATATTCGGAAAGATTTTTTAGGATAATTAATGAGATTCCAACTATTCTGCTCTTAATTATTATTTCTTTGGTAGTATTTCAACCAAACATATAAATATGATTATATTGAAATTTTTTTGGTGGGCTTTTTTCATTGGAAGTGCAATTGCTTCTATAGGTTCTTTTACTAATGAAAAAGCTAATTCTTTGGGCCGATTAAAAAATTATGCAGGGCTATCCTTTTTAACGATATTTGTAATAACTTATTTTATAGGTACTTTTTTTAATTTTATTCCCGGAATTTTAACTATTTTATTTGACTTATTTTATTGGATTTTTACTTTCTCTGCTTTCACGCAAATCTTGTGGTGGTATATTTTTGTTGGGAGTTTTTTTGTAAGCATGAGTTTATTTCTTTCACTAATTTCTAAAGAAGAGGGTCCTAAAGAAAGAATAGTTTTAAGTTTCGTATCTGGTTCTGTTTGTATTCTTACTTTTTTATCTGGAATGTACTTTGGATTTGTATAAATTTTGCAGTTAAAGCTCAGTCGCTAATTCCATAAACTTCTTCTTTAGCGGTGATAATTTGTTGACAAGGTTGAAGGCAGTATTTCTAAACAACTTTATCCAAATATTTTTTTGACTAAAACCTTTTTTAAAAGCTTCCATGCTAGCTGCAAGCGCTAAATTGATTGGGATTCTTTTTCTATTATAAGAGGAAGTTATTTCTTTTATTTTTTCCAGTCCATTCATCTTTATTAATTCTGCTAGGCATTCAACGTCTCCAATACCAGCATTAAGTCCTAGACCAGCCAAAGGGTGGATATGATGCGCAGAATCTCCAACTAGAAAAACTCCATTATTTGCAAAAGTTTTAGCCGAAAGATGATGTAAAGCAAAATGCTGTCTTTTTGAAACCATTTCTAACTTACCAATTTGTTCACTAAATTTATTTTTAACTTCAGCAGTAAATTCTTCATCAGACATCGAAATAAATTTATAAGACGTATCATCATCTATTGACCAAATCATAGTAGATTCATCTTTCTTAATTGGAAGAAGGGCAAGAGGCCCAATAGAAGTAAACGTTTGCTTAATACAACTATCATTAATTTCAGTTTTAAAATTTGTAACTATTGCAGTTTGATTGTAACTCCAAGATCTAAAATCAATTCCTGACAATTCTCTTACTTTTGAATTCATGCCATCACATCCAATTATCATTTTAGTTTTAAGAGTTTGTTTACTGGTTTTGCAAACAATTTCATCTAATGAGTAATCAATTTTGAGAAGAGCTTCTCCCCAAAAATTTTTAACATTATTTTTTTGAAATTGTTCTATTAAATTTTTTTGAATTTCTCCTTCTCTTACAATAAAGCCGAGATTAGGCAAATTTGTTTCTTTGGCATTAAAGTCAATAAAACCAGTACCCTCCTGATCCCAAACTTTTATTTGTTCATAAGGAAAAGCAGAATTCTCAATTTTTTTCCAAACATCTATTTCATTTAAAAAAGCTTTACTTTTTTGGTTTACTGAAAGATGTCTGTAGCTATTTGGAAAAGTTTCTCTCGAATCGATTATTGCTACTTTATAGCCTAGTTGTGAAGTTTTAATCGCTAAAGCTGAACCAACAACTCCTGAACCAATTATTAATAAATCAAAGCTCATCTATGAACTCATAACTTTTTCAATTTCTATTATTGTTTTTGGAACTGAAGAAGTTAAAACCTCTGGATCACCTTCAGTTACTAAAACATCATCTTCAATTCTTATCCCAATATTTAAATATTCCTCTGGAACATTTTTGAGATTTTCTTTGAAGTAAATTCCTGGTTCGATTGTTGTAATCATGCCAGGTGAATATTTTCTCCATTTTCCATTTAGACCATAACTACCTACATCATGAACATCCATTCCCATCCAGTGACCAACTCTGTGCATATAAAAATCTCGATAAGCTTCTTTTTCAATTAATTCGTTTAATTCTCCATTTAAGATACTTAAATCAACTAAACCTTGAGTAATTATTTCTATTGCTTTTTTTTCTGTTTCGTTAGGAGTAAGGCCCTTTTTCACTGTCTTGATACACTCTTTATTTGCTTCTAAAACAATTTCATAAACTGCTTCTTGAGCCTTTGAAAACTTACCGTTAATTGGGAAAGTTCTTGTAATATCGCTGGCATATCCATTCAACTCGCATCCTGCATCGACAAGAACTAAATCTCCATCCATGAGTAGATCTTTATTATCATTGTAATGAAGAATACATGCATTTTTTCCTCCACCAACTATAGATGGATAAGCGCAATTTCTAGCACCTTTTTTCATAAACTCGTGAACGTATTCAGCTTCTAATTGATACTCATACATTTGAGGACAAACATTCTGCATGGCCCTTATGTGCGCAGCAGATGATATTTCACATGCTTCTCTAATTATTTTTATTTCTTCTTTAGTTTTGAATAATCTAATTTCATGTAAAAGGGAGTCAATAGAGTGAACTTCTTCTGGAACAAAATTATTTGTTCTTGAATTAGTTTTCTTTAGCAAAGTTAAATTTTTATTAACTTCATTTTCTAAAATATTATTCAAATCTTTCTGAAAATAAATTCTTTCTTTGTTAATCAAAAATTTAGGTATTTCCTTGTTGAATAATTCAATTGAAAAACCCGACTTTGCTCCAATTTTTTTACAATTACTTGGCCCCATCCTATTTCCTTCCCATTGTTCTTTAGAAGGGTCTTTGTCTTGGCAGAAGATGGTAAATTCTCCTGAATCATCAGATTCTATAATTGCAACAGCATTGGGTTCATCAAAACCAATGAGATAAAGAAAATCACTATTTTGACGGAAAGGAAATTCTACATCCCCATTCCTTATTTGAGTATTTGAGCCAAAAATAATTGCCAAAGAATTCTTGGGCATTTTTGAAACTAATTTTTTTCTTCTTTCCAAATATTCATTCATGGCAGGTATTTTATATTATTGTGGCTTCTCTTCTAGCAGAAGACTAAAATTAAGTATGCCTAAGGATAATTTAGAAAAAAATCTGAGTGAACTTTTAGATTTATCAAAAAAATTACGTGAAGCAAATAAAGATTTAAGAAATAAAAATTCTAAACTGAATTTAGAAAATAAAAACTTAAAAGAAAAGCTTGAATTAACCAAAAATAAAATTGAAAATCTAATAAATAAATTGGAGTCTATATGAGCGATGAAGAATCAAAAGATATCATATCTTTAAAAATAGCGGGAATTGATTATCAACTATATTGTCCAGAAGAAGAACAAGTAGCATTACTGGAAGCAGCTGATTACCTAAATAAAAAAATTAAAAAACTAAAAAGACAAACAAAATTTCTTTCAGTTGAAAAAGTAGCCCTCTTAGCAGGTTTAGAAATTACAAATGAAATGATGAACGAGTCTAATAAAGAAACTGAATCTAAATCTAAAGAAACCAATATTGAAACCAAGAAAAATAATGATGTTTCTGAAGATCCAAAAAAAGAAACAGTTGACGATAGCTTAAGTTTAAAGTTAGTAGATGAAATATCTGAGCTATCCAAGCTCTAAACTTTGTTATAATTTATTCGCTTCCTGGGTTATTTGCCAATTGAATAACACTTTGAGCCGATACAAAATAAATAGGGAATTTGATACTAACTCCTGTTGAGCGCCCACTAGGGCAGCCTGATGGAAAGAGATTCTTCCCGACCTGAACTTTCGGTTCAGGGAAATTCAATAGCGGTAACTTGGGAAAGCCTTGAGCAATGACTAAAAAAGAAGCTAGAAATCTTGTAAATAAGTGTTTCGCCAACTTATCAGCAAAAGAAAAAAAAAATTTCGACGATAGAATTTTAAGTAACTTTATAAAATTCGTAGATACCAAAAAGTATAAAAAAATAGGGTCTTATTTTTCACTCCACAATGAAGTGAATACAGTATATCTGAATGATTATTTAACGAAGGCAGGAATTCAAATATTCTTACCAAAACTACCAAAAGATAAAAATAATAAAAAATTAAATTTTTTTAAATACTTAAAAACCGATAAATTCACTAAAAATAGATTTGGTATCCTCGAACCTTCAAAAAATATGAATCCCTTAGATATAAATGAGCTAGATTTAATATTAGTACCTTTCAGAGCTATAAATAAAAATCTTTACAGATTAGGATTTGGTGGGGGATTTTATGACAATTCCTTAGCAGAAATTAACTCAAATAAATGCTTGGGTTTAGGGTACGAATTTCAAATTTTAGACGAATTCGACATCGAACCACATGATTTTAAATTAGGTAGGTTGCTAACTCCTGAAGGTTACTTTAAAAACGCTTTATAACCAGCGTTTTCTGAAACTCTCGTAAAAGGATATTCTGTATTCAATAAGTCTTTATTGAGTTTATTAAATTGTGAGCTTTTAATAGTGAACCCAACTAAAGCGCCACCATAGATTGATCCTTGATTTTTATAATGAAAAAGCGAGATATTCCACTTATCCTTCAGTAAATCTAAAAATTGCATTAGGGCACCGGGTCTTTCAGGAAAGTCAACTTTAAAAACTTCTTCCGTTTCTCCATTTGATAGTTCAGGAGCTCTTCCACCTGACATGTATCTTAAATGTACTTTAGATATCTCGTCATCACTTAAATCGGTGATTTTATATTTTTTGAGTTTCATAGATTTAATAAAGGAATTTTTTTCTTTTTCTCCTTTATTAAATTCTAATCCAAGAAGAATTTTTGCTTCCTGCGTTTTGTCTAGTCTATAGCTAAATTCAGTAATATTTTTTTGACCTATAGATTTACATAATTTTCTGAATGTTCCTTTTTTTTCAGGAATATTTATTCCAAAAATCATCTCTTTCTTCTCACCCATTTTTGATCTTTCAACAATATGAGCAAGAGATTCAAAATTTAGATTAGATCCGCAGTAAGTCGCAATTAAATTTTTATTTTTTATCTTTTTGTTTATTACATATTTTTTTAATCCTGCAAGAGCTAAAGCCCCAGTTGGTTCAGGAATAGTGCGAGTATCAATGAAAGTGTCCTTTACAGCCGCACAAATTTCGTCGGTACTGACAGTTATAGAATCATCAATCCATTCAGTAATTAATTTGTAATTATGCTTACCGATTTGTTTAGCAGCTGCTCCATCAGCAAATAAACCCACTTCTTTGAGTTTTACTCTTCTATTTGCTTTCAAAGAGCTATTAAGACCTGCGGCGTCAGCAGCTTCAACAGCAACTATTTTTATTTTTGGATCAACAGTTTTAACATATGCACCCATGCCAGAAATTAAACCGCCACCTCCAACTGCAATAAAAATAATATCAATTTTTTTATTGAATTGATCTAAAAGTTCTTTTCCGATTGTTCCTTGTCCTGCAATTACAAATGGATCATCAAATGGATGAATAAAGGGCAAGTTTTTGATTTTACAAAAAGTTAAAGATTCCTCTAAAGCTTCATCAAAATTATCTCCTACTAGAACAATTTTTGCGCCATAACCTTTAACAGATTCAACCTTTATTGAGGGAGTCGTTTTCGGCATAAAAATGGTCGACTTAATTTTTAAGCTTTTAGCAGAATAGGCAACACCTTGAGCATGGTTTCCGGCTGAGGCAGTAACTACATGTTTTGTGTTTTCTCGTTCAACTAAATTAGAAATTTTATTATATGCACCCCTAATCTTAAAAGAGTGTGTAGGCTGAAGATCTTCTCTTTTTAAATATATTTTATTAGAAAATTGTGAAGAAACACTTTCTGCTTTTGTAATAGGAGTTTTTATTGCGACATCATAAACTTTAGATGAAGATATTTTGTCTAAATACTTTTTGCTATATTTATTCATAGTGATAACAGGAGCAAAGCATTATACTTTTAGATATATTAAGTTCCAGTAAATTAAACTAAGCATTAATGACATCAAAAGAATTAGTAGCTTCTTATACCTACGAGCTCGTCAAAAATAAGTTTCACAAGGATTTTATCTTGGGTATTGGCACAGGCTCTACGGCAAACTGTTTTATTGAAATTATAAAAAAAGAAAAGCCAGAAATAAAAGCTTTGGTTTCTAGTTCTGAAGCAAGTAGTGATATTTTAAGATCTGAGGGGTTTGAAATTTCAGAATTAAATGATGTTGGAGGACCAGATCTATATGTTGATGGCGCAGACGAAGTTAATGATAAATTTGAATTGATAAAAGGTGGGGGAGGTGCACATACAAGAGAAAAAATCGTTGCTGCAGCTTCAAGAGAATTTATTTGCATTATTGATGATAGTAAAATTGTAAAAAAATTAGGAGCTTTTCCTCTAGCAATTGAAGTTATACCTTCGGCTAGAAGCTATGTAGCTAGACAAATTGTTGCAATGGGAGGAAAGCCAACATATCGAGTAGGATTTGTTACGGATAATGGAAACCAAATATTAGACGTAATTAATTTGAATTTTGATGTTCCTTACGAAACCGAGATTAGATTAAACAGAATTCCCGGAGTTGTGGATAACGGTATCTTTGCTACAAGAAAAGCAGATAAAGTTATTAGCGCTGATTCTTCCGAGGCAAGGTCCTTATAAAAGCAATTCTAAATTTTTTATAACTTCTGGGCTATTTGGCTCTACTTTGCTAGAGAAAGTGTTTACTAAATTCCCTTCTTTAGAAATTAAATATTTAGTAAAGTTCCACGATGGTTCTGAACCAGATAATTCAAAGATTTGCTTATAAAATGAATTGGCTTTGCTGCCTGTAACACTAGACGTAGCGAAAAGAGGAAAAGAAACTCCATAATTTGTACTACAGAACTCTTTAACATCTCCTTCATCGCTAAATTCTTGAAACATAAAATCTCTTGATGGAAATCCTAAAATTACAAAATCTTTTTCTGCATATTCTTTATATAAAGCTTGTAAGCTTTCGTACTGATAAGTAAAGCCACATCTACTTGCAACGTTAACTGCTAAAATTACTTTGTCTTTGTATTTACATAGATTTTCGGTTTTATTTGAATCCAAAACTCTAAGTTCGTGATCAAGCAACTCGGGACAATCACTAGTGCTTTTGCTGGATTCAGAAAAACCTAAACCAGTAAAAAAAAGAATTAAATTTAGAGAAATAATTTTTATTAATTTCATAATATGTTATATGGTTCCTTATTAGAAAAAATCAATACTTGTGTTCCAACCCTTACCTTGTTGAAGATTTCTATAACATCATCATTGAGCATTCTTATGCAACCCAAAGATGCCGGCTGTCCAATCAAGCCCTCTTCAGCAGTGCCGTGAATGTAAATGTATCTTGATTTAGAGTCAACAATACCACCTCTATTTTTCCCTATCTCTAAACCATCGAGCCATAGAATTCTTGAGGTTATGACATCTTCTGGTATGTCTATGGGGTCTTCTATGATTTTGGCTATTTCATTAGTCCAGACTCTGCCTTTGAAAACCGCGCCTTTTGGCATTTCTTTTCCAATTTTTTCAGAAATTACATGAGCACCTAGAGGAGTTTTAAAACTATTTTCTATATTTCCAATACCAAATGCAGAAGAAGAGATGGGGTATTCTTTTTCTTTATTCCTAGTTTTTAAAAAAAGAGTCTGACTATCAAGATTTATCAAAATATGTGTTTTGTTTTTATTTAACTTACTAAAATTATTTGGATCTATCATTGAGTATTTTTCAAAATTTGGATTAATTGTGCAGCTTACTAATAAGCAAGAGACAATATAAAACCTAATCTTTTTCATTTATTAACATTTTATAAAAAAAAGACCCAAATATAAGGATTAAAATAAAAAAAATTGAAGGCCACTTACCAAAAGTTATAAAAGGAGTGTGTCCGCTTCTAGTAAAAATTATAGATTCTATTTGTTGAGAGTTACTGACTTTTTGTTCTAAGTTATCTATATCAATACTTTTTACAACACTGCCAAATTTGTTTATTAGAGCACTTACACCAGTGCTTGTACTTCTAATTAAAGGCTTTCTATTTTCTGCTGCTCTATATCTAGCAATCTGCAAGTGTTGATAAGGCCCAATAGTGTCTCCGAACCAATTGTCATTACTAGCATTAAATAATAAATTACTTTGCTTGCCATGTTTAAGAAAAATATCTTGATAGGCTATTTCATAACAAATAGCAGAGGAAATGTTTAGATCTTTTGATTTTATTAAAACATTGTTATCTGAAGAAACTACATTTGGTCGATTGAAGTTAAAAAAGCTAAAAAATGAATCAAAAATGGTAAAAGGGACATATTCTCCAAATGGTACTAACTTTTGTTTATCAAATTTGCCATTTAATTTTCCTAAGGACATTAAAGAATTACTCACACCTTCTTCGTTATTACTTTTTGATAAAATTCCAAAAATAGAAGCAAAATTAGACTCAGAAATATAAATTTCTAGTTCGTCAATGACTTTCGTATACTTGGAACTCAGCCCAGGCAAAAAAACTTCAGGCCAAAAAATTATTGATAAAATATCTCTATCTTTTGACTTAACTGAGTGTTCTTTAATTTTTGATTTAAACAGATTTATTGATTCATTTTCTCCTTGAAAGCTCCATTTTTCTTCAATGCTTATATTGGGTTGAATAATCACAATATTTACTTCATCTTTCTTAGTCGTCCACTCAACCTTATAGGATGAAAAAGACGCAATTAAAAATAAAGAAAAAATAGTTAAATAGATAAAAGATATATTTTTTTTACGGCCTGATATAAGACTTTCACCTAAAACAAAAATTAGGGCTGGAATAAATATTAAAATAAAACTCATTCCGAAAACTCCAAATATCGGAATAAAACCAGAAAAAAAGAAATTATCTAAACTTGTATAGCCTAGATAAAACCAGGGGAATCCAGATAATAAAAATTCTCTAATCCATTCTGAGCCTACCCATATCGAAGGAAATAAAAATAAAATATCAAAATTAGTTTTTGTTTTGCAATAAGCAAATATCCCAAAAAAAATACCATTCAGTAAAGCTAAAAAGGCAGAAAGGCAAATAACTAAAGAGTAAGATACAGACTTAGTCGCCCCTCCATAAAAATAAATACTATTTTCTATCCAAAAAATTCCTATCAACCATAATCCAAATCCAAAAAACCAACCAAGGTAAAAAGAACTTTTAATATCATGATCTTTTATTAAAAAATAAAGGGAAAGAGGAATAAAAAAAGTTAAAAACCAGAAATTAAAAGGTTCAAATACCAAAATTAGTGATGCGCCTATAATTAGAGAACTGATGTAACTAATTAATTTCATCAATTGATTTTATAGCAATCAAGAAAATTCTTTTTAATTATTTAGAAAGCCAATAATTAATTTTTAAGTCATCTAAAATTTTACAAGTTTCAAAAATAGGTAAACCCACAACATTAGAATGACTGCCTACGATTTTTTCAATAAAAGTTGCTCCAATTCCTTGAATGCCATAGCTCCCGGCTTTATCTAAAGATTCTCTTGTATCCCAATATTTTGAACACTCATATGCTGTGAGTGTTTTCATAAATACTTTGGTCTCCACAATATTCATGTTGAAATTCACAGTATCAGATTCGGAGTCATCTAAAATGCCTAAGGAAACACAAGAAATAACTTCATGAGACTGTCCGGAAAGCTCCAAAAGCATTGAGATAGCGTGATCTTTATTTTCTGGCTTTCCTAAAATTTTGTCACCAATACTTACAATTGTATCTGCGGTCAAAACAGGAAGAATTTTTTTTTGATTTTCTTGAAGGTGGGCAAATGCAGATAATGACTTTTCTTTAGTATTTCTCTCTACAAAGTCATAGGCTGATTCATTTTCAAATGGGGCAGATTCTTCGTGATAATAATTCAGAACCTCAAATTCTACCTTTAATGATTTTAAAATCTCATTACGTCGCGGAGATTTAGAGGCAAGATAAATGCCAGACACTTTATTTAATTTTTTCTTCTTTATAAAGGACGTGTTTTTTTATTTTTGGGTCAAATTTTTTGATTTCGATTTTATCAGGTGTACTGCTTTTGTTTTTATCGGTAGTATAAAAATGACCAGTTCCTGCTGAAGATACTAATTTTATTTTTTCTCTCATACTTTTTCTCCTCTATTTCTAATATCTTCCAATACTTTGTCTATTCCTTTTTTATCTATAATTCTAAGACCTTTTGTTGAAATATTAAGCGTTACATAACGATTTTCAGATTCAATCCAAAATCTATGTTTGTGAAGATTAGGCATAAATCTCCTGCGAGTTTTATTCACAGCTTTGGAAACGTTATTTCCAGACATTGGAATTTTACCTGTTACTTGACATTGTTTACTCATAAAAACCTCTAAAAGGTGTTGTTTTATACCAGAATCTAAACTTCATTGAAACCTATCTAGAGTATAATTCGGAGCTAAATGAAACAATTAGCTAACAAACACATACTTTTATGTGTAACTGGTGGAATAGCTGCCTATAAGGCAGCAGAGATCATTAGACTATTCAAAACAGCTGGGTCAAATGTAAGGGTTTTAATGACAAAAGCTGCACAAGAATTCATTACGCCCCTTACTATGCAAGCTTTATCAGGAAATCAAGTTCATGCTGATCTTTTAGACACTGAGGCTGAAGCTGCGATGGGTCATATAGAATTAGCAAAATGGAGTGACGTTATTCTCATTGCTCCGTGTTCTGCTAATTCAATTTCACGATTAGCTGCCGGCAAAGGAGACGATTTAATGACTGCAGTTTGCTTAGCAGCAGAATCTAAAACATTTTTTGCACCCGCTATGAATCAAGCCATGTGGGCCGATTCAAGAACACAAAAAAATTATCAAATTTTAATAAAAAATAATTTTATCCCGATTGGACCCAATTCTGGCGAACAGGCCTGTGGCGACGAAGGGTATGGCAGAATGTCTGAACCTCAAGAAATTGTCAGTGAAGTAGCAACAAACTTTTCAGAAGGCCTACTGGCAGGAAAAAAAATATTAATAACTGCAGGTCCAACTCGCGAAAAAATAGACCCTGTTAGATATATTTCCAACAGAAGCTCGGGGAAAATGGGCTTTTCAATTGCAGAGGCTGCAAGAGATGAGGGTGGCCTTGTTAGTTTGATTAGCGGCCCAGTCAGTTTAAAAACACCTGATGAAATAGAAAGAATAGATGTTGAATCTGCAGATGAAATGTTTAAAGAAGTAAACAAAGTTATAAATAATTTTGATTTTTTTATTTCGACAGCTGCAGTTGCTGATTTTAAACCTGAAAAATTTGAAAATCAGAAAATAAAAAAAGATAAGAAAGCAGATAATTTAAGTATGGAATTTATCGAAAATAAAGATATTCTAAAATCTATTTCTAAGAACAAAGGAGACTTAAAAATAATTGGTTTTGCTGCTGAAACTCAAGACATCAAAGAAAATGCTAAAAAAAAGCTAAATGAAAAAAGTTTGGATTTAATTATTGCAAATGATGTTTCCGACTCTTCGATTGGTTTTGACTCAGATGAAAACGAAGTTTATTTAATTACTGAAAAAATTGAAAAAAAGATTGAGAAAATTTCAAAAAAGAAATTATCGAGAAGTATCATTGAATTTATTGCAAAATATCTCTAAATGCTTAGATGGATATTGAGAAGGGTTATCGGTTTTATTTTGCCGAATCTTATTTCAAATTTTTTAAAATCAAAAAAAACTTCAGAAAAGATCAATAAGATTAAAATCCAAATCAAGATTATCGATAAAAATTTGGGTGACGATATACCTTTGCCCAAATTTAATACTGATGGATCCGCTGCTTTAGATTTAAGAACAAATATAGATGAGTCAATAACTTTAGAACCAAATGAAACTTATTTATTTTCTACTGGCTTCTCTATTTATATAGGTAATCCAGATTATGCAGCTTTCATATTGCCCAGATCAGGGCTAGGTCATAAAAATGGTATTGTTTTAGGTAATTTAATCGGTTTGATAGATTCAGATTATCAAGGAGAAATTATGATCTCGCTTTGGAATAGATCGAAGAATTCTTTTACAATAAATAGAGGAGATAGAATAGCCCAGATGATGTTTCTAGAAGTAGCTTCACCAATTTTCCAAATTGTGGATAAATTTGAAGAAACAGAGAGAGGAACTAAAGGTTTTGGTTCATCAGGTAGAGATTAAATAAGTGAGAGAATAATGGATATAAAATTACAAGACTCTTTAGCAGAAAGTTTGAGATGGCGATGCAAAGAATCTGCAGATGATATAGCAATAAAATTTTTAGACAGACAGCAAACATACGCTCAACTTGATTCAAATGCGAATCGTGTAGCTCAAGGTTTATTAAGCTTTCAAATAAAACCAGATTCTAGAGTCGCATACTTAGCTAAAAATACAGATTATTTTTTTGAAATTTTTTACGGGGCTCTCAAATCAAAAGCCGTAGTAGTTGGAGTTAATTGGAGGCTCGCTGCAGAAGAAGTCGCTTATGTATTAGAAGATTCAAAAAGTGAAATTCTTTTCGTAAGTCCGGATTTCTTTGAAATAATTGAAGAAATTGAAACCAAGTTACCTTTTATAAAACAGATTATTTGTCTTGAAGGAAATAATAAGAATTGGATGACTTATTCCCAATGGAAAGATGAAAATGATGACATTGACCCCCAACTTGCATCAGATGAACATGATGACGTAATTCAACTTTACACTTCAGGTACAACAGGTCATCCCAAAGGAGTGCAATTAACTAATAAAAATTTTTATGCTGCTACTGACAATACTATTGGAGTTATCCCTTTCCCTTCAGGTTCAAAAGCTATGGTATGTATGCCTGTGTATCATGTTGCTGGAACAAATTTTGGGATATGGGGACTTTTGCAGGGTTGCAATAATTTAATAATTCCAGAAGTAGATCCAGGTTTGATTCTTGATTTAGTCGAAAAAGAAAAAATAGAACTTACTTTGTGGGTGCCGGCAGTTATACTTTTTTTGCTTCAACATCCAAACGCAGAAAAAACTGATTTTAGTTCCTTGAAAGTTGTTGTTTATGGAGCCTCTCCTATTGCAGAAGACACAGTAGTAAATGCAATTAAATTAATGAATTGTGGGTTTTATCAAGTTTATGGATTAACAGAAACTTCTGGAGCAATTACTTGCTTGGTATCTGAGGATCATGATCCTAAAAAGAATAAATTAAGATCTTGTGGCAAGGCTCTCCCTGGAGTTGAGATAAAGGTAATTGATGATGCTGGAAACGAAGTTGATCAGGGCGAGGTGGGAGAAATTATTACAAAGTCAGATTTAAATATGAAAGGTTACTGGAACAATTCAGAAGCAACTGAAAAGTCTATCCAAGATGGATGGTTTTATTCGGGTGATGCAGGTTTTTTGGATGAAGAAGGTTTTTTATACATTCACGACAGGGTCAAAGATATGATTGTTTCGGGCGGAGAAAATATTTATCCCGCTGAAGTTGAAAATGCCCTGATGAGTAATGAAGAAATTTTAGACGCTGCCGTAGTTGGAGTACCTGACGATAAATGGGGAGAATCTACAAAAGCTTTTGTTGTTCTATCTGAGGGAAGTTCTCTAAATGCAAAGGACGTAATTTCTTATACCAAATCAAAAATAGCCTCTTATAAATGTCCAAAGTCAGTTGAATTCATCGGAATGCTTCCAAGAAATCCCTCTGGAAAGGTATTAAGAAGAGAATTAAGGGCTCCATATTGGGAGGGAAGAGATAGAGGTGTGTCGGGATAGCCTAATTTCTTGATTTTAAAGGGTCTTTATAAACAGTGTATACAGAAGCAATAATAATTATTGCTATTAAAACGTATGTAAAGTACTCAACGAAAACGACTCCTAAAAAATAACCTGTTAAAACATAAAGACTTGCCCAAGCTGGAGAGGCTAAAACTTCGATTGGGAAAAAATATTTTGATTTCATTCCTAATGATCCGGCTATAAAAGGAACGGTACATCTCAAAGGACCGGCAAATCTTCCCAGAGCTACACTCAACATCCCTCTTTTTTTCATAAATTTTCTGGCTTGAAAAATATAATGATGATATTTTTCAGGAATCCAATCTTCTACTTTATTACCAACGAGTTTTCCAATAAAAAAACTTACGGTGTCACCCATAATCATTCCTAAAGAAGCCCAAAAGAGTATTACAACCGGACTTATGTTTATTGATGCTGCAAGCGCACCTATGCCAGGAATGATAAGAGTCGCCGGTGTAAAAAGACCTAAAATGATTAAAGATTCTACAAAAACCAAAAGAAACATCATTAAATTGATCCAGTTAGGATTTTCTTCTAAAAATTCTAATATAGAACTGAACTCGAACATCAAATTTTGTTTCTAAGACTTATAATAGTTGCAATAATACCTCACATGAAAGATAAAAATAACATTTCTGATTTGAAAGCTATCTTAGATAGTGCGCAAGCTACAAAAGAAGAGCTTAGAAGCGCTTCTAAAAATCAAAAAGATGAATCTTTAAAAAAAGCTGCAGAAAGCATTGATTCCAGTAGAGAAACTTTAAAAGCTGCTAACGAAAAAGATATGGAGGCTGCGAGTACTTTGAACTTACAAGATAGCTTTATTGATAGATTAAAGCTAGACGATAAACGAATTGATTCAATGATTTCTGGATTAAAAAAAGTTATTGATTTGAATGATCCTGTTGGAGAAATGACAGATAAATCTACATCTCCTTCAGGATTTTTAGTTAGCAAAATGCGAGTTCCTTTAGGAGTGATTGGAATAATTTATGAATCTAGACCAAATGTAACCGCTGATGCATCTGCGCTTTGTTTGAAATCAGGAAATGCTTGCATTTTGAGAGGAGGAACAGAAGCATCTGAGACTAATCAAGCTATTGAAAAATGTATGATTGATGGACTTGTTGCAGTTGATTTGCCAAGTGAAGCGATACAGTTATTAAAAAATCAAGATAGAGAGTTAGTAACTCAATTAATCAAATCCGAAAATCAAGTAGATTTGATAATTCCAAGAGGCGGAAAAAGTTTGATCAAAGTGATCGCAGAGAATTCTATGGTTCCGGTATTAAAACATTATGAAGGATTATGTCACGTATACGTTGACGAAAATGCTGACCTAAATAAAGCTATTGATATTTCTTTGAATGCCAAAGTTTATAGATATGGAATTTGTGGTGCAATGGAAACTCTTTTAGTTGCTAAATCTATCGCAAATGAATTTTTGCCACTGATTTTCGATGAGTTTAAAAAATACGAAGTTGAATTGAGGGGATGTGAAAAGACTAATGAAATTATAAATATAAACCCAGCAATCGAAGAAGATTGGAAAACTGAATATCTTGAGCCGATTCTTTCTATAAAAGTTGTGGACGGTATTAGTGAAGCTATCAGCCATATAAATCATTTTGGTTCTGGGCATACAGATTGCATCGTTACCGAAGATGATTCTGCAAAAAAAATATTTTTGACTAATGTTGATTCTAGTTCTGTAATGCATAATTTACCTACTTGTTATGCCGACGGGTTTGAGTATGGTTTAGGGGCTGAAGTAGGTATATCTACAGACAAACTTCATGCAAGGGGTCCAGTAGGTCTTGAGGGCCTTACAAGTCAAAAATTCATTGTTGAAGGATCCGGTCAATTAAGAAAATAATATTTGAATGTCTAAAACCATAGGAATTTTCGGGGGAGCTTTTGATCCCGTTCATATTGGACATTCTAAATTAGTGTTAGATATTCAAAATATTATTGATTTTGAAAAAATATTTATAGTGCCATCGGGGAATCCAGTCTTCAAAGATTCTCATTTTATTGATTCAGAAAAAAGAATTGAAATGCTTAATATAGCTTTCAAAGATATTGAAAATGTTTACATAGATAATCGAGAAACTTTAAAAAAAGGAGTTTCTTTTACCATTGAAACTTTAAAGGAATATCGAAGCGAATATAGAAAAGAACAACATTTTAGTTTAATTTTAGGACATGACGCTTTTGCCTCTTTCAAAAGCTGGAAGAATTGGAGTGAGATACTTAATCTTTCTTCTCTAATTGTAGTTAGTAGACCTAATTGTGATTTTCTAGAAGGTTATTTGGATGATTTCAAAAAAAATATTGCTTCATCAAATTCTGATTTTTTAAGCGGGCATGGAAAAATTAATTTTTTGGAAACTTCTCTACTTGATATTTCTTCCAGTGATGTTAGAAAAACAATTAATAATCAAGATTTTAAGCAAGATATTTTAGATGCAGATGTTTATGAGTACATTAAAAAAAATTCTCTTTATAAAAACTAAATGGATAAAAAACTAAAAAATCTTTTAGAAAAAAATTTAGAGGAATTAAAAGCTATCGATACCAAAATTTTAGATCTTTCTAAAATTGATGCTTTTACAGATCAACTAATTATAACTACTGGTACTTCCAAGCCACACATATCTGCAATTTCCAAAAAAATTACCGAAGTTTTAAAAACAAATAAAGTTAAAGTTTATGGATATGAAGGCAGAGGTTCGAAAGATTGGGTATTGATAGATTTAGGAGAAGTTGTATTAAATATCATGTCATCCTCTGCAAGAGAATTATACGATCTAGAAAGTTTGTGGGACCCTAATCTGTAATGTCTATTTTTGATAATAAAAAAGATTCAAATGAAACATATAGAATTATTATTTTTTTAAGCCCTTTTTTAATTTTACTTTTTTTAGCTTTTTTGCAGATATTAAACCTTTCGTATTTTAACTCTGACAAATTTAAAACTCAGTCAGAATCAAATAGATTGTATCAATCAAAAATTATCCCCCAAAGAGGATTTATTTTTGATTCAAAAAATACACTGCTAGTTGAAAATAATATCCAACAAGATTTAGAAATTAATCCTAGCTTTATAGAAAATCCTAGGATTTTTTTAAAGCAAATTGCTGATTTGCTTGAATTGAATTTAAATAAAATCGAAAGTGATTTTTATATCAGAGCAACGGGTAAAAGCCCTAATGAACCATATATTTTAATTAAGGATTTGAATGAAAAACAAATTGCAAAACTTAGTGTTAATTTAAAAAAAATTAAAGGAGCCGAAATTATCTCTTCATTTTCTAGAAATGTGATTCATAAGGAAGTAATGGCTCCAGTCATTGGGTATGTTGGAAATATTTCAAGAGAGGATATTTTTTATAATCCGGAATTGTCACAATTTAAAAGTTTAAAAATCGGAAAGACTGGCGTTGAGAAAGATTTTGATTCAATTCTTCGTGGAAACATGGGTTACAGAATTCAGGAAAGAGACTCAAATGGTAAATTAATCAGAAATATTTCTTTAGAACCACCTATAAAAGGAAAGGATTTACAACTATCGATTGATTTAGATCTTCAAAAAAAGCTTTTTTCTGATTTTAATGGCAGAAAAGGAGCTTTAGTAGCCATTGAGCCTAAAACTGGTTTAATTAGAGCGCTTATAAGCTCTCCAACTTATGACCCAAACTTGTTAAATACAATTAATGATTATGAAGAAGTAAAAAGCCTATTTGCTGACAAAGACAGCCCCCTTTTCAATAGAGCTTTATCAGGACAATATCCTCCAGCATCAACATTAAAACCTTTTGTGGGAATGGCTGCCTTGGAAGCTGAAACGATTTCTTGGGAAAAACAAATTATTGATTCTGGTGAGTATTATGTCGAAGGAGATGAGAGGCCTTATAAAGGTTGGAAAGAGGGTGGACATGGAAATGTCGATATGAAAAAAGCAATTGTAGAATCATCAGACGTTTATTTTTACTCCTTAGCGTATGACCTTACGATAAATAATCTTTCTCCTTTTTTGGAGAAATTTGGTTATGGAAAGCAAAGTGGATTGACTGAAAATGAAGCTAAAGGAATTTTGCCATCAAGAAAATGGAAGTTGGGATATATCGGCGAAGCATGGTTTAAAGGAGACACTATAAATATGGGAATTGGACAAGGTTATATTACGGCAACTCCGATACAAATTGCGTTAGCTTATGCAGCGTTGGCAAACAAAGGAGAAATAGTGAAGCCAAGAATTATCGAAAAAGTTGGAAACGACTCTACGGAAAAAGTTTCAAAATTAAATATATCTCTTAGTGATAATAAAAATTGGAAAAGAATAGAAGAAGCCCTGTTAGGAGTTGTGGAGGCATCAAACGGAACGGCTAATAATATTTATGATAGAAATATTAGAATCGCAGGAAAAACTGGAACAGCTCAAGTGAAGAGTATTGGTGAGACTGAATATAAATTTCTTAGAGAAGATGAGTCACTTAGAGATCATGCGTTATTTGTTGGATATGGACCAGTCGAAGATCCAAAATTAGTTGTAGTAGCAATAATTGAAAATGGCGAATCCGGCAGTGCTGTGGCTGCACCTCTTGTCAGAAAAGCGATTAATTTATATTCAAAAAATGAGAAATAGTCCGTTAAGTTTTTCTGTAAATTTAAAAATCGACAAAAGTCAAAATAATTCTTCTCAATTTGATTATTGGATTTTATTTAGCATAATTTTTCTTTGTTCTTTTGGATTGGCGATGATTTATAGTTCTAGTAACTCACTAGAGATGACTATAAGGCAGGGCGCTTACTTTTTTTTAGGGCTTATAGGAATGTTACTTTTAGCATTTTCAAATTTCAGAAAAATGGAAGTCTTTTATTTGCATAGTTTTTGGCCGGCTTTATTCCTTCTTATTATTGTTTTATTTTTTCCATCAGAAAACTCTAAAACTAGTAGATGGATAGATTTAGGCTTATTCACATTTCAGCCTTCAGAGCTAATGAGATTTATTTTACCAATATCTGCTGCGTCCTTTCTAACTAAAAATTTAAAGACCAAAATGAAAGATATGTGGCTTGTAATTTTTGTTACTTTAATATGTTTCTATTTAGTTGCTATTCAGCCTGATTTAGGGACTTCTATTATTATTTTATTAGCTGGCTTATTGCCAGTTGTCATATCAGGTTTTCCTTGGATTTATATCTTTTTTGGAGGATTTTTAGCCACGCTATCTTTACCTTTAATTTGGATGAGTTTATACGATTATCAAAAACAAAGAATATTAACTCTATTTAATCCCGAAGCTGATATTTACGGAGCAGGCTGGAATATAGTTCAATCAAAAATAGCCGTTGGCTCAGGCGGATTATTTGGCAAGGGTTTTTTAAATGGCTCTCAAAGTCAATTAAACTTCATACCAGAAAGTCATTCAGATTTTATTTTTTCTGTTATCGCAGAAGAGTTTGGTTTGTTAGGCACTAGCATTCTTTTTCTTATTTATGGAATCTTAATTTACAGATTATTGATGGTCTCATTTTACAGCTCTAATAAATTTGCAAAAATTGTTTCAGGGACTTTATCAATAATTCTTTTAGCGTATATTTCTATTAATATCTCTATGGTAATAGGCTTACTTCCAGTTGTAGGCATGCCTTTACCATTTTTAAGTCAGGGAGGAACTGCATTGGTAGTAAATTTGTTAACGATTGGTATTATCTTGTCGCTCAGAAAAGAGGTTTAGATGAAAACATTTTTTTACTTGTTTGCGGTTCTGTTTCTTAGTCATTTGTCGTTTGCTAATTATCTTGATAGGGACGATGTTCAAGATTTTATAGATTTCATGCATATTGAACATGGCTTTTCAAAAGAGTATGTTTCTAAAACTTTATCTCAGGCAAGTAAGCAGCAAAACATAATAGATTTAATGAATAACCCTTCTGAAAAAGTAACTTCTTGGGATGATTATAAAAAAAGGGTTTCAATAACTAGAATTCAAAATGGAATAAGATTTATAAAGGCTTATAAAAAGTGGTTTATAAAAGCCGAAGAGGAGTTTGGAATCCCTCGAGAAGTAATAGCAGCAATAATTGGGCTAGAAACTAATTATGGCGGCTATAAGGGAAATACGAGAGTAATTGATGCGCTAGCTACAGCTGCATTTGACTATCCAAGAAGAAGAAACTTTTTTAAAACTCAATTAGAGGAGTTTTTTTTATTAACTAGAGAAGAAAATTTTGATCCTCTTGTCATCAAGGGCTCTTATGCTGGAGCCATGGGTTTTGCACAATTTATGCCTGATAACTATAGAAGACTTGCAGTAGACTTCGACGGCGATGGAAAAAAAGATATTTTAAGTAATCCAGCAGATGCAATTGGAAGTGTTGCTAACTTCCTGAGTTCTACCAAAGGAAATAAGAGAGGTTGGGAAAGAAATGGATTTATTGCTATCGAGGCAGATCCAAAAAAAAGAAATAAATCTATAAAATCGTCCTTTAAGTTAAGGTCTTACGAAGATTTAGATATTAAAGCAAAAGAAAATTTTGATTTTAATGATGAATATATTCAGATTTCATTATTCCCAAATGACGATTCAAAAGATGAATTTTGGCTTGGAGATAAAAACCTTTACGCAATAACAAGATATAATCCTAGCAGCAAATATGCAATGACTGTCTTTCTTTTAAGTGAACAAATAGCAAAAATAGGAAATTAAATATGAAAAAAATAGCTCTGGTTTTTCTTTTAATTACACAAAATATTTTTTCTCAGGCTTTAATACCAAATCCTCCAGAGGTTTCTGCAACAAGTTTTCTTCTTATTGAAGCAAAAACTAAAACAGTCATAACATCAAACGAACCAAATCAATCAACTGGCCTTGCCAGCATCACTAAAATAATGACCTCTTATGTTGTGGCTGATCAAATTTCTAAAGGGTTTATAACAGAAGATACTATGGTAGACATAAGTGAAGAATGCTGGCGCATGGAAGGATCACGAATGTTTATAAAAGAAGGAACCGAAGTATCCATTTCAGAATTACTTAAAGGAGTAATTATACAATCTGGAAACGATGCTAGTTGTGCATTGGCAGAAAAAATAGCAGGCTCTCAATCCGCATTTGCAGATCTAATGAATAATTATGCTGAACAATTAGGTTTAGATAATACGAATTTTGTAAATCCAACAGGGCTTCCTGATATTAATCACTACTCTACGGCTAATGATATTGCAAAACTCAGCATAAGATTGATAGAGGATTTTCCTGACAACTATGCCTTATTCAAGGAGAAGGAATATACATTCAATAATATAAGGCAATTAAATAGAAATAGTCTTTTATGGCAAGACGACTCAATTGATGGAATAAAAACCGGACACACAAATGATTCGGGTTATTGTTTAGTTGCTTCGGCAAAAAGGGATGAGATGAGGCTGATTGCAGTAACTTTAAATAGTGCTTCTGAGAAAACAAGATTACAAGACAGCAGACGGCTACTAGATTATGGTTTTAGGTTTTTTAAAACCAAAAAAGTCTTGTCAAAGTCTCAGGAAGTCTCAACTGTTGATGTCTGGGCTGGATCAAAAGATAAATTGTCTATTGGCCCAAAAGAGGATATTTATCTGACACTGACAAAACCTCAATTTAAAAATATAGAGATGATAGTTTCTAAAAATCTTGGAATAACTGCTCCGATTGAAGAAGGAGATGTGATAGATAGGTTGGATATTTCAATTAACAATGAAGTTAACTCTTCTTTTGATTTAGTTGCTCTTGAAAACATCAATACAGAAGGATTCATATGGCCGTATCTAGAATCATTAGCCTTTTATGTATATTCTTTTTTCATGCAAGATGAAGTCAAATAGATGTCAGTCTGTTATTTAAATGGAGAATTTCTAAATTTAAAAGATGCAAAAATTTCTCCCCTAGATCGAGGATTTCTATTTGGCGATTCTATATATGAAGTCTTTGCCGCCTACGATAAAAAAGCTTTTAAAATTGAAGAGCACCTTGATAGATTTTTTGTTAATTTAAAGGAAATTAAGTTAACGTCTAATATCTCTCGTCAAGAATTAAAAAACATCATTGAATTGGTAATCCAAAAAAATGAACTAAGTAATCAAATCATTTATTTGCAAATCTCGAGAGGTTACGAAGCAATTAGAAACCATATACCAAACATCAAATCCGAATCGACCGTTTTCATTTGTTCTTTTCCTTTAAAAGATTTGCCAAACCAAAATTCAAATAAAGTAAAAATAAGTTTAAGAGAGGACTTTCGTTGGAGAAAAAGTAATGTTAAGTCTACGTCTCTGCTGGCAAACGTACTTTATAAAATTCAGGCGAATGAAGAAAATTTTGATGAAATCGTTCTTTACGATAATGGCTTTATTACTGAGGGCTCTGTTAGCAATGTGTTTTGTGTAAAAGATAAGAAAGTAATTACGCCTTCTTTACAGAATAATATCCTTCCAGGAATCACAAGATCAGTGATAATTGATATCGTCAAAAAATTAAAAATTCCTATTTCGGAATCAAGAATGAGTGTTGAAGATTTAAAGATCGCTGATGAAATCTGGATTACAAATACAACCAAAGGAATACTTCTGGTCTCTGAAATTGACAAAAACAAAGTCACTTGTGTAGGCGAAATTTTTAAAAAAGTACAAGAAAAATTTATCCAAGAAACTCTGGCTTGATAAATTCAATAATTATTCTTTCAGCACTTTTCCAAAAATTATCATTGCCTTTTTTAAAATTGACATCCAAAGAAGCTATCTTTTTTTTGAAATAAATAATTTGATTTGTGTTTAATTTACTTGTTTTTGTTTTTAGATTTTCTAGGTAATCAAACGGTCCACTAAACTTAGAAGTTGAATCTTCTTTCAAAAAAGAAATTCTCTCTATTTCTCTAAAAAGGCCCCAAATAATAAGGGCTTCAGATCCTCTTTGAAGTTTAAGATGCTCAAGTATTTTTAGAGATTCTTCAAGATCTCCTTTTAAGATGGAATTAGATAAATTAAAAATATCGAAATTTGAGTTTTCAGAAATGAAATTACTTTCAGAATTATTGTTTAAAGTTTTAATCATTTTCAATTCTTGATAGGAAGAAACTAAATTTCCTTGAGTTTTTTCAATAATTAGATCGATTTGTTCTTCAGAAATCGAGATATTAAATCTTTTCGAAAGATTCTTAAGCCAAGTTTTTTTTTGGTTGGGCCATATTTTTTGAACTTCAACTTCTTCACCATAATTTAAAAGTTTTTTAAACCAGACTCTAGTTTTGATTCTCTCTATTCCTATTACAGAAATAACTAAGCTGATTGTTTCTGATAAGTTTTTACAGAATTCTTCCAATAACTCTCCCTCGCCTTTAGATGGAGAATTTTCTAGCCTGAGATCGATTATTTTTTTTGAAGAAAATAAGTCACCGAGTTGTTCTGTCATTAACTCTTCATAAGAAAAAGAATTTTTGGAAAAAAAAATTTCTCTTTCTTCATAGCCATTCTTTTTTAATTCAAAGACTAATCTGTTCCTTTCAAGCTCTATAAGAAAATCTTCCGGACCATGAACAAGAAATATATTTTTTTTAATCATTGAAGTATAAATAAAGAAAATTTCTGAGTTGATTTTGAGCTTTAAAAAAGAACATTAATCGAAGTTCTTCCATTTTTTTTTCATTTGATAATATTTTATTTGTATCATATGGAAAAATTTCCGAAGAACGAAAATTAAATTCTCTGCTTTTACTAGAATTACTAATTTGCATAGAAATTTCATAATCCATCGTTCCGGTTGCAGCAAAGAAATTTCTATCTGTAGCTCCAGTAAATTTAGTAATTGTATGTTCAAGAATTGTTATTTTTATATCAGCATCCCTAGAATCTGAAAATTGAAAGTTTAAAAAACCACCTTTCTTTCGCATTTCACTTATAAATTGATTATTTAATAAAGTCTCTTCGTAAAAAATAAAAACTTCAAAAGGTTCTTTCTTAGAAGAATCTATTGGTGAAAATCCACAAGAAATCAAGATGAAGGATATTAAAACAACTAAAGGCTTCATTTATTAAACAACAAAATTGATAAGTTTTTTTTCTATGAAAATAGTCTTTTTAATTTTTTTATCAATGATAAATCTTTTAACATTTTCTAATTCCCTTGAAAGTATAATAATTTCTTTTTCAGATTTCTCTTCATCTAATTCTAATGACCCTCTCAATTTCCCATTTACTTGAATAATTAATTTATAAGTCTTTTCTTCTAACAAATTAGAATCAAAAGTAGGCCATGCTTCACTATAAATTTCCTTTCCATTTTCTAAAACATTCCAAAGTTCATGTGTTATGTGAGGACTTATTGGGCTTAGCATTAGAAGAGATGAATCTATTATTTTTTTAAATAGTTTTCTTTCTTCCTCAGGAATTTCACTTTTTTGCAATTCTTTTGGCACTGCATTCAATAGTTCCATTATTGCTGCTATAGCTGTATTAAATGAATTTCTTCGTTCGAAATCATCCGATACCTTTTTTATAGTTTGATTTAATTTTATTTCTAATGGTTTTAAATCTAGTGAAGAATTTAGGGCAAGACTTTTTTGGTTTTTTAGAATAGATGCAAGTTTCCATAGCTTGTTTAAAAATTTAAATGATCCTTTTACTCCATCATTAGACCATTCTAAGGATTGCTCAGGCGGAGAAGCAAACATTGAGAAAAGTCTTACTGTATCGGCACCGTAACGATCAATAAGCTCTTGAGGATTTACAGTATTACCTTGAGATTTTGACATTTTATTTCCATCCTTAAGGACCATGCCTTGACACAATAGCTTATGGAAAGGTTCTCTAAATTTTACTAGACCCAAATCATTCAAAGCCTTAGAAAAAAATCTTGAATATAATAAATGCAAAATAGCATGTTCTATTCCTCCGATGTATTGATCTACTGGTAACCAATAATCAACTTCTTCATCAAAAATTTTTTCTGAAGATTTGTGAGATGCAAATTTTGCAAAATACCACGAAGATTCAAGGAAAGTATCGAATGTATCAGTTTCTTTAATATATTCACTTCCATTTTTTACTAAAACCTCAGAGTTTATTTCTTCTTGATTTAGATCCGAAAATGGGATGACATCAGTGGAGTTTTTCTTATTTATCATCATTGGAATAGGTGCGCCCCATTTCCTTTGTCTTGAAACTCCCCAATTTTTAAGTCGGTAATTTACCTTTTTAGATCCAAAATTATTATCTTTGGCCAGCTTTAAAATCTTTTCAAAAGCTTTTTCAAAATCAAGGCCATCGAGTTCATCTCCTGAGTTAATAAGTAAACCTTTTTCTATAAGAGCTTTATCAAGTTCAAGTGCTCCTTCTCCTGTGTCAATGACCTGCTTTATTTCAATATTATATTTTTTGGCAAATTCAAAATCTCTCTGATCATGACCTGGAACAGCCATTAATGCACCAGATCCATAATCCATCAAAACAAAGTTAGCAACCCAGACTTCTATTTCTTCTTTTGAAATGGGGTGTTTAGCTTTGATGTTTAATTTAAATCCTTTTTTGTCTTCAGATATCCTCTCTGCTTCAGATGTAACTCCCTTGGAATTATTCTTTAACCATTTTTCAAGATTTTTATCCTCTTTAGCTAAATTGGTAACAATAGGATGCGCAAGAGAAAGCGCAAGAAAAGAAACTCCCATGATGGTATCTGGTCGAGTCGTAAAAACCTCAATATGTTCTTTATTTGACAGACTAAATTTGAATTCCATCCCGATCGATTTACCAATCCAATTTTTTTGCATTGTTTTTACTTGCTCAGGCCAATCTTTTAAAGAGTCAAGTTCAGAGAGAAGTTCTTCTGCATAGTCGGTTATTTTAAAAGCCCACTGATCTATAGTTTTTTTTTCAACATCTGCTCCTGATCTCCAGCCTTTACCATCAATTACTTGTTCATTTGCCAAAACCGTTTGGTCTACTGGATCCCAATTTACTTCTGCTTTTTCTCTTATGACTAATCCTTTTTTATACATTTCGCAGAAAAGCCACTGCTCCCACTTGTAATATTCCTCGTCGCAAGTTTTTAGTTCTCTTCGCCAATCATAGGCAAATCCTAAAGAAGTGAGCTGTTTTTTCATAAATTGGATATTGTCCTCAGTCCATTTTTTTGGTGAGACATTATTTTGAATAGCGGCATTCTCTGCTGGAAGACCAAATGCGTCCCATCCCATAGGCTGCATAACATTCATACCTTTCATTCTCTGATATCTAGAAATTACGTCTCCGATTGTGTAATTTCTTACATGCCCCATGTGCAATTCTCCTGAGGGGTAAGGAAACATACTTAAACAGTAATATTTTTCTTTTTTATTATCAGGATTAACTTCAAAAGATTTATTTTTTTCCCAGTAAGCTTGAGCTTTTTTTTCTAAATCAGCAGGATTATAGGAATCTTCTTTCATTAATTTATATCTAAAACTTTTTCTAAGTAGTTTATAGATATATTTGCTTTTCTAAAGTTCTCTTCGCTTAAAATAATTTCTTGTAGTTCTTTGTTCGTATCTATTCCTTCAACAAAAAATTCTTCTAAAGCAAAGGACATTCGACACAAAGCCTCTTCTCTGTCTTTACCCTGTGTACAAATTTTTGCTATCAAAGCATCATAATAAGGAGAAATAATGCATCCGTCATAAACGTGAGAATCGACTCTCACTCCAATACCCCCTGGCTTACCCCATTCTGTTATCTTTCCTGGAGACGGAATAAATGTTTTTGGATGTTCAGCATTTATTCGACACTGAATTGCATGACCACGAACACTAATTTCTTCTTGTTTTATTTCAAGTTCTTCACCTGCTGCTATTCCAATTTGAAGCTTAACTAGATCATACTCGGTAATCATTTCCGAAACAGTATGTTCAACCTGTAATCTAGTATTCATTTCTATGAAATAAAATTCTTCATCTTTGTATAAAAACTCAAAAGTTCCAGCACCTTTGTATTTCATTTTTTTACAGCATTCAGTACACAATTTAAATAATTCTTGTTTTTTTTCTTCAGGAATATTTAAAGCTGGAGCTTCTTCAACAATTTTTTGATTTTTCCTTTGAATCGAACAATCCCTTTCATAAAAATGAAGAGCATTTCCAAAATTATCTGCTAAAACTTGGACCTCAATATGTCGAGGGCTATCAAGAAATTTCTCTAAATATATTTCATCGCTTCCAAAACTGTTTAAAGCCTCTTGTTGAGTCAATTTCATTTTTGGAATTAAATCACTTTCTTCATAGACTATTGAGATTCCTCTTCCTCCGCCTCCAGCCGCTGCTTTTATCATTATTGGATAACCAATTTTTTTAGCTTTTGACAAAGTTTCCCTGTTGGTAGCCGAAACCCTCCCGCTTCCTGGTACGCATTGTAAACCAGCATCAACCGCCATCTCTTTTGCTGAAATTTTATTACCCATAATTCTTATAGATTCTGGATCTGGACCGATGAACGTGTAGCCACTTGCTACTACTTGTTCAGCAAAATGATCGTTCTCCGCTAAAAAGCCTACCCCTGGATGAATAGCCTCAGCATTTGTTAATTCACATGCACTTATAATTGCAGGAATATTCAAATAACTTTTTGATGACTCAGGAGGACCAATGCATATAGCCTCATCAGCCATTTTTACATGTTTTAAATCTTTGTCAGCCTCTGAATATATTGCAACCGTTCCGATACCCATTTCTTTGCATGCTTTAAGAACTCTAAGAGCAATCTCACCTCTATTGGCGATTAAAATTTTTGAGAACATTTATTCTTCTATTACAAAAAGAGCTTCCCCATATTCAACTGGCTCAGCATCAGAAATTAAGATTTCTTTGATTATTCCGTTGTAATCTGATTTAACCTCATTCATCATTTTCATAGCTTCGATGATGCATAAGACATCACCTTCAGAAACTTTATCTCCGACTTTAACAAACGGCTCAGCTCCCGGATTAGGCGAGCTATAAAAAGTTCCAACCATAGGAGAATTTATACTTTTTCCGTCTATGACTTTGGTCTCGGCTGTGTCAGAAGTCTCTTTTTTAGTTTCTGTCTCCGAAGAAGGAGATTCCATTACTTGAGGTGAGGGAGTAATCATTTGGGGGGCTTGAAAAGATCCTGCAGATTTAACCAATTTAACCGATTCTTCACCTTCTTTAATTACAATTTCATTTAAAGAAGAATTTTCTAGCATCTCAATTAATTTTTTTACTTTTCTAATATCCATAATAACTCCTAGGTTTTTTCCATTGCCAAATTTAAGGCTGCCTCGTACCCTTTATCTCCAAATCCAGAAATAATTCCTAATGCAATATCAGAAAAGTAAGATTTTTCTCTGAAACTTTCTCTGCCGTATATATTGCTTATGTGAATTTCAATCATGGGAATGTCTACGCCTAAAATTGCATCTCTCAATGCAACACTTGTGTGCGTAAAGGCTCCAGGATTGAATAATATGCAAGAGACTTTATTTTTTTTTGCGTCTTGAATTGCATTTACTAATTCGTGTTCAGCATTGCTTTGAAAACATGAAAGATTGATAGAATTGTTTTTAGCTATTTCTAGAAGATTTGACTCAATTTCCTCTAAAGTAAGTGAACCATAGATTTCTTTTTCTCTAGTACCTAAGAGATTTAAGTTAGGCCCATTTAATAAAAGAATGCTTTTCATAGAAATTTTAAGAATTTAAAGAATTTTAATGATTTTTCAAAGAAATTCAAAGAAAATATTTGATTTATTGTCTTTTTTGATTTTAATATTTTTTGAAATTTTTGGGTAACAAATAATATTTTCTAAACATCCTTGGTAAGTAAGTGTTAAGGATTTGTTGGTATAATTATCCAAGTTTCTCACCAATAAGTCCAAATTATTCCTATATATTAAGCTTTCTCCAAGAAATTCATCTTCAATTTTTAATAATTCTCCAATAGTCTCATAAGAAATATCGTTTTGGCCATCCTTTAAAGACAATTGTTCTGAGTATATATAAGATTTTTTATTTATTAATATGGAAATAATTAGATTGTCTTCATGTTCTCTCGATGAAAGTTTGAATGAATCTTCAGAGGACAATATTTCAGAAGAAAAAAAATTTTCAGCTGAAGAGTAAGTATTCAGGGTGAAAAATAAAAAAAGAATGAGTATTTTTTTCATTGGAATATAACTTTTCTTTAAATTGATTGTCTTATAGTCTACTCAACCAAATATTCTGATGATAAAGTCTCAAAATAACAATCTATTCTTTTAATAATGTCAAAAAAACGGAAATACTCTTCCTCTTTAGTTGATGGTCCGCTTCAAGCAACTTCTAGGTCAATGCTCAGGGCAACAGGATTTAGTGATGATGATTTTTCTAAACCGCAAGTTGGCGTAGCTTCAACTTGGTCAATGGTTACGCCTTGCAACATGCATATTAATGACTTGGCCTCGCTAATATGTAACTCTATTGATGATGAAAATTTGAAATCTGTGCTTTTTAACACAATCACGATCTCTGATGGAATATCAATGGGAACATTAGGAATGAGATATTCTTTAGTTTCAAGAGAAGTAATAGCTGATTCAATCGAAACGGTTGTTGAATGTCAGTCATTTGACGGAGTAGTTGCAATAGGTGGTTGCGATAAAAATATGCCAGGTTGTTTGATAGGACTTGCAAGATTAAACAGACCTTCAATTTTTGTTTACGGTGGCTCAATCAGACCGGGTGAAAATCACACTGACTTAGTAACGGTCATGGAAGGGATTGGAAGTTATAGTAGCAATAAGATTTCAGAAAAAGAATTAATTGCAATTGAAAAAACTGCTCTACCTGGCCCTGGTTCTTGTGGAGGTATGTATACAGCCAATACTATGGCATCTGCAATAGAGGCCTTAGGAATGAGCTTACCTGGAAGTAGTTCTCAAGATGCTATTTCAAAAGAAAAAAAAATAGATTGTAAAAGTATAGGAAAAGCTATCGACAATCTCTTGGAAAAAGACATAAAACCATCAGACATAATGACGCGCAAAGCATTCGAAAATTCTATCAGAGTCATTATTGCGCTTGGCGGATCTACTAATGCAGTTTTGCATTTAATTGCAATGGCTAAAAGCATCAATGTTGAGTTGGATATTGATGATTTTGAAAAAATAGGGAAAAAAAGTCCACTTCTGGCAGATCTAAGACCATCAGGACATTATTTAATGTCTGAATTAAATGAAATAGGTGGTATTCAGCCATTAATGAAAACTCTTTTGGATGCTGATTTGTTACATGGAGATTGTCTAACAGTTACTGGTAAAACTCTTTCTGAGAATCTTAAAGATGTTGAACCATATCCTGAAAATCAAAAAATTATCTCTTCTTTAGATAAACCTATAAAGAAAGACAGCCACTTGAAAATTTTAAAAGGAAACTTAGCGGAGGAAGGTGCAGTAGCTAAAATAACAGGTAAAGAAGGATTGAGATTTGTTGGAAAAGCAAAAGTTTTTAATTCAGAAGAAGAAACTTTAGATGCAATATATGGGTCAGAAATTAAGTCTGGAGATGTAATTGTTGTTAGATTCGAAGGCCCAGTAGGTGGACCCGGTATGAGAGAAATGTTAAAGCCTACCTCAGCTATTATGGGGCAGGGATTAGGCGATAAGGTTGCCTTTTTAACCGATGGTAGATTTTCGGGCGGTTCTCATGGGTTTGTTGTAGGACATATTACTCCTGAAGCTGCAACTGGAGGTTTAATAGGTTTGTTAGAAAACGGAGATGAGGTGACAATTGATGCAGAAAAAGGAACTATTGATGTAAATTTAACTGAAGATGAAATTATTTTGAGAAAGAAAAATTGGATCAATCCAAAACCAATTCCAAGCAAAGGAGTTCTTTCAAAGTATGCAAGAAGCGTTAAATCAGCCTCTGAAGGAGCAGTAACTGATTAATCAATAAAACTTGTAAAAAAAAATTACTGCCTCATAATATTTCTATGTCTAAAACAATTGAGCTTACAGACGATAATTTTGAACAGGAAATCTCTAGAACAGAAGTTCCCATATTAGTTGATTATTGGGCCGAATGGTGCGGACCTTGCAAAATGGTTGCTCCAATACTGGAAGAGGTAGCTCAAGATTTAGACGGGAAACTACTTATAGGTAAAGTTGACGTTGATCAAAATAAAGATTCTGCTTTAAAACAAAAAGTAATGAGCATTCCTACATTAGTTTTATTTAAAAACGGGGAGCCTGTTGATCAAAGGATAGGCGCATTAACGAAAACACAATTAGAGGATTTTTTAAGCCAACATATTTAACTAGTTAAACTAGACTAGTTTTTCAATAGATGTTTAAATACATTTCTTAGCTCACCGCTAAAAACTTCCAGACTTCATTTTAATTAACATAAAAAGCATGCATTTAGGCGAACTTAAGGCAAAACCCATAGACGAACTTCTCTCTATTGCAGGAGAGATGGGTATTGAAAATATTGCGAGGTCAAAAAAACAAGACGTAATTTTTAGTATCCTAAAAAAACATTCAAAATCTGGCGAGGATATAGAAGGAGAGGGAGTGTTAGAGATTCTGAATGATGGATTTGGTTTTTTAAGGTCTCCAACAGGGTCTTATGTTGCTGGACCAGATGATATTTATGTTTCTCCTAGTCAAATTAGACGTTTCGGTCTAAAAACTGGAGATTCTATTTCTGGAAAGATCAGGCCGCCAAAAGATGGTGAAAGATATTTTGCTCTATTAAAAATAGATCTTATTAATTTTGAAGCAACAGACAAAACAAAAACAAAAATTGCTTTTGAAAATTTAACCCCATTATTTCCTGAAGAAAGAATTGTTATGGAATCCGGCAATGGAACTACAGAAGACTTATCTGCAAGAATTATTGACTTAATTTCACCAACCGGAAAAGGACAAAGAGGACTTATTGTCTCTCCACCTAAGGCAGGAAAAACTTTATTGCTTCAGAGTATCGCCCATTCCATTGAAAAAAACAGTCCTGAAAGCACCTTAATGGTTTTACTCATCGATGAAAGACCTGAAGAAGTTACTGACATGATTAGAACGGTCAAAGGGGAAGTAATAGCTAGTACTTTTGATGAGCCTCCTTCGAGACATGTCCAAGTAGCGGAAATGGCAATTGCTAAGGCAAAAAGATTAGTCGAAACAGGAAATGACGTAATAATTTTATTAGATTCGATTACTCGTTTAGGAAGAGCATATAATTCTACGCAGGCTTCTTCTGGAAAAATATTAACTGGTGGAGTGGATGCAAATGCTCTCGAAAAGCCTAAAAGATTTTTTGGTGCTGCTAGAAACATAGAAGGAGGTGGTAGTTTAACTATCATAGCTACAGCACTTATAGATACTGGATCTAGAATGGATGAAGTTATTTATGAAGAATTTAAGGGAACAGGAAATCAAGAAATCCATTTAGATAGAGCTATTGCAGAAAAAAGAATATTCCCCTCTATCAATATAAGAAGATCTGGAACTAGACGAGAAGAATTAATTACAGAAGAGGTCGACCTAGCTAGGATAAATATTTTGAGAAAACTTTTGCATGATATGGAAGATATAAATGCTACCGAATGGCTAATAGATAAGTTGAGAAAGCATAAAACTAATAATGAGTTTTTTGATTCTATGAAAAAATCAAAATAAGTTTTTGATTAATCTGTACGATTTTCCGCCAAAACTCTTTTCTTTAATAATTTCTTGACCTTCTAAAAGAAAATCCATTTTCAAATTTTTTTCAGTTTCTAAATAGATAATTGTCTGTTTATTTAAATAGTTATTTTTTTTTAAAAGTTTAAAGATCTTTTCTGCAAGACCATTTTTAAATGGAGGATCTACAAAGATAATGTTTATTTTTTCCCCGGAGTAGGGTTTTTTTAACCATTCTAAACAATCGGCATTATGCAGTTCTATTTTTTGATCTATATCAAATGATGATAAATTTTCTTTTAAATTTTTAAAAGTTTTAATATCTTTTTCAATAAAAAAAACTTTTTTAGAACCTCTGGATAAAGATTCTAAGCCCATGGCGCCAGTACCTGAAAATAAATCTAAACAAGTAAAGTCAAAAAGATCTTGACCAAGCCAATTGAAGATCATTTCTTTGGCTCTGTCGGGAGTGGGTCTTAAATTAGAATCTAAATTAAAAAGTATTTTTTTCCCTTTCCATTTACCACCAATAATTCTTACTTTTCCTGTTTTCATTTAATTAATTTAAGTAATTTATTCGTGACATAATAGCTGATCTAATTTAAATGATTCCATGGAAAAAGAATTTTTAGAAATATTGAGAACATTATCTCAAACCGTTTTTGTTTTATCAGCTGATAATGAAAAAGAAAGACACGCAATGACGGTTTCTTCAGTAGCATCTTTAAGTTTAAGTCCACCATCTATGATGGTTGGAGTAAATAAAGACGCGTCAATAAATAATGTTTTACAAAAGGGCTCAAATTTTTGTTTAAATCTTTTAAAAAATTCTCAAAGCAAAATTGCGGATACTTGCAGTGGAGTAGAAGAGGGCGAAGAACGATTCAAAAATGATCCTTGGATCTCAAGTAATCCAGTTTTTCTAGAAGAAGCGCAATCCAATATTTTTTGCAAAGTTGTTGAAATAATTCCTTTTTCAACCCACTCAATAGTTGTTGGAGAGGTTTTAAAATTAAATCACTCCGGGAAAATAGAACCACTGATTTATCAGAACGGCAGTTACACTTGATTGCATTCTTTCTTAACGCAAGTCCATTTTCCTTCTATTTTTTTTGCCTTCGAAATTTCAATATAAGTTGAACAAATTGAACACTTAACCAAAGAATTGCTAGATTGATTGATATCAAGTTCTTCATTGTTAAAGAAGAACGATATTGAAAGAATAATTAAAACAAACAGTGAAATTAGGATAAGGTTTAACACTTTTTAGGTTTGCTTAACTTGGATTCAGATTTTTTTTAAATGTACTAAGGGCCTCCTCGACGTCTTTTTTCAAAACATCTTGTCCTAATTCTTCATAGGCAATAATAATTATTTCAAGCGCTCTCTCTACCTGAGGAGTTTTCGGCATATGTTTTAAAACATAATCGGCTCTTGTGAGAGCTGCAACGAAAGCTTTTCTTTCCAGATAGAATTCTGCAACGTAAATCTCTTGCTTAGCAATCAAATTTCTTAAATAAATCATCCTCTGTTTGGCATTTCCTGCATATTCACTTTCTGGAAATCTAGTAATGAAGTCACTTAAGTCTTCAAATGACTCTTTGGCTTCTGAGAGCTCTCTTTTATGCGTCATTTCGCCTAAGAATGGGGCACTAGCAAATAAATCTTTATCATTATTAAACTTAGCAAGTCCTTTTATATAGTAAGCATAATCAACGTTGGGGTGTCTTGGGTGCAAGCTTATAAATCTTTCAGCTGCCAATATGGCTTGGTCATAATTTACGCTTTTGTAATAGGCATAAACAAGCTCAATTTGTGCTTGTTCCGCATATTTACCAAAAGGAAATCTCTTTTCAAGAGTTTCCAGGGTCAATATTGCTGAAACAAAATTTTTAGTTTTTAATCTTCTCTGAGCTTGGTCATAAAGTTTTTTCTCAGCAATATCCTTTGTTATAACTTCCTGATCGGAAGCACAGCTTATAAAAAAAACTGGAATTAGCAGAGCAAGAGCAAGAACTAAAATATTTAGTTTTTTAAAATGTTTCATAAATTTAGATTATCCTATGTAAGAGATTATATATTTGAAAATGGAAAATTACGTAATAAAAATAGTTCCTTCAGATCATTCAGGTCAAAGACTAGACTCAGTAATTGCAAAGTTATTTCCAGATTTTTCGAGATCTAAATTAAAAAATTGGATAGATTCAGGTGCTGTCTTTGTGAATAATGACCCTTTAATAAAACCTAGCAAAAAAGTAACTGGCGGCGAGGAAATCAAAATTTTCATTGAAGAAGAAAAAATGGTTTCTGCAGAACCACAAGATATTCCATTTCAAGTAATCCACGAATCGATAGATTTTTTAATAGTTAATAAAGACGCTGGAATGGTCGTTCATCCTGGAGCAGGAAACCATAAAAATACTTTATTAAATGCTCTTTTATTCAAATTTCCAGAGCTAGAAAATCTTCCAAGAGCTGGAATTGTTCATCGGTTAGATAAAGAAACCTCGGGTTTAATGATTGTTGCTCGAAGTCAAAATGCTTACAAAAACTTGTCTGAGCAAATTTCACAAAGGTTGGTCAAAAGAACCTATCAGGCTTTTGTGGTTGGAAATGTATCCAGATCAGGAAGAGTTGAAGAACCTGTTGGCAGACATCCGCGCAATCGTCAAAAGCAAGCTGTTACTGATAAAGGAAAATATGCATTAACTAAATATTTCATTGTAAAAAAATATGGAAATTACACACATTTAGAAGTTAATTTGGAAACTGGAAGGACGCATCAAATTCGTGTCCATATGAGTCACATCGGGTTTCCATTAATTGGCGATGTTCTTTATGGCAGAAAAAAAAGATTTGCAAAATCAACTAATTCTGACTTGAGGGAAGTAATTGAAAAATTTCCACGTCAAGCTTTGCATGCTTCTAATCTATCTTTTGAAGAAGTAGATAAGAAAAAAATAGTGAGTTTTAAAAGTCCATTGCCTGAAGACATATTAAATTTAGAAAAAAACTTAAAAAACTTAACTTGAATTTTTCTTGACTTGGCATAAAGGGGTGTCAAAATTCGGTTCCTTGTAACGTTTTCAACTATTTTGTAACTGCAAATGGATAAAAATATGACTTCTGGTGGAGAGGCTCTAATTAGGGCACTGTCAGATGAAAAAATAGACATCATTTTCGGCTATCCGGGCGGTGCCGCTTTGCATATATATGATGCAATTTATCAACAAGATAAAGTTCAACACATTTTAGTTAGACATGAGCAAGCAGCCGTTCATGCAGCAGACGGATTTGCTAGAGCTACTGGCAAAACTGGAGTTGCTTTAGTGACATCAGGTCCAGGAGCTACAAATGCCATCACAGGTATCGCAACCGCTTATATGGATTCAATTCCTTTAGTTGTTATTTCAGGACAAGTCGCCAGTCATCTAATTGGAACTGATGCTTTTCAGGAAACAGATATGATTGGTATTTCAAGACCAATTGTTAAGCACAGTTTTTTAGTACAAAGTGCTGAAGAAATTCCAGCAATAGTAAAAAAAGCTTTCCACATTGCTTCGTCAGGTAGGCCGGGACCTGTAGTTATTGATGTTCCAAAGGATATGACCGATCCTAAAGTTGAGTTTGAATATAAATTTCCAAAAGATCTTTATCTGAGATCTTATCCAATTTTAGGCAAAGCAGATCCAACAGAAGTATCTGATGCCGTCAAAATGCTCAAAGCAGCTAAAAAACCAGTTATTTATTCTGGTGGTGGCGTGATTCAATCAGATGCTTCTGAAGAGTTAGTAAATTTATCTAAAATGATTGGAGCCCCAGTTACTAATACTTTAATGGGTTTAGGAGCATTTCCTGCAACGGATAATCAATTTATCGGTATGTTAGGTATGCATGGCACATATGAAGCAAATATGGTTATGAGTGAAGCTGATCTCATTTTCAATGTTGGCGCAAGGTTCGACGATAGAATTACCAACAACCCAAAAAAGTTTGGTCTGGAAGCAAAAAAAATTCACATTGATTCTGATCCTTCTTCGATAGATAAAATTATTAATGTCGATGTTGCTTTACAAGGCGATGCAAAACTTGTTTTGTCACAACTTTGTAAAGAATTTGAGAATTCCAAATTGAAAAACACAGATCTTAAGCCTTGGTGGGGTCAGATTAATGAGTGGAAGGAAAAGCATGGTTTGAATCACAATATGTTAAATTTAGAAAACCAAAAAGATATAATTCTTCCGCAACAAGTAATTCAGTCGCTCTATAAAGTTACGAAAGGAAAAGCTTTTATAACTTCTGACGTTGGGCAACATCAAATGTTCGCTGCTCAGTACTACAAATTTGATGAACCAAGAAAATGGATAAACTCTGGAGGTCTGGGAACTATGGGATTTGGGCTGCCCTCTGCGATGGGCGTTAAATTCGCTTTTCCAGATGCAGATGTCGCTTGCGTCACTGGAGAAGGCAGCATTCAAATGTGTATTCAAGAGCTTTCAACCTGCAGTCAATATGGACTTCCTGTAAAAATTATAAATCTTAACAATAGGGCATTGGGCATGGTAAAGCAGTGGCAAGATATGCAATACGGAGGCAGATATTCAAGCATTTCCTACGAAGATTCTCTTCCCGATTTTGTTAAATTAGCTGAATCGTTTGGGCATGTTGGCTTGAAGGTAGAAAAGTTTTCTGAATTAAATGAGGCCATGGAAGAAGCTTTTTCCCTTAAAGATAAATTGGTTTTTTTAGATGTTTTAATTGATCCAGACGAGCATGTTTATCCGATGTTAGAAGCCGGTGGCTCAATGTCAGAAATGAGAATCAGTAAAAAAGATAAAACCTTCTAATGTTAAGCCACATCGCGATATTAATGGAAAACCAACCCGGAGCTCTTTCTAGAGTAGTGGGTCTTTTCTCGCAAAGAGGCTATAACATCGATTCTTTATCTGTGGCGCCAACGCAAGATCCGACTTTGTCTAGATTGACAATGACGACTTCTGAGAATTCAGAAATAATTAACCAAATTTTAAGACAATTATTCAAGCTAGTTGACGTAGTGATGGTTCAAAATTTAACTGAAGCAGAAGCCTACTCAATTGAGTTAGCTATTATCAAATTAATAGCACCACAAGAAAAAGTAGAGCAAATCATATCTAAAGCAAATAACTTAGAGGGTAAAATTCTTAATGAGCAAGATGGCCATACAATGTTTGAAATCTGGGGCGACTCTGCGGATATAGATACTTTGTTGGCATCTTTAAAAGACGAAGAATTTTTAGAGGTAACAAGATCTGGATTGCTTGGAATGACAAAAGGCAATGTTGCTCTTAATACAAACGATCAAACAAAAATATCATACGAATAAGGAGAGTTATGGAAGTATATTATGACAAAGATGCAAATCTTGATTTGCTTAAAGAAAAAACTATCGCAGTTATTGGCTACGGTTCACAAGGGCATGCTCATGCAAATAATTTAAAAGATTCTGGACTGAATGTAATTCTTGGGCTTAGAGATGGTTCTGGGTCAGCAGAAAAAGCTTCCGAGGCAGGATTTGAAGTAATGAGTAATGCAAAAGCAGCTGCAAAAGCAGATATGGTAATGTTTTTAATTCCTGATGAATTTCAGGGCAAAACATATGCAGAAGATATTGAACCCAATTTAAAAGAAGGCGCTACGATTGCTTTTGCACATGGTTTTAATATTCATTATGGTCAAATCAAGCCAAGACCTGATTTGGATGTTGTCATGATTGCACCAAAAGGGCCGGGCCACACTGTTAGAGGACAATACAACATTGGTGCAGGAGTACCTTGTTTAGTAGCAATTCAACAAGATGCATCAGGCGATGCATTGGCAAATTCGATTGCATACGCAAGCGCCATCGGCGGCGGTCGCGCAGGCATAATTAAGACCACATTTAAGGATGAAACTGAAACTGATTTGTTTGGTGAACAAGCCGTTCTTTGTGGTGGTTTGACTTCCTTGATAAGAGCTGGATATGAGACTCTTACCGAAGCAGGTTATCCCTCCGAGATGGCTTATTTTGAATGCGTCCACGAAGTCAAACTAATCGTTGACCTAATTTATGAAGGTGGCTTAGCTAATATGAGATATAGCATCTCCAACACTGCGGAATATGGAGACTATACTTCGGGCCCTAAAGTAGTAACCGAAGATGCAAAAAAAGCCATGAAAGAAGTATTGGATCGTATTCAGTCGGGTGAGTTTGCTGAAGAATTTGTTGCAGACGCTCGACAAAGTAATAGTGGAGCTGGTGGCCCAGTCATGGAGTCTCACAGGAAAGAATCTAGAGAGCATCCTATTGAAAAAGTTGGTGCAGAGTTGAGAGGCATGATGCCTTGGATCGAAGCAAATAAATTGGTCGATAAATCGAAAAATTAATAAGTATTTTTTAATAAGATGATTTTCTTGGATGGAGCTTTAGGTAGCATTCTTCTTCAAAGAGCCAATAAATCATCTACTGGCTTATGGTCGGCCCAGTTTTTGCTCAATGATCCGGCAGCGATTACAAAGCTTTATGAAGAATACGTGAGCATTGGCTCAGACTTGATAACGACCAATACCTACTCAACTATTCCAAGTTATTTGGATAAAGAAAATATTTCTACTCAAATGTCAGAACTTATTGATATTGCTGGCAGGCTTGCAAGAGAAGTTGCCGATAAACACGAAAACTTAAGAGTCGCGGGATCGCTTCCTCCTTTAGAAGAGAGTTACAGGCCCGATTTAGTTTTAGATGAAACTAAAGCTTTGCCAATTTATAAAACTTTAATAGAGGGGCTCTCGCCCTATGTAGATATTTTTCTATGTGAGACCATTTCATCAATTCAAGAAACTAAAAATGTTTTAAAGGCACTAGATTTACACAATAAAAATATTCCCATTTGGCTTTCATGGACCCTGAAAGAAGATAAAAAAAATGTTTTGCGAAGTGGAGAATCTATCGAAGAGGCTTTTGCTTTTGCAGAGCAATATAATCCTGAGGCTTATTTATTCAACTGCACAGATCCCAATGCTATCTCATCTGGTTTAGAAGTATTGCGAAATCTTACCGATAAACCTATTGGCGGTTACCCTAATGTTTTTTCAGTTCCTGATGGTTGGACTTTGGATAATGATGTTGAGACGCTTAAGAACGATTTGACCAAGGAAAGTTTTCCAATTTTTTGCCAAGCTTGGCGGCAAAAGGGCGCATCGATTTTTGGCGGTTGTTGCGGCATTGGCCCGGAACTTATGGCTGAGATGATTGCGACACTGAAGCACCAAAATTAAATTTTCGCTTACTATCCAAATCTATTTCTTGTACTATTGTTGTCCCATTTGTAATGGGTCTGTAGCTCAGCTGGTTAGAGCGCACCCCTGATAAGGGTGAGGTCGCAGATTCGAGTTCTGCCAGACCCACCAACTGTTTTCAAGTCTGATACAAAAAGTTTTTTTTTAGCCACACCAAAGATATTTTTTTCGAATAAAATTGTCATGTTATGTGTAAATTTCTTTGTTCATTAGCTTTCTTTTTTTCGTTGACCTTACTATCTCATCCAGAGTCATCTATTGAGAAATATCCTGCTGAAACAGCGCACTCTCCATCACCTTTGCCAGACAGAGTTGTTTTAACCTGGAACGATGATCCTGCAACTACTCAAGCTGTTAATTGGCGAACAGATGTATCGGTTAAAGCCGGGCTTGCTCAGCTTGCTATAGCAAATACAAATGGAAGAGCTCTTAAGCCAGATGAATTCAAAGCAGAAACAAGTTATTTTAAAAGCGATATCAATGAGGCTCATTATCACAGTGTGACTTTTAAGAATCTTGAGCCTAATACTCTATATGCCTATAGAGTTGGAGATGGACTAAATTGGACAGAGTACTACCATTTTAAAACTGCAAGTTCTGAAGAAAATCCCTTCAGTTTCATTTATTTTGGTGATGCACAAAATGAAGTGAGAACTCATTGGTCAAGAGTTTTTAGGGAAGCTTTTCGTGACGCGCCAAGAGCTGCATTTACATTACATGCTGGTGATTTGATTGATGAACATAATATGGACTCACAATGGGGTGAATGGCATCAGGGTCCTGATTGGGTAAATGGAACAATTCCTGTCATAGCAACTCCAGGCAATCATGAATATCAAAAAGATTCTGAGACTGAAAGAATATGGACAAACAAACAAGGTCAACCTATCAATATTGAAATTGAATCTTTAAATAATGATAATCCAGAGGTCTTTATCGTTGATATCGAAGACTTCCAAAATAGAACAGGAACAATAAAGATAAAAGATTCCGGAGAAATAATAGATGCCGATGAAGGCATTGAATTAATTACAGGTTACAAAAAAGATGAACTCATAAATAAACCAATTTTGGGTGGTAAAGCTCCACTATATGATCGTCTTCAAAATCCGGATGGCGTCCAAAAGGTTAGTAATCATTGGAGACCACAATTCTCTTTTCCGATCCAGAACGTTCCCGATGAAAGATTAAAAGAGACTCTATACTACCTGGATTATCAAGGTGTTCGTTTTATATCGCTTGATTCAAATATTGAAATGGAGCTTCAAGTAGATTGGCTCAGAAAAGTTCTAGAAGAGAATAATAATCGTTGGACGATAATTACATTTCACCATCCGCTTTATTCTCCTGCATCAGATCGTGATAATTCTGAAATGCGTCAATTGTGGAAACCGTTACTTGATGAATTTAAAGTTGATCTAGTTTTAAGCGGTCATGATCATACCTACCAACGGACCGGAGTAATTGATACAAAAAAAATTGAAAATATCCCAACAGGCTATCAGCAAGCTTATGATCCAGAAATTGGCACGGTCCATGTTGTTTCAGTAAGTGGGCCAAAAATGTATAAAATTACTAAAGGTTCTTATGCAAAAAAGCTTGGAGAAAATACCCAGCTCTATCAAATTATAGATATTAACAAAGATGATCTTAGGTTTCGCGCATTTACGGCAACGGGAAAGCTATATGATGAATTTCTTCTTAAAAAACGTAAAGACCAACCAAATTTATTAATTGAAACTAATCCTTAAAAATAAATTTAATGAAAATCTAGACAGTCGAATCTGAAGAGAGCAGATAAGCTTGCCTCACCCAAACCTCTTGCTGAAATAGCAACAGTAATAACATCAATATTCATGAATATGCCGTTGTTACCGAAGAAATAAAATTGCTTGCAACTTCGTCCCAAGAATATTTTTTTGAATATGCAATACACGATTTAGGATCAACTTTTTGTGCTTGCTTTATTGCTTGGTATAAATCTTTATTTAAATAGCCATTTACGCCATTCTTAACAACATCAATAGGTCCGGTTACTGGATATCCTGCCACTGGAGTTCCACAGGCATTTGCTTCTATCATAACTATTCCAAAGGTATCAGTCCGAGAAGGGAAAACCTTAACACATGCGTTTGAGTAAATTTCAGCAAGCTCTCTGCCAAATTTATAGCCAAGAAATTCTACATCTGGATATTTTTTTTTGAGACTTTTCAAACTAGGCCCATCACCTACAACGACTTTCTTTTTGTCCAGTTCTAAACTTAAGAAAGACTCTAAATTTTTTTCTTTAGATACTCTACCAACATATAGATAGTAACTATTATTTCTATCACTTGGAGTGGGAAAAAAAATGTTTTCATCAATGCCCCTTGACCATAAAGCTAATTTCTCAATTCCTATCTCTTTCAGTTCCTTTTTATGAGATGGAGTATTTACAAGGGTCACACAAGCTGCATTGTGAAACCATCTTTCAAATCTATTTGTAAATTGAACTGGAATACCCAGCATTTTTTTTAGATATAAGGGAAAGTTTGTGTGGTAAGAAGACGAAAATTTTAATTTTTCAACCAAACACACTTTTCTTGCATACAGCCCAAGCGGGCCCTCAGTTGCAATATGAATTAAATCTGGACGAAAATCTTTTATTATTTTTTTTATTTTAAAAACATTCAGTGAAAGTTTTATTTCCTTATAAAAAGGTATAGGAACAGAAATAAAACTATTTGGCTCAATAATTTTTACATCATTGTTTATTGATAGTTTCTTTACTAAATTTTCTAATGTAGTTACTACGCCATTAACTTGAGGTTTCCAAGCATCCGTGACCAAAAGAATTTTCATGCAACCTTATCTTCTGAATAATTTTGATTGTTTGTATATTTAGAATAATCAATTATGTGAAAAAGGCCTTCATAATCTTCTACCAATGCAGTACAAGACTCAACCCAGTCGCCACAGTTTAAATAATGTATTTCATCTATCATTTCATTCGCAGCTGAATGAATATGTCCGCAAATTACACCATCAAATCCTTCTTTTTTGCATGCAATAGCTAAAGTACTCTCAAAATCGCTTATAAAATTTACTGCTGATTTAACTTTGTGTTTTATGTATGCTGAGAAGGACCAGTATCCAAGATTGAAATTTTTTCTGAAAAAATTTAACACTCTATTTATTGCCATCAAGAGTTCATAAGCCCAGCTTCCTAATTTCGAAATCCATTTACTGTATTTCGTAACTAAATCATATTGATCACCATGGATAACAAGGTATTTTTTTCCACTTATCGAGGTATAAATAGCTCGATCAGTAACTTTTACATTTCCAAGTAGGATAGGAGAGTATGATCTAAGAAACTCATCATGATTACCAGTGATGTAATTTACATTTGTGTCATTTTTGGCATAAGACAAAAAACGCCTTAAGACATTGGTGTGCGCTTGGGGCCAAAAAAGAGATTGTTCCATTCGCCAACCGTCAACGATATCTCCAACCAGATATAGTTCTTCGCAGGAATGATTATAGAGAAAGTCAAGTAATCTTTCTGCTTGACAACCCTTGGAACCCAAATGAATGTCCGACAACCAAATAGACTTGTATTTTTTTTGATTCAACTAAACTATTAGAAACTTAAGTGAGTTCTAATTCAATGCTATTAAATCTAAACTGTATGATTTTTTCATAAAATTTTCGATTTTGTAACAGAACCTTTATAAAGTTCACGATTTCTTTAATTTTTCTGCCAGCTCAAATGCATTTTCAAAAATCATTATTTGGCTCGACTAAATATTAAAATCTCTTTTATCTAAATAAAGAAAAATACTTTCTTATTTCATCAATGAAAATTTCTGGTTTTTCAAATGCAGCAAAATGTCCACCAGAATCTAAAACGTTGTAATAAGAAAGCTTTGTATATCTCTTTTTAAGCCAGCGTTGTGAGGCTCGAAAGATTTCTTTTGGATAAACGCTTACACCAGTGGGAGTTGTAACCTCTTCGCCATCAAAGTCACCAAAACTCTCCCAATAGAGTCTAGCCGAAGATGTAGCGCTTTCAGTTAACCAGTAAAACATCACATTGGTAAGCAAATCATCTCTTGAGATCACATTTTCAGGATTGCCATTGCAATCCGTCCATTGGTAAAATTTTTCTATAATCCAAGCTGCTTGTCCTATTGGAGAATCAGTTAATCCATAACCAAGAGTTTGAGGTCTAGTTGACTGTTGTTTTGAGTAACCCGAATCCCAATCTTGATAAAATTGAAAGCCTGCTAAAGCGGATTGCTCAAGTTCGGTTAAATCATTCATGGTTTCCATGTCAGGTGCAACGATCGCCATATTTAAATGGATAGCTTCACAGTTTTCGTCTTGCATACCTAAGGCAGTCGTTACAGCTGAACCCCAGTCTCCACCTTGAGCATAATATTTTGTGTAGCCTAATTCTTTCATTAGTTTTGCAAATGTATCTGCAATTTTTTCAACCCCAAAACCTGGAGTTGTTGGTTTGCCTGAAAATCCAAAACCTGGAAGCGATGGCGTCACTATATGAAAAGCATCTTTGGAATCTCCTCCGTTTAGTGTTGGGTCGGTTAAAGGCTTGATGACTTGAAGAAACTCGACTAATGAGCCCGGCCAACCATGTGTAATGATCAAAGGCTTAGCTTCAGGATGAGGAGATTTTAAGTGAATGAAATGAACATCTAAGTCATTAATTTTTGCCATGAATTGAGGAAAATCATTTATTTTTGCTACTTCTTTATTCCAATCGTACTTATTTAACCAATAAGAATGAATTTCTTTCATGTAAGACAATGGTATGCCTTGTGTCCAATCTGACGGAGTCTCTTTGTCAGGCCATCTTGTGAGTTCGAGTCTCTTTTTTAAATCATCAAGTTTTTCTTCAGGTATATTTATTGAAAAATCTTTTATTGTTGTCATTTTAATTTTTACTTGATTTTTCTTGGCATGATGGAGGTAAATTTATAGTTGGATTGCTATCAAAAAAACCAGATGGAATTAATTGGAATCCACAATATTCGACTGGCATAACAGGCCAATCTTCTGGTCTCGGCACATGCGTTACTCCAAAAGTATGCCAGGTAACTAGATCACACTTGCTAATGTCTCTATCGCTTGCAGTCATTTCATCTAAACCTCCTTGACCTTGATGCATTACTGTAAATCTGCCGCCACCAGAAATTTCACCTTTTTCAAAAGGCGTTGCCCATATATTATATTTTGCAAATGAAGCTCTCTTCCCTGTGGGAGAATCAAAATCAGACAAAAGCACAGGAGAATAACCGGGTAAAAATTTATAGGCTGATTCACCGCCGATAGAATTCTTTTTATTTGGGTTAGTTATTTTCCATACTCTACTTTTTTCTGGTGCAATGTTTCTTTTTGCTTCTGACTCTTTTTTTAGATGACTTGAGATCGCTTGGAATTGTGTTCCATGAGGATTTTTATTTCCAATTGGAACTCTTTCTGCATTAGTCTCGATCAGTTTATTTTTACCGCCGTCTAAAAACCAATCTATCCTCACGTTGAAGAGATGTTGATGAATAGGAGAAACCAGTTCTTCCGTAATTTTCATATCTTGTTCTGGATTATGAATTTCTTCATTGTGGGCGCTAATTCCCACAATTCCTGTCAATTTTATTTCTAATTCAATTGTTCCATCTAAATACAAGTACCAAAAAATTCCGTAATCGTAATTACCTACTGTAGAAAAAGAACTAATCACTAATCTTCTGGATCTTCTTACCTCGCTGTGGCCTTCACCAATCAAATGAGAATGTTTCCACTGAATTCCATAATCCTCCTCATGCAAACAAATTGCGTTTTTAATCGTTTCAACAGAGCCATCGAAATTCAATTTATTAGTATCAAAGTAATAAATTTCTCCGAGACAATCACATCCTAAAGTCAAAGAATTAGACAATGATCCAAAGCCATACTCTGTGCCATCGTGTACAGCTTTCCAAGAATGCATTGGATCAGCAGAGCCGTAGGGAACAACCATATCGGACATGCTTGCACGATAAAAAATCTCTCTTTTATTTAAATTTAAATTTTGAATTACTAATCCTTCGATGGGATCAATTGAAACTCTTAGGTTCCATCCTTCCCAACTAATTTCATTATTAGAGACTTCGAAACCTGGTCCATCGGGTTGAGTAATAGAAATATCTTTGGGTCTATTTCTAAGAACTTCTTGAGAGGCAGCATCATACTTTGCCGATTGCTCGGGTAAGTTGCTTATCCCTTGATCTTCAATTTCAACAATACATTTATCTGTTAGATCAACATGAGAAATTAGTCCAGATATTGGTCTGGCGTAGGCATTATCTTCTGGGCTCTCTTTTAAAAAAGAGATTGTTTTAAGAGCTCTGTGACCCTCTTTAATTTTTTCATGAGTTATTCCCCCGCCTGGCCAAGGATCAATTTGAATAAGACTTAGATCTGTAATTCCTCTTTTTTCTAAAGCGGCTTGATATTCATCATTTTCTAAAGTTAATTGGATAGCGATCATAATTTCTGTCATTGTATAAGTTGGACCAGCAGCATCAGGAATTACATTCAGCGAAGTAACTTTTTCTTTATTCAAATCGATTGATGCTTCAAACCCTTTTGAGGATGAATCGACGCCAATAATTTTTGTTTTCCTTGAAAAGGAATCACCGACTTTATAATTTTTTACAAAATTTTTATCTGGCTCTTCTAAACTGATATAGCTAAAGACTGAGTTTTCATCAGAATTATTATCTGATTTAAAGATATTTACAGATTTTTTTATCTCGTCTACAGAAAGAGAATCTAATGGATGCATATTATTATTCATATTTTTTAAACTTTTAAATCTAAAAAGAATACACTTTTTTGATAATTATTTTTTTAGTAAGATCAATTCTAAAGATCGGCTGGGAAATTTCCATCATTAAACTAAAATTTATTTCGTTATCATTAAATTGCTATGCAAAGAAAAAATACAACTTACTGGAAATCAAATTTAAAAATTGTTATTTCGTTGCTGATAGTGTGGTTTTTGGTATCTTTTGGATTCGGAATAATTTGGTCTGATGCTTTAGATAATATTCAAATCGGTGGCTTCAAATTAGGATTCTGGTTTGCCCAACAGGGTAGCATTTTTGCTTTTGTAATCATAATTTTCATTTATGTGTTTTTACTCAATAGACTGGATAAGAAACATTTTTCTAAATTATCAGAGGACGATTGAATGGAAACACAAACGCTTACCTATTTATTTGTCGGAGCTTCTTTTGCGCTATACATAGGCATAGCTTTTTGGTCTCGCGCTAAATCAACTAATGATTTCTACGTGGCTGGAAAAGGAGTCAATCCGATAGCAAACGGTATGGCAACTGCGGCCGATTGGATGTCTGCTGCTTCTTTTATTTCTATGGCTGGATTGATTGCCTTCCTTGGCAAAGACGGTTCGGTATATTTAATGGGATGGACGGGAGGCTATGTTTTATTGGCTTTGCTATTAGCTCCTTATTTAAGGAAATTTGGTCAATATACGGTGCCAGATTTTATAGGAACTCGTTATTACTCAAATACTGCAAGACTAGTTGCGGTGATATGTCTTATTTTTGTTTCCTTTACTTATATCGCTGGTCAAATGAGGGGAGTAGGCATAGTTTTCTCGAGATTTTTAGAAGTGGATATCGACTTAGGGGTGATCATTGGCATGATTATCGTATTTTTTTATGCAGTTATGGGAGGCATGAAAGGCATTACTTATACTCAGGTAGCTCAATATTGTGTAATGATTTTTGCTTACTTAGTACCAGCAATTTTTATTTCTATTCTAATCACAGGAAACCCAGTTCCACAATTAGGTTTTGGAGATACCTTAACCGGTACTTCGACTTATTTATTGGATAAATTAGATCAAGTAACAATTGATCTTGGCTTTGGCGCCTATACGGAAAATACGAAAACCAACATAGATATCTTTTGTATAACAGCTGCTTTGATGTTTGGTACCGCTGGTTTGCCTCATGTGATTGTCAGGTTTTTCACTGTGCCTAAAGTTAGCGATGCTAGAAAATCAGCCGGTTATGCTTTGATTTTTATAGCACTGTTATATACAACTGCTCCAGCTGTTGCAGCTTTTGCAAGAATTAATTTTGTTGATTCTATTCAAGATGTTGAATACTCAGCCGCACCGGATTGGTTTAAAAATTGGGAAAATATTGGATTAATTGCATGGCAAGATAAAAATGACGATCAGTCTATTCAATATTCATCAGGAAATGCTCTGGAGGGAGTAAGACCTGATTACTCAGATCGCAGAGGTAAAAATGGAGAGCGGATTCTAAATAACAGGCCAAACGATAACAATGCCAACGAAATTTATATTGATCGCGATATTATGGTGCTTGCTAATCCAGAAATTGCAAAATTGCCTGGATGGGTTGTAGCATTAGTTGCCGCAGGAGGCTTGGCTGCAGCACTTTCAACAGCTGCAGGACTTCTTCTTGTTATTTCTTCATCAATTTCTCATGACTTGTTGAAAAAAACATTTATGCCAAGAATTAATGAAAAACAAGAGCTTCTTTTTGCTCGAATTGCCTCAGCCATAGCGATTGTTATCGCAGGCTTATTTGGGATTTATCCTCCGGCTTTTGTGGCGCAAGTTGTGGCCTTTGCTTTTGGATTAGCAGCCTCAACAATTTTTCCAGCTCTTTTAATGGGAATTTTTTCAAAAAGACTCAATAAAGAAGGGGCCATTACAGGAATGATCTTCGGCCTTATTTTTACTTCTTCTTATATTATTTATTTCAAATTCATAAATACTTCTTTGAATTTGCCAGAAAATTGGTTGTTTGGAATTTCCCCTGAGGGAATAGGCTTTGTCGGGATGCTGATAAATTTTGCGATCGCCTTTATTGTTTCGAGTGTTACTAATAATCCGCCAAAAAAAATAAATGAAATGGTAGAAGATATAAGAAAACCTTGAATTTAAGACACTCTTTTAGCCATTAACTTATTTATGAATAAATTATATATTTACTTAAATGAAAATATTGAGAACACCAGATAAATGCTTTAAAAAGTTAAAGGATTATCCTTTTGAACCAAACTACACCACGATAAAAACAGAGGATGGAAGTGATCTGAGAATTCATCATATTGATGAAGGCCCAAAAGATGGCCCAGTCCTTTTAGCAATGCATGGACAACCTGTATGGAGTTATCTTTACTCAAAGATGATTCCCTTTCTAACGAATGCTGGTATTCGAGTCATCGCCCCTGATTTGCCTGGATATGGAAAATCCGATAAGCCTGCAGAAAGAGAAGACTACAGCTATCAAAAACAAGTAGATTGGATGACAGATTGGCTTATTGCCAATGACTTTAAAAATCTCACTTTTTTTGGACAAGATTGGGGCGGCTTAATCGGACTGAGAATGGTCGCAAACGAGCCAAGTCGATTCGACAAGGTTTCGATGGGTAATACTGGGTTGCCTTACAATCCTGAGGCACCCAAAGAAGTTTTAGAAAAAATAAAAGAGTTTAGAGAAAGTAGTCTCAAGCTAACTCCCATGTCAATGGCTAAAGAAATAAGCGAAATGGATGGGAAAAATTTGTCCCAAGAAGATACAGAATTTCATCCAGCATTGAAATTTATGTATTGGCAAAAATTTTGTTGGGATACAGTTGATTTACCAACAGGCTTTTTAATGACAAACATGATGGAAAAAAATTCTAGATTAAATTCAGCGGCATATTATTTATTTGTTTCACTAGGTTTAGGAAAATATTTTCCTTTTAAATCAGATGTTGCCAGGGCATATGAGGCTCCATTTCCCGACCCAAGTTATAAAATGGGACCCAGAGCTATGCCAAGTCATGTTCCAACAATACCGGATCAATCACTTGAAGCACAAAGAAAAGCAAGAGAAGTATTTAAAAATTGGGATAAACCTTTTTTGAGTGTATTTGCTGGGGACGATCCTGTTACCAACGGAATAGAAAGAGATGTTTTGGCAATGTGTCCTAATGCAAAAAGCGCACCTCACATAGGCGGTGGTCATTTCTATCAATGGACAAGACCCAAAGAATTATCAAATTTATTAATAAATTTTATCAACACTTAAGGAGAATAATTATGTTGAAACTTCATTATGCGCCAAACTCAAGAGCCGAAAGAGTCTTGTGGTTATTAGAGGAATTGGAGTTACCCTACGAGTTAAACTCGATGCCTTTTCATCCAGAAGCACTTAAGTCAGATGAACATCGCAAAAGACATCCCCTCGGAAGAATACCGGTTTTAGAAGATGGTGATGTGAGTATTTATGAATCCGGTGCGATAATCGATTATGTGCTGGAAAAACATAAAAATGGCGGTTTAAAGCCTTCAGTCGATTCTTCTGAGTATCCATATTATTTACAATGGTTCCATTTCTGTGAGGGTATGATTGCTCAACCGATGAATACTATTGTTGTTCATACTATTCTTCTTCCACCCGAAAGAAGAGACGAAACTGTTCTGGGCCAAGCACAGCGTTTAGCTTCTAAATCCTTAGCTGCGATCGAGACAGCTCTAGATGGCAAAGAGTATTTGGTGGGAGATTTTTCTGGTGTTGAATTTATGACTGGTCATTGCTGTACTAAATTATCAGATTTGGGATGTGTAACAGATGAAATGCCAAACTTAAAAGCATATGTTGAAAGAATCAAAGCAAGACCAGCTTTTCAAAAAGCTACTTCAACAACTTAAAAGGCCTGGATATGAAAGTAGAAAATAAAGTAAATCCTAACGAAGAACAAATGGCAGGATTTTTAGAAGGAGATGTTGATTCTCCTATAGAAATGGTGAATCTTCTTAAGTTTAAAGAAAAAGCTGAGTATGAAGATGGAAGGGAAACAGATCTTTCTGGAGAAGAAGCATATGCAATTTACGGCCTAGAAGTAATGGAACATTTAAAAAAAGTTGGTGCCGAATCGGTTTTTTTTGGCAAAGTCGAACGCCTAATGCTTGGGGAAGTAGAAGAGCTTTGGGATATGGTGGCTATTGCTAGATATCCATCCAGAAAGGCAATGTTGAAAATGATCACAGATCCAGATTACATAGAGAGTTCTAAACATAGATCTGCCGGATTAAAGGGACAATTAAATATAGAGACCAAAACAGGTAATAGTTAATTTGGAGCCTTTAACTTTAATTGGTGCGCCTCCGTCACCTTATACCAGAAAAATGATTGCCTTAATGAGGTATCGTCACATTCCCTATAATATTATTTGGGGAGATCCACAAAGTTTGCTTTCAGGCGAGTTCAAAAATCTTGGCATTGATCCACCTAAACCTGTTTTGCTTCCAACTTTTATACTTCCGGATGAAAAGGGAATTCTAAAAGCAGAGACAGACTCAACTCCATTAATTAGAAGATTTGAAAGCGAGTACGAAGATAGAAAATGCCTACCAGAAGATCCTGCCTTAAATTTTTTAAATTTCCTTTTGGAAGATTTCGCTGATGAATGGGTTACCAAGTTTATGTTTCATTATCGTTGGCATTTCAACGAAGATGCTGATAATGCCGGTACTTTGTTACCTCTAGCTCAGACAACTAATCTTCCTGACGAAATTCATCAATCAGCAAAAAAATATATTTCTGAAAGACAAATTGAGCGACTTAGAGTGGTTGGATCCAATGATACAACGGCTCCAATTATTGAAGCTAGTTACAAAAGATTTTTGAGTATTTTAGAAAAACACTTTAAAAATTCACCTTTCTTATTAGGGCAAAGAGCAAGCTCAGCAGATTTTGGTCTTTACGGGCAATTGAGTCAGCTTATTGGTTTTGATCCTACGTCTAGAAAAATTGCTCATGATTTGTCTCCTAGAACAGTAGCTTGGATCAATGTCATTGAAGACTTATCTGGACTTGAAATTACTGAGGAGGGATGGACTAAATTAGAAGAATTGCCAGAAAGTATTTTTGACCTTCTCAACGAGGTGGGCCGAGGCTATGTACCGGCTCTCTTATCAAACAAAGAAGCACATGAAAAAGGTGAGAAAACATGGGAAGCTGAAATAGACGGTTGTCCTTGGGTTCAACAAACATTTCCCTATCAATCAAAATGCTTGAAATGGATAAACGAAGAATATTTAAAACTTAGTGAAATGGATAGATGCAGAATTGACAATGCGCTTAAAGACACAGGCTGTGAAAAATTATTTCTCCAATGAAATTAATCAATAATTTATTTCCAAAAGATGCTTCCTTATATAACGGGAGTAAAATAGCTTTTTATAGTTTTATTCTCTTTCTGGCTTTAATGACATGGCGAGCAATCATACATATGTTCTTTTGGGAGACCGGACTGCATGACATTGCAAATGTAATTGTTCTAGAAGGAGAGCCTGATCCAATGATTCCTATCTATTTATTTTTTTCCTTGTGGGGTCTTCAACAAATTTTAACATGCCTAATTAGCTTAATCGTTCTATTGAAATATCAAGGACTGATTCCCTTAATGATTTTGATTTTTGCTCTCGAATGGTGGGTAAGAACTTTTTACAGTTTGATGGGAATGCCATCGATTATTGATGGATATACTGATGGCGTTACACCTGGGGCAGTTGGAGCACCATTTGCAGGTGTTTTGCTTTTAATAATGTTAGCTCTTTCTTTACGATCTAAAAATGCTTAAAAAAATATTCTATATTTTAGGTACGCTTTTATTAAGTGTCTCTATCGTCTGGGAATATAAGGTAAATATTCTTATTTGGTCCATTCCAAAAATAGCCTATTTTACGATGCCTATAAAAGAAAATATTCCTACGAATTGGTCAAGTGGGCCAAGCGAAATTCAAAAAAGAACAGACGAAAGACCAAACATAATCTTAATATTGGCTGATGATATGGGTTACAACGATATATCTGCGCATAATGGCGGGGCTGCAGATGGTTCTCTAAAGACTCCGCACATTGATTCGCTAGCAAATAGTGGAATTTTATTTTCAAGAGGTTATGCAGCAAATGCAACTTGCGCTCCCTCTAGAGCTTCAATAATGACTGGAAAATATCCGACAAGATTTGGGTACGAATTTACTCCTGTTCCTGCTTCGGGCAGATTAATAATGCAATGGCTAGCGGACGAGGATGATGAAGAATTAAGGGCAAGGATTGATCGAGAAGTAGCAACAAACATACCTCCTTACATGGAGCAGGGGATGCCCACCGAACAAATTACTGTTGCAGAGATTTTACGAGATGCAGGATATTACACGGCCCATATAGGAAAATGGCATCTTGGTAATGCCTATGGTATGGATCCTCTCAGTCAAGGCTTTCAAGATTCTTTGCAAATGCTGGGACCACTGTATTTACCTGAAGATCACCCAGATGTCGTTAATGCTAAGTTTAATACAAGAATTGACAGGATGATTTGGGGCCTTGGGCAATATTCAGCTAATTTTAATGGGGGCGATCGATTCAAACCCGACAAATATCTAACAGATTACTATACTGACGAAGCATTAAAGGTAATTGAGAATAATAAAAATAGACCCTTTTTTTTATATTTAAGCCACTGGGCAATTCATAATCCACTTCAGGCTTTAAGAAGCGATGTTGAGCAAATGAGTCATATGCACAGTCATAATCTTCAGGTTTATTCAGGAATGATAGCTGCTCTCGATAGAAGTGTAGGAAAGGTTGTACAGAAATTAAAAGATTTGGATATATATGGAAGAACCTTAATTATTTTTACTAGTGATAATGGTGGAGCTAACTACATTGAATTGGAAGATATAAATAAGCCCTACAGAGGTTGGAAAATAAGTTTTTTTGAGGGTGGAATCAGAGTTCCTTATATCGTTAGTTGGCCCGAGCAAATCGACCCAGGACAAAAATCAGAGAGTACTGTCCATCACTTTGATATTTTACCTACCATTACTTCAGCTGCAGGAATCAAATCACCTATTGAGACAAATTTAGATGGAGTAAATTTATTACCTTATATAAAGAAAGAAGTTGATACTCAACCTCATAAAACCCTATTTTGGAGATCCGGGAATCATCAATCGGTCCTCCACGAAGACTGGAAATATATAGTAAGCAAAAAAGAAAATTTCCGCTGGTTATTTGACACTTCCGTCGATCAGGAAGAAAAAAATAATGTTATAGATAGTTATCCTGAGAAAGCTAAATTACTTGAAGAACTCTTAACTAAATTTAACTCAGAACAAAAAGATCCTTTATTTCCTTCTGCATACGAAGTTTCAACCATGATAGATAAGTATGACGGACAAGAATACCAAGAAGGAGATGAATATATTTATTGGTCAAATTAATTTGTATTAAGTTTAAAAATTAAAGAAAATAGAAATATGTTGTCTAATTTAATTGAAGGAATATTTAACCATTTAACTAATTGGGGAGTTTTTTGGTTTGGTTTTTTGTTTTTCGGGAGTATTTTTGGTGCAATTTTGACTTTAATTTTCTCTACATATGATTCAAAAACTGTACTTTTTGCGGGTTATTTTTTAGGAGCAATTTTCGGATTGATAGCTAATTATAAGGATTGGTCATGGATCAACTAGCAGAGCAAAAAGATTTGTTTCAAAATCATCAGGAAGAAAATTTAGATCTTTCTTTGGAAGCTGAGAAAAAAATAGCCAGGTCATTTATGGGCCGAATAGAATGGGAAATGATAGTCATTGGATTAACCCAATGCCTATTTTGGTTTGGTGTTTGCGCGATGGTCTTGAATGGTTTTATGCCTCTTTGGGCTGGATGTCTCACTTTGATAATTTCTACAACTTTTGCCTATTTGCCTTCACATGCTGGCCAGCATGGCCATTTATCTGGAAACAAAAAAAATTTAGATTGGTTAAATTTTTGGGTAGGTCAGATTTCATTGATACCTCTAGCTCAATCACATGAGATTTTAAAAATAACTCATCTTAAACATCATGCTCATACCAATGATCCGAATAATGATCCCGACTATAATCATACTCACACAAGTGGTTGGTTTAAATCGGCTTTAGCTGTGCACCTTCAAACTGGCACTAGAGACGAAAGATTAAATAACATGATCGAAAAGTGGACGGAGACAGATCCTGAATTTAAAGCCGCAAGCGAAAGAGGAGGAATGGTTCTAGTTGGTTTTTATATATTACAGATTGTTGCTGCAATTAATTTTCCTCTAGAAACTTTGCTTTTGTGGTGGCTTCCTCGAAAACTGGCTACCTCATATTTGGGCGTAATATTTTCTCATATGCCTCACAAGGGTCTTCCTGTTGGCAGACACTCTGATACTAGATTTTGGTCGAATGGAATCGTTAGATTTTTCAATCACTCGATGCAGATTCACGCTATGCATCACATGTATCCAAAAATTTGTCACCATGACGAGCCAAAAGCAATTGAAGCTTTAAGGCCCTTTATGATTTCTAGAGGTATACCCGGAGCAGATAGAATACCCGAGAAAATTAAGAACAACCCTCTCACAAAGTTGGAAATTGTCTAATAGACTTTATAAAATTTTATAGTTTTTATAACTTGTAACCAGACTGACCGTGGGAAGAGATATCCAAACCTGCTTCAATATCATCATCAGAAACTCTTATACCTATCAATCTTTTAACAAAGACTGCGATTAAGAAACTTAATAGTAGTGTAAAAATTAGAACAGCAATAACACCAATAAACTGAGCCATCATAAAACTTGAAAAGTTTGTTTCTCCATATCCTATGCCTCCAAATCTTTCAGAAATTAAAAGAGGTAGCAAGAGAATTCCAATAGTTCCTCCTAAACCATGAACAGCAAAAACGTCCAAAGAGTCGTCTACTTTAAACCTATTTTTAATCAATCCAACAGCTTCATAACATAAATAACCTGAAATAAGTCCAATTAAAACTGCTCCTAAGGGGCCGACAAAACCTGAAGCTGGAGTAATTGACGCTAAACCAGCAATTGCTCCAGTAACAACTCCTACTAAACTTGGTTTTCCAAACCTCATCCATTCAATTGCGATCCAAACTAACGAAGCAACAGAAGCAGATATATGAGTGACTAATATTGCCATTCCTGCATCGGAATTAGCAGCTAGGGCGCTTCCTCCATTGAAACCAAACCATCCAACCCACAACATACAAGCTCCCATCATAGTGAGGCCAGGATTATGAGGAGGTTTGACTTGATCAGGGAATCCCTCTCTTGTACCAGACATAATTGCTAAAACTATAGCTGTTGTTCCTGCTGTCAAATGAACAACCAAACCGCCAGCAAAATCTAAAACACCCAATTCTGCCAGCCATCCTCCACCCCAAATCCAGTGTGTAACAGGCGCATAAACAAAAATGATCCATAAAAAGGAAAATAAAAGTATGAATCCAAACTTCATTCTTTCAGGATAAGCGCCTACGATTAGAGCGGGAGTAATGATACAAAAAGTCATCTGAAACATGAAGAATACTGATTCCGGTATTTCTCCAGCCATAGAATCTCTTGCCATGTTCAGTAAAAAAATCTGACTTAAGTCACCAAAGAAAGGATTTCCAGAACTGAATGCAATGCTGTAACCAATTCCAAGCCAAGTTACTGAAGCAACACAAGCAATTCCAAAGCAATGCATTAGCACAGAAAGTACATTTTCTGATTTAACTAATCCTCCGTAAAACAGTGCCAATCCTGGCATTGTCATGAATAAAACTAAAGCAGTGGATGTTAAAATCCATGCAGTACTTCCAGTATCCATAAGACCCCCCTCAGAGACTTTTGATAATAAAAAATGATTTTTTTAAAACTTAAGTAATTCTAATCAATGAATCAGACTTCAACAATCAATAAATTAAGTCGAAAAAGATATTCTTGGTAAAAGTTTTAGAAATGCTAATAAAATAAAATTAAATAATGCTTGAAAAATAAAAATCTGAGTTGCTAAGAGCTCAGCATTAACCATATTTCCAAAAAAGAAAAATATAACAACAGCCGAAGATCTTAAAATTTCTGGTAAGAAGCTTAATTCGTATTTTTCCATACTCATCAAAGCTATGGTCGAAGTGATCAAGAGAGTAATTGCAAAAACACTAGTGTCTTGAAAGGATTGGCTTGCAACTGAAGCAGTAACAGCCGCCGATAAAACCATAATGAAAAATAATTGAATCCAACTATAAATTTTTACTTCAAAAGAAGTTGAAGGATTGTAAGGCTCAAAATTATCCAAGTCATTTTTATAAATAGGATAATTTGTCTTTACGTCATCTGGTCGCCAGTTTGGCCTTGAAAACCAAACTCTTATTTTGTCTTTTATAGATTTAGTTCTGGTGGAGTCCTTAATCATTTCTGCAAATATGTCTAAGTTGGCTTTGAAAGGATTCCAACTTCTTAAAGGCTTTGCAGTTCCATATATAGGTTTCAATTCATCCAGCTCTTCTTTGTAAGTACCAAAGAGCCTGTCCCATAAAATGAAGACACCTCCGTAGTTGGCATCCACATAATGTTTGTTTTGAGCATGATGAATTCTATGATTTGAAGGGGAAACAAAGACATATTCATACCAACCAAGTTTAGGAATGTGTTCTGTATGAACCCAAAATTGATAAACAAGATTTATTCCCGCTACTGTGACAAAAACTTCCGGAGGAATTCCAACTATAAAAATGGGTAAATAAAATATCCACTTCCAAAGAAAACCTGTACTTGTTTGTCTAAGCGCCGTCGATAAATTGAATTCTTCTCCATGATGATGAACCACGTGAGTTGCCCATAATACTTTCACTTCATGATGCAACCGATGCATCCAGTAGTAACAAAAATCATATAAAAAGAATGCAAATATCCAAACCCATAAAGAGGAAGCAGAAAATAATTTTAGATTGTAGTATTGAGCAACATAGGCAAAAGCTGCTCCTTGCAGGCCCAACCCAAGTAAAGGAATGTACCTACTAATAAGACCTAGACTTATACTTGTAAAAGAATCGTTCAAGCGGTAATTATTTTTGCCTGCAACTAAACCGTATACCAACTCAATAAAAATTAGCACAAAGAAAGCGGGTACGGCTAACGTTATAATTATTGAAGAATCGAATGAGCCAACTTTTTCCATTGAAGAATTTTAGTTTAAATATATGAAAACACAAAAATTTATTGCTTTTAACAAAAAGTTAACTAACCTTAGATCATGTCATTTACTTTGCAATTGAGCCAAAAAGCTCCAGAATTTAACCTAATTTCTACAAGCAATGAAAATGTTTCCATTTCAAGCTTTGATTCTAAATTTTTAGTCATTTTTTTTACATGCAATCATTGTCCTTACGTTACCGGATCGGATGAGGTAACTAGACAAACTGCAAATAAATTCAGAGATAAAGATGTGAGCTTTATCGCTATCAACTCAAACAGTGCAAATACGTATCAAGAAGATAGCTTTGAAAATATGGTTTTGAGAATGGAAGAATATAATTTTCCTTGGGTTTATTTACATGATGCCGATCAGGAAATTGCAATAAAATATGGAGCTCTCAAAACTCCGCACTTTTATGTTTTCAATGAACAAAGAGAACTAGTTTATACGGGCAGGGGAGTGGATTCACCTCTGGATGCAAATAAAATTAAAATCAACAATCTTGAATTAGTTCTTGATGAGCTTACTTCAAATACATTAATATCTATCCCCATCACAAACCCAATTGGGTGCAGTGTAAAATGGGAAGGTAAAGATTCTCATTGGATGCCACCTGAGGCATGTGATCTTATATAAATAAGGAGTAGATATGACAGATTTGGCCACACTTACGAAGCAAGGAGATGTTTCGATAATAAAATTGGATGATGGAAAAGCCAATGCTTTTTCTTTGGACATGTTGGAGAGCCTCAATGCTTGTTTGGCTGAAGTACCAAGGGACTCAGGATCTTTGATAATTACTGGCAGAGAAGGCCTTTTTTCTGCTGGATTTGATTTAAAAACTCTTGCATCCGGAGACGTGGAAGCTGCACAAAAGATGGTTAAACTTGGTTTCAATACTCTCCTAGACTTGTATTCATTTCCAAGACCTATTGTGGCTGCAATTTCTGGCCATGCCGTCGCACTAGGGATTTTTGTTGCTTGTTGTTGTGATTATAGGATTGGAATTGAAGGAAAGTTTATCTGCCAAGCTAACGAAGTTAGAAATAACATGGATATTCCTGTGCAGATTATGGAGATAGTTAAAGATAGACTTGATAAAAAGCATTTTTATAAAGCGATATATCATGCGGAAGTTTACCCAATGCACGAAGCCATTTCTGCTGGGTATATTGACGAAATAGTACCTCCAGCAAACTTGATGGAAAAAGCTTTAGAAAAAGCTGAAGATCTTGCAACTTTAGGCCATCCATACTATATGAACACCAAAAATGTGTATCAAGCCGATGTCGTTGCCAAAATTAAAGAGGGAATAGAAGGGGCAAGACCGCCAGGACAAAGTGCTTAAATTATTTTTTTTCTAAAAGATAATGGTTTACAAACCATTCGTCACCATCATTAATTTTAAAAAATTCTTCGACGGTTAGAAAAAAAATTTTCCATCTTTGAAACCACAAATTTGCATCTTCGTAATGGTTTGCAAACATAGCTAAAGTTTCTTTTTTATTTTTATAGTGATTCGAAAGCCAGTCTCTCGATGTAAGAGAATAATGTGTGCCGTTTACTTTCCAATCTTTTATGACAGTCATATCATTGGAAAAATAACTAAAGATATCTTGTGACGGCATTATTCCTCCTAGGAAGAAGAATTTGGTCATCCAGTCAGCATCACCGGAAATTTCATATGGATACAAAAAATCTTTGTGACAAAAAATATGAACAAATAGTTTGCCGTTTTCTGTAATCATATTAGCTATTTTTGAAAGAAGCTTTTCATAATTTCTCATATGCTCAAACATTTCTATTGAAACAATTCGATCAAATTTATCCTCTAGATCTAATTCGTTAATATCTACTTTTAAAGCAGTGATATTATTTAAGCCTCTTGATTTTGCTTCGGTGGTAATAAAGTCTATCTGGTCTTGAGAATTGCTTATTGAAGTAAAAGAATTTTTAGGAAATCTTTCTGCTGCAAATAAACTAAAACTTCCCCAGCCACAGCCCAAGTCTAGAATCTTTTGACCATCACAAATTTCAGCTCTACTGAGATAAAGCTCAAGCATTTTTTCTTCTGCTTCGACTAGGGTTTCTTTTTGAGTTTCATACAAACAACAGGAATATTTTAAATTCTTGCCCAACACCTTAGTAAAAAATGATGGTGGAACTTCGTAATGCTGTTCATTAGCCTCAAGGGTTTGTTCGGCTATAGATCCTTCTTTGAAAGAAGCTGCAATATTTGATTTTTCAGACAACAACGACTTATCTTTTAATCTGCTCAAGCTAAGTTTTCTTATTGCAATTCTTAATAAGAAGTCTGGAATAAAGCCTTTTTCAGCTAACCATAATCCTAATCTCATCATTTTACTTTTAATAAATATTGCGAAACTTCTAATTGACCATTCAAGAAACCCCCTCTGCAGTAGGCTAAATACATATCCCAAGTTCTTTTGAATTTTGCATCAAATCCCATTTCTTCTATATCACTCCAGGCGATCTGAAAATTTTCATACCAAGTTTCTAATGTTTTTGCATATGATTTTGCAAAATTAGTAGTTTTTATATTTTCTAAATCAAACTTTCTTGCTTCATCAATAAACAATTGATCTGATGCTAATTCTCCGCCAGGAAAAATGTAAGTCTGAATAAAATCTGGCCATTTGTCATAACCTTCAAAGTAATCTTTAGTCATTGTTATTGTTTGAATGACAGCCTTAGCATTAGGTTTAAGGACATTTTGAATTTTTTGAAAGTAAGAATTCCAATACTCAGAACCAACTGCTTCAAACATTTCGATAGAGACGACAGCGTCAAATTTACCCTCAAGCAATCTGTAATCGATTAATTCAATATCAGGAACTGTTTCTAAGTTTTCAATTCTATCCTTAGCAAATTTGAATTGACTTGGCGAAATAGTAATTCCTTTTACTAAATAACCTTCCTTTGATGCATGTTCTAGAAAACCTCCCCAGCCACAACCTATTTCTAAGATACGAGATCCAATCGGAAGATCCAAGGTATCTAGAATTAATTGATATTTAGCTTTTTGGGCTTCCTCGATAGTTTCATTATCCCCTTTGTAAAAACCAGAAGAGTAGGTCATTGTTTTATCAAGCCACATAGAATAAAAATCGTTCCCTAAGTCATAGTGGGCTTCAATATTTTTTTTGCTTCCTGAAATTGAATTTTTATTTAGTCGGTGTTGAAATTTTGTGAAGATTCTCCCTAAAACTTTTCCATCAACAATTGTACTTATTGAAGAATAGTTTTTAGTGAGAAATTCCATTAAAAATATTAAGTTTGAAGTGGACCAATAATTCTTGATATAACCTTCGGTAAAACCAAGACTGCCTCTGGTGAATAAAAGCCAAATACCTTTCCAAGAAGTAATAACCAAGTCTGCTTTTTCGGATCCTTCTCCAAGTTGAAGCAGAGTTTTATTGGGAAAAGTGATTATTAAAGAACCAGATTCTAAATTAACAATCCTTTTCTCAAGCCATTTTTTAAAAAATTTACTCAACATAACCCTTGCCGTTATGAGCGAACACCTTAACTTTTTTCATCCAAAGGAATAATGCTTGAAGGTGAATCCTAGCTAAAACTAGAGAAGAATTAATAAATATTGAAAAGAAAATTAATAATTTGTTTTGCCATGAAAAGTTTATTCTTTGTCCGGACAAATTCGATAAAATCTCAAGTTCTCCATTAGGATCATATTCGTTGATCTTTATATTTAATGGATCACCAGAAATTTTAAATTGATAAAGTCCTTGTTTATCGGCAAAGGGCGATACATACATTTTTTTTTGAATCGGTATCCATTTTTTTCCATCAAGAATATTAAGTGAGTCATGGACGTAATAAATTTGCCTTTCATAAAAGGTGTTTGTTACTTCAGCTACCATCATTAAATCATTTTCATTTTTTTTTAAAAACCAAAAACATACAGGGTTGAAAGTTTTGAGAAAATAAAAATCAGGAGTTTTTAAAAGATTTATTTTGAGATTTTCCTTCGAGATATTTTGTTCTTCAATGTATTTAAGAATGTTGTTTAAAATCTTTTTTGAATCGTCATTTTTTAAAAAAGAAAAATTAAAAAAAGTAGATTTAATATGATTGATCTTGCCTTCTTGAAAATTATAAATATTTTCTAGAAAGATACTTCGATAGGGATAATCAAAACCATGTTTTTTTGATTTGACTCTTCTATGAGAAACAATTCCTTTAAAAAAATATTTTTTCATATATCTCTACTATTAATGAGCTTGCAGATTGCTTGTGAAGATTTTATGCCATCTTCATGAAAACCGTAACCCAAATAAGCACCCGTAAAATAAGTATTTTTTTCAGATTGGATTTCTTTAAATTTCTTTTGACCCATTAGAGCTTTAAAATCAAATATTGGATGTTCGTATTCCATCTCGTTAAAGATTAAATTAGGTTTAGGAAAATTTCCTAAGGTGACAAAAATATTTTTGCTAGTATTAATTTTTTGAAGATTATTCATCCAGTAAGTAACGTATTCGTAATTTTCATCCTTATACACATTCCAAGAACACCATTGTTTTTTATCTCTTGGCATTAAACTTTCATCTCCATGCAAAATAGTTATATTTTTTTGATATTTGATTGAATCAATAGCATTTTTTTCTTTCTCATTTAAATCATCAATGCATTCCTCTATCTGATTTGGGTGATTTGCCATTATCAGTAAATCGAATTCATATGATTCATCTTTATTCGAAATGAATATTTTATTGTCGGATCTATTAATTTTGATTTCTGAATTAAGCTTTACATCAAAGACTTTTAAATCCAATAATTTCTCAACGTAAGTATTACTTCCTCCTAAAACCGAAAACCACTGCGGACGGTCATAAAGATTTAATAAACCATGATTATTCAAGAAATTATTCATTGATTCGGCGGGGTAGTTTCTTATCTCTTTAGAAGTGGAAGACCAAATTGCTGAAGTCATGGGAAGCAAATAACTTTCAACAAAAAGATTAGAGAATTTAGAGGTTTTTAACCACTCGCCAATATTTTCTTTGCTTTTGAGATTTTTAGCTAAAAAATTAAATCTCACAATGTCGATTAGTAGTTTAATTTTTTTTAAACTTGTTAGAAAAGAAAAATTAAAAAACTCTTTAGAATTCCAAATTAAGAATTTTGAATTTACTGAAAAAGACATCTCTGTTTGATATAAATCAATATCAATTTCATTAAAAAATTCCATTAGATTTTTATAATTTTTATCATTAAGCACAATAAATCCTGAATCAACCTTTATTAAATTTTCAAGTTCTAGTTGATGAGTGTGTGTATGACCACCCAATCTGTCAGAGTTTTCAAAAATAGTTACTTCATGGTTTTTGCCTAAAAAGTAAGCAGCAGACAATCCACTTATTCCCGAACCAATTACAGCAATCCTCATAATTAACATTCTAGGTTATTTATCTGTTTGTATAAGGAATAAAAATAGAAGAGATTTATATTTTTAATATATAATTCTTCGCCTTGGGGCTATAGCTCAGCTGGGAGAGCGCCTGATTTGCATTCAGGAGGTCCGCGGTTCGATCCCGCGTAGCTCCACCATTTCCTTATAAAAAAATAAATTTAGAAATAAATATCAAGGTAAGAAACCAGGCTCCAGAAGAAATTTTAGTTATTTCACCATAGCCCACTTTTAAAACGACATAAGACAGAAATCCCAAAGCAATTCCATCTGCTATAGAAAAGGTGAGGGGAATCATCACTATAATGATTAGAGCAGGTAATAAATCGACCATATTGGACCAATTTAATTTTTCCATTCCACTTAGCATTAAAATAGCAACATAGATTAGAGCTCCTGCAGTCGCATAAGCTGGAACAATCAGTGCCAAAGGAGAGAGAAAAATTGCTAATAAAAAAAACAATCCTATAAAAATAGCAGTAAGGCCAGTCCTACCGCCTGCCTCAACACCTGCAGAACTTTCTACGTAACTTGTTACAGGAGAGCACCCCAAAAGTGCGCCTAAAAAACTTGCACTGCTGTCTGCTTTTAAAGCTTTATCGAAATTATTTGCATCTCCAGAATTATTAATAAGATTTGCCCTATCAGCCACTCCCAAAAGAGTTCCTGTTGTATCAAAAAGATTAACAAATAAAAAAGACATGATGATAGTTATCATCGTCAAATCCAGAGCTCCCAAAATGTCTAGTTTCAATAGGACAGGATCAATTGATGGTGGCATTGAAATTAAGCCATTGAATTGAACTAAATTTAATAACAAAGCAGATATTGTAATAATCAGAACGCCTAACAAAATTGCACCAGGAATTTTTCTTATTGCTAAAACAGAAATTAAAAGAAAACCCAAAGCAGCTAACAATGTTTCAATATTTGAAAAATCTCCTAATTTTAAAAAAGTCGCATCATTACTGATAATGATGCCACCATTTTTGAGACCTATAAATCCAATAAAAAGTCCAACACCAGAACCCATTGCAATTCTTAAATTCAACGGAATACTTTCAATCATCCAGCCTCTTAATTTTGTTATGCTCATTAAGAAAAACAAAACGCCAGCTAAAAAAACAGCTCCAAGAGCAACTTCCCATGCATAGCCCATTTCACCAACTACAGTAAAAGTAAAAAATGCGTTTAAACCCATTCCAGGAGCCAAGCCAACTGGCCAATTTGCAAATAATCCCATAAGGATGCAGGCTAGCGCGGCGGCAAGGCAGGTTCCAACAAAAACAGCACCTTGATCCATTCCGCTTAGCGACATTATTTGAGGATTAACAAAAATAATGTACGCCATAGTTATGAAAGAGGTGAATCCACCTAAAAATTCACTTTTTAAATTAGTATTATTTTCTTTTAGCTTAAAAAATTGCTCTACTAAATCATTCATCTAATTATTTAAGCATACCCCTATAAAAAAATTTCAGATTTTTTTCATTGAAACTTTACTAATCTTATTTGCACTTTCATAAATCAATAAAATAAACTTTTTGTATAAAAATGGTGCATTTTCAAAAAAAAAAGCAAAAATTAATAGTAATTTTGGAGAAAAAAACATGACATAATTTTAAATGGAGAGTCATTTCAAAAAAACAGAATAATTATGAAAATTTTAAAACAAAATTTAGCTTTTATTGCTATCTTAACTTTATATAACACCTCAACTTTCGCTCAAAGTGATGGGTTTTTCGAAGACGTAATTGTGACTGCTGAGAAAAGAAACGAAAGTCTTCAAGACGTTTCTCAAGCTGTTACGGCCCTTACTTCATCTGAAATGGAAGTAAAAAAAATAGATTCTATTGTCGATCTTAGTTCTATTGTACCTGGCGTAACAGTTGCAAAAAACGAAGGTTATAAAACTGTGATTTCTATAAGAGGAATAGGAAACGAAACTAACCAAAATGCCATAGCAGCTCCTTCGGTTGCTTATCATATTGATGGTATATTCGTTGCTTCGCCTTTTTCACTGCAAACAGATTTTATAGGTGTCGACAGAATAGAAGTTTTAAGAGGCCCCCAAGGAACTTTGTTCGGTCAAAACTCTACTGGTGGAGCAATCAATGTAATTACTAAAAAACCTTCTTTAGACGAGTCATATGCTTCAACTTCAGTGACAATTGGCGAGTACAATATGACAAAATTCACTAGTTTCGCTAGTGGCCCTATTTTTGATAATGTCGCTGCAAGCATAAGCGCTACAAATATTAAAAGGGATGGTTTTTCAACCAATATTCACAATGGTCAAGATTTAGATGATGCAGACAGTTTTAGCGTTAGAAATGACTTTTTAGTTACGTTAGACGAATCTTCTACTTTGAGACTTTTTGGACAATATTCAAGTGTAAATAGAAACGGTTCAGCAATGAAAGGCATTGATGATACAACTCCTGGCATAAGAAATCTTAAACAAGACTCTTTATCAAGCTTGGAATTATCTTCATCTTTATTTGCCGGAATTTACGAAACTGATTTGGGATATGCAAATTTGAAAGTTATGGCAAGCATCCAGCAAGATTTTATAAGTGTTGATAGAGATAATGACCGACACTTTTATAATGACGCTTCACCATCTTTACCTGGAGTACCAACATATACTAAAGCCGTTTTCAGACCTGAAAGTTCTGACGTAGATACAGAAACTTTTGAATTAAATCTTATTTCAAATGAGCCTTTATTAGATGGGAAATTAGATTGGACTATTGGTGCATTTTATATGAATCATGAAATAGAAAATCATATTAGGGAGTATCTTGATGGCGCAGGTGTGGGTAATGCAAAAGACGGAGTATTAAAATTTGTTTGTGGAGAAGTTTTTGCAGATCCTAATAATTGTTTCACAATTGGAACAGACAATGCTTTTGTGCAAGGAGAATTCGGTTTTGTAACAGATGCCTTTCCCACGAGGGAATCTAAATCAGTATATGGACAAACAACATATAGCTTTGATGATGATTTAAGGCTAATTTCAGGCTTTAGATATACAGAGGATAAATTTGAATCGATAGACGTGACAAATTTCTTTGGACTGCAAGTATTTACAGCGGTGGGAGATATTGAAGAGGTTTCTGGAAGATTAACGTTCGAATATGATTTAAATTCAGATACCATGATCTATTTTTCACAAACAAGAGGTATCAAGCCTGGGGGAGCAAATTTAACTTATGGTTATACTAAGGCAGAGGATACTTTAACTCTTACTGATGGCACTCCAGGTTTTTTACAAAGACAATCTGTAGATCCTTTGGTGTTTCCAACCTTTGAATCGGAAACTTTGGATTCCACTGAAATTGGTTTAAAAGCTGACTTTTTTGATGGATTAGCAAGAGCGAACATAGCAATTTTTGATTACACTTATGAAAATCTTCAAGTACAAGGTACCGATCCAGATGTGTTTAGAGGAGGAGTTGTGAATCTTCCAGAATCAGAAGTCAACGGTATCGAGATTGAATTTACAGGTGCACTTTCAGATTCATGGACCATTGATGCAAATTTAGCATTCTTGGATTCAGAAATTACTAAGTCTTATATGTATTTAGATAATGTTAAAGCTCAACAACATGGTACTGGAAGTGAAATAGCTCGAGATAACTTGAAAGAAGACGTTTTGGGTAACGATTTAGCAAAAACTCCTAAATTTTCTGGAGATTTAAGTTTGATTTACACTAAGGAACTTTCTTCGGGCGATGTCAGCACTACAGCCTTACAGTTAGTTAAAAGAGGAAAATTCTATCAGAGGATAGTTAATAACCCCGTTCAAGACGTGGTTGATGGCTATGAAGTAATTAATTTTTCATCTGGAGTAGATTTTTCTAGCGGGTATGGATTCGATATTATTGTAACAAACGTAGGAGACGAAGAAGGCATGAATTCAGCGATGACGGATGTTTTCGGTGTTGGAGCTACAGGTATTGAATATATACCGCCCAGACAGCTCATGGTTCGATTAAGTTACGATTTCTAGTTAAATACTTGGATATCATTCCTGCAAATAAATAGTCTTTTTCATAAACATTTTATAAATTATGGAAAAGCTATTTATCAAAGCCAATGAATTGCTGGAAGATTCTTTCAATCTTGCATGGAAAATTTATAAAAGTGGATACATACCCAATTATATTGTTGGAGTCTGGCGAGGAGGTGCTCCAGTAGGCATTGCTGTTCAAGAATTTTTAAATGTACTAGGTGTTAAATCAGATCATATTGCGATAAGAACATCTTACTACTCAGGAATTGATGAGCGAAAAAGTAAAGTTCAAGTCTACGGTTTGAATTACGTAATAAACAAAGTCAAGGCAGAGGATAAACTTCTAGTTGTAGATGACGTACACGATACTGGCAATTCTATCAACCAAATTATCTTGGACCTTAGAGAGGCTTGCAAAGAAAATACCCCAGAAATTAAAATTGCAACTCCTTACTTCAAACCTAATAAAAACCAAACAGATAGACAACCTGATTTTTTCATCCATGAAACGGATCAATGGCTTATTTTTCCTCACGAACTTGAGGGATTATCTTTTGAAGATATAAAAGAAAACAAGCCCGAATTAAAAAATCTATTAGAGCAAATTAAATCTAAAATTTAGTTGTTTTTAATGAATAAATTAAGCAGTTACCCGAGGCTGGGAATTCCAACTATAAAGTAAAGCGTAAAACCAAAAACCATTTATCAAAGGTTCAACTACTGCATCAACGGCCGCTAAGCTCAAATCAACTCCAATTATCAAAAAGCTCCAAGAAGTAGCAATTAAAAAATGTCCAGTGGTATATACCACAGCAAGTAGGGCAGGTTTAAGCTTATCGTGAGCGTATTTATGTAGCAAGAAGAACCAAAAGCCATTAATTATCGGCTCTATTATTGCGTCAGCTGATGCCAAGAAAAAACTTGTTTGAAATATAATTGTCGCACAAGCCCATGCGATGACTACATGCCCAACTGTATAAACAATTGACAGGCCGAAGCTACTCAAAGAGTGAATTAAGGTATTCACTCTACTTAGTTGTATAACAAAACTCTTCATTAGAAATATTTAAACATTTTGTAAAAAAGATACAAGATCAAAAAGGGTGCATTTTAAATAATTATTAAATTATTATTTAAAATTATTAAATAAACTTTAAATCTTAGAGAGCCTTTTTTTAAAAACTGAAATCAACTCTTCTACTTTCTTTAACCCTGTATAAGTTGGCCTTATAATGACTGCCAATTCTCTATGAGGACCTGGTTCATCCAGTTTAGTTTTTACTAAATCAGGAATTGTATCTACAACTTGGTTAATGGCTAATTTGGGTACCAATGTTTTTCCCATTTTTCCCGCAACCAATTGAATTAATGTGCTCATGGAGGAAGACTCCATGGCAAATCTTTTTTTTGGAGATATTTTGCAAGCTGAGAGAATATGTTTTTTTAAACAATGTCCATCTTCAAGGAGAAGCAAATTTGTTGTATCAATATTTTTAGCTTTTATCTTTTTCCCATAATGAGGAAGATCATCTTTATGAGAAATTAAATATAGATTTTCTTCCCAAAACTCTAAGGCTAACAAACCTTTCACATCAAATGGCAATGCCAAGATGGCCATATCAATTTCACCTTCCTTAACTTTATTCACTAACTGATTTGACTGAGCTTCTATAATTTTTAAATTTAAATTAGGAAATTTTTTATTTAACTCTGGTAGCACCAAGGGAAGAAAATAAGGACCCACAGTAGGAATAATTCCTAGCGAAATAGAAGAGTTTGCAATTGAGTTATTTTCGCCAAGATTATAAATATCTTGCATTTGAATTTTAACTTCTCTTGCTTTTTTTAAAATTTTTTCTCCAGATTTTGTAACTATTACTTTTTTGTTATCTCTCTCAAAAATTTGAGTCCCTAGTTGTAGTTCCATCTCGTTTATTGCATTACTTAAAGTAGAAGGTGAAACAAAACATTCGTCTGCTGCCTTTTTAAAATGAAGATTTTTTTGAACGCTTAATGCGTAATTTATTTGTTTGAGAGTAATCATTTGATGTTCATTATAATCGAATATAAAATTCATTTTAAGTATATTTAGTAAATATTAAAAGAATGTTAAATTTTTACTTAAATAAACATTTTGGAGTTATAAATGGAAGATAAATCTGAAGGAAAATGTCCAGTGATGCATGGTGCTATGACAAGAAACAGCACTTCTGGTACTGCTAATCAGGATTGGTGGCCAGACCAACTAAACTTAAATATTCTTCACCAGCATGATAAAAAATCAAATCCAATGGGAGAGGATTTTGATTATAGAGCTGAGTTTGAAAAGATAGATTATGCAGCTTTAAAAAAAGATTTGAACGATCTAATGACCGATTCACAAGATTGGTGGCCTGCTGATTACGGGCATTACGGTCCTTTCTTTATAAGACTTACTTGGCACGCGGCTGGAACTTACAGAAGTACCGATGGCAGGGGTGGCGGAGGAACAGGCGCACAAAGATTCGCTCCATTAAACAGTTGGCCTGATAACGGTAACCTAGATAAAGCAAGAAGATTGCTTTGGCCTATTAAAGAAAAGTATGGAAATAAAATTAGTTGGGCTGATTTATTAATTTTGTCGGGTAACGTTGCAATAGAATCGATGGGTGGCAAGACTTTTGGTTTTAGTGGTGGCAGACCTGATATTTGGGCTCCCGAAGAAGACATCTTATGGGGAGTGGAAGACGAATGGCTTGAAAATAGACGTTATCAAGGAGAAAGGGAGTTAGACAATCCATTGGCAGCAGTTCAAATGGGATTAATATATGTTAATCCCCAAGGACCAGATGCTAATCCTGATCCTCTAGCGAGTGCTCATGACATTAGAGAAACTTTTGGCAGAATGGCTATGAATGATTATGAAACAGTGGCTTTAGTTGCCGGAGGACATACTTTTGGCAAATGTCATGGAGCGGGAGATGCTGATCTAGTTCAAGTAGAGCCGGAAGGAGCTCCAATTGAGCAAATGGGTTTTGGTTGGGCCAACAAATTCGGACTTGGTAAAGGTTCGGACACTATCACCAGTGGATTAGAGGGTGCATGGACAGCAAATCCAACTGTCTGGGACAATGGTTACTTCGACCTTTTATTCAAATATGAATGGAAACTAGGAAAAAGTCCTGCTGGAGCCCATCAGTGGTATGCGGTAGATCAAAAAGAAGAAGATATGGCTCCCGATGCTCATGATCCTTCAAAAAAAGTACCGACTATGATGGCTACAACCGATATTGCCTTGAGAGAAGATCCTAGTTATAAAAAAATATCAAAAAGGTTTCATGAAAATCCTGAAGAATTCGCGGATGCTTTTGCAGAAGCTTGGTTTAAGCTTCTTCATAGAGATATGGGTCCAAAAACAAGATACATGGGCCCTGAAGTTCCTAAAGAAGAATTGATCTGGATGGACCCGGTTCCTGCTGGAAACGCGAACTTCGATATAGATTCCGCTAGGGAAAAGATTTTATCAAGCGAGTTAACAATCCAAGAAATGGTTGAAACTGCCTGGGCTAGTGCTTTTACGTACAGAGGTTCTGACATGAGAGGCGGTGCAAATGGAGCAAGAATTCGCTTAGCCCCTCAAAAAGATTGGGAAGTCAACAAACCACAGCAACTTTCCAAAGTACTTGATGTTTACGAATCTATTGCGAAAGATACTGATGCATCAATCGCTGATCTTATTGTTCTAGGAGGTAATTTAGGAATTGAAAAAGCTTGTGGTTCCGAAGTTCCCTTTACGCCCGGAAGAGGAGACGCTACTCAAGAGCAAACAGATCCAGAATCTTTCGAATATCTCGAACCTATGTCGGATGCTTTTAGGAATTATCATAGAACTGGATTATCCGTTAGCGCCGAAGAAATTATGCTAGATAAATCTCAGCTTTTAGGGCTTACGGCTCCTGAGATGACAGTATTGTTGGGAGGTATGCGTTCTCTCGGTATAACGTCAAGTGACTATGGACTACTTTCTGATAGTCCAGACGAATTGACTAATGATTACTTTAAAACGTTGTTAGATATGAGAGTTCAGTGGAAACCTAACGGAACTGGAAACTCTTACGAGGCTCTTGATAGAGTAACTGGTGAGAAAAAAAGAACAGCTTCCAGAGCAGACCTAGTTTTTGGTTCTAATTCTCAATTGAGGGCTTTAGTTGAGGTCTATGCTCAAGATGACAATAAAGATAAGTTTACCAGAGACTTTATCAGCGCTTGGAATAAAGTCATGAATCTTGATAGATTTGATATTTCCTAAAATTATCTATTAAATAGATAAGTAGAAGGGAGATTTAAGAGATGCACGATCTTGTCATTAGAAATGGTCTTATCGTTGATGGTTCGGGAAAGAAACCATACTTCGGTGATATAGCAATTGATAACGAAAACATATCATTAGTCTCCAGTTCTATAACAGAAAAAGGGAAAGAGGAGATTGATGCTGAAGGGAAGCTAGTTACACCCGGATGGGTTGATATTCATACTCACTATGACGGACAAGTATGTTGGGATCCTTATTTGACCCCATCGAGTTGGCATGGAGTTACAACTGCTGTCATGGGAAATTGTGGAGTAGGCTTTGCCCCAGTTAGACCAGGTGAGGAAAATTTTTTAATACAGTTAATGGAAGGAGTTGAGGATATTCCAGGATCAGCCTTGCATGAAGGAATAGAATGGGGGTGGGAAACTTTCCCAGAATTTTTAGACGCGATAGATAAAAAAGAATTCGTCATGGATCTCGGCTTTATGATCGGACATGGTCCTTTAAGAAGTTATGTTATGGGACACGATAGATGTCAGAATCAAGTCGATGCTTCTGATTTAGAAATTAATAAGATGTCTGAACTTGTAACGGAGGCTATCAATGCCGGGGCTTTAGGATTTAGCACTTCAAGAACTATTTTACACAGGGACATTTACGGAAAATATGTTCCCGGAACTGAAGCTAGTTCTGAAGAGATGAGAGCTCTTGCGTTTGGTGTTGATAAGGCTGGCGAAGGAACTTTAGAAATAACATCTGATTGGTTAGATGAAGAGATTGAGATGTCTTGGATGAAAGAATATGTGAAAAAAAGTAATTGTGGATTGACTTTTTTACAGACGAATGGAGATGCAGTTAAAACCATTTTATTTTCAGAAGAGCATTACTTGAAGGGCAAAAATATTCGACCTCAATTTCCGGGAAGAAATGTAGGTTTAATGTTTGGCTTTGAAAGTTCACTTAATCCTTTTATGCAATATCCAGCTTATAGAGAAATAGCCCATCTACCTCATGAGCAAAAATATGAAATCATGAAAGATCCTGATTTCAAAAATAGATTGTTGAGTCAAAAACCTGATCTCAAATCAGAAATAGATAAAAGACTTGCTGAACCCGATAATACTAAAACTAGAGAAGAGATTGAAAAAGATGCAGAACTTTTATCAAGTTTAACTACAAATTATAAGACTCAATTCATTTTAGGGACTCCTCCAAATTACGAACCTAAACAAGAAGATAGTATTGCTGCAATTTCTTCAAACAAAGGCATTTCTGAACTAGAAGTAATGTTTGATGAAATGATGAAGAATAATGGCACAAATTTAATCTACGCTGCTTTTACTCCATATGATGATTACAAACTTAATTTTGTAGAACGAGCTTATGGATTGAAATCTTCTGTTGCTGGGGGAAGTGACGGGGGAGCGCACTGTGGATTAATATGTGACGCAAGCATGCCAACGACTAACTTATCTCATTGGGCTAGAGATCGCGAAGCTGGAAAAAAGGTTCCTCTTGAAAAGTTAGTTAGGAAACAAACAAAAGATACAGCTGAAACTTTTGGATTATTTGATCGCGGCGAGATCAAATCAGGAATGTTGGCCGACATTAATGTTATAGATTTTAAAAAATTAAATGTTAGTCACCCAAAAATGATTCATGATTTGCCTCTTGGAGGAAAGCGTTTGGTTCAGGATGCTTCAGGATATGTTGCCACAATAAAGAGAGGTCAAATAGTGAGTGAAAATGGAAGAGCAACGGGTTCTCTTCCTGGTAATTTAATTAGAGGAAAGCAGACGTGTAAGGTCAAATCTGAAATCTCTAAAATTTCTCTGTTTGACAGAACAGTAAGGTTAATTTTGATAAAATTAGCTCAGATGTATTGGAAATTTAACAAGAAAACAGTTAAATCAACTATTGTTTCCTCGTCTAGTTAGTACTTAACTAAAATGTTTGTTTTGGGTATAACGGGTGGCATAGGCTCAGGCAAAACTGCTGTCACAGATATTTTTTCTGAATTTAATATAGACGTTATAGATGCTGATATTGCTTCAAGGAAAGCGGTAGAAAAGGGATCTTCCTGCCTCGAAGAAATAGAAGATCATTTTGGAAGAGAAATGATTTTAGAGGACGGTAACCTGAATAGGCAAAAACTTAGAGAAGTCATATTTGATAAAGAAGAAGAAAAAGATTGGCTGGAGAAATTATTACATCCTCAAATTTTAAAAATAATTAATAGCGAGCTAGCTGAATCAAGAACAATTTATACAATTCTTGTTTCTCCTCTGTTATTTGAAACTGGACAAAGTAAATTATGTTCCAGAACTTTATTAGTCGATGTCGAAGAAAAATTACAAATTTCTAGAGCTTCTAAAAGAGACAATGTTTCAGAGGAACAAATCAAGAATATTATCGAAGCTCAAATGTCTAGATCAGATAAAATAAGTCATGCAGACGATATAGTGACAAATAATGGTTCTCTAGAAGATCTAAAAAAAGAAATAATTTCTTTGCATCATAATTATTTAAAATTGAGTAATGAAAAGTGAAATGTCAGCACTGTAAAAAAAAATTTCAAGTTAAAGATAAAAAATATTTACCCTTTTGTTCTTCAAGGTGCAAATCTTTAGATTTATCGAATTGGCTATCTGAAGTTAATAAGATTTCTAGTTCAGCAATTCCGGAACAAGATAAATTTTAAAAAAAGCAACTAATCCCTGAAATTCCTGTTCCACCATGATTGATAGACTCACTCAAGTCTTCTATTTTGACTCCGCCCAAAGCATAACTAATTCCATTAAAATTTTTAGCAAGTTCTCCAAATTTTTCCCAGCCAATTTCTTTATTGCCTTGTTTATCTTTAAGAACAGGTGAAATCAATATGTAATCACATTTCAATTGATTAGCTTTTTCTACTTCATTCTGATTGTGACATGAGGCACCCAATAAAAAATTACATTCACGCTTTTCCTTATAATTCATAAGATCAATTGAAGTTAAATGAATGTTTTTTTTGCTGCTAATATCATTTCTAGAATTATAGATAACAATTGAATTACTTTTCTTAGATGAGTTCTCTATTTTTTCTAATAAGTCTTGAGTATAAAAAGCTTCGTCTAATCTAATAATTAAAGCTTTTTTTACACCTTCAAAAAAATTTTCAACCTTTTTAAGAAAATCTTCTTTTGGATGAAGAGGGGTTATACCAATGTGCTTAACTTCTGTAATCACTATTTATTGATATATATTCTTTTGAAAGATCAGAGCCTATAACAGTAAATGAATTTTTAGACTTTCCGATTGATAATTCCAAATTAATTTTTCTTTTTTTGAATTCTTTTTGCCCAAAATTCTCCTTATAATTTTTGGATAAATTTCCATTTTTTAGTACAAAATGTTTTCCAATTTTTAGGGACAAATTTTCGATCTCAAATTCATCAACCTCTGCATTTCCTGCAGCTGCAATTATTCTTCCCCAATTAGGATCCTCGCCGTAAGCTGCAGTTTTAACCAAAGGCGAGTTAGCTATCTTCATCGCAACTTTTTTACAATTAGCCTCAGAAGATAATCCCGTAACTTTTATGTTGAGTAATTTTGTTGATCCTTCGCCATCTAATACTAGCTTTTCAGACAATTTGCTAAAAATTGAAAAAATATCTTTTTCTATTTTTTTAGAATAGTTTTTAAAATTAACTTTGCTCGAGCCAGTTGCAACAAGAATACTAGAATCACTAGGCGATTGATCGCCATCAATAGAAATAGCGTTGAAGGTTTTATCACAAATTCTTTTATGTAATTTTCTCAAAGTAAGCTCTGGAATCTTCAAATCTGTAAAAACATAGCTTAGCGTAGTAGCCATATTTGGTTCTATCATTCCAACACCTTTTGCGATACCGATTATGTGATACTTTTTGGAACCCGCTTTAAAAGGAAGTTTAATAATTTTACTCTTCGTATCTGTGGTCATAATGGCTTTTGCAAAATCATCCCATGAATTTTTACTCAAGTTTTTAAAACATTTGTTAAAAGCCGAAGAAAGTTCTTTCATATCCAAAAGTTGTCCTACGACACCTGTTGAGAAAGGTAATATTTGAGCAGTTGAAATATTAGTTAAATTAGATATTTCTTTAATAAGTTTTTTTGCATCAGAAACTCCCTTTTTTCCAGTTGCTGCATTCGCATTACCTGCATTTATTGCAAGCATCTTTTTGCCTTTCATTTTCGCTTCAAATTGATCTAGGCATATTTGAACAGGAGCAGATTTGAATTTATTTGAAGTGAATAAACCTGAAATCTTTGCATCAGAATTCAATTCAACTAATGTTGTATCTAAGCGATGCCCATAAGTTGTTTTTGTTGAAGCACAACCTATTTTTATTTGCTCTATCATTTTCTTTTTTTTCGATTTGCTTTAGCTTGCATTCTTCTTAACTTTCTATTTCCTTCTGAAGGTGAAGGCTTTTCAACGACTTTTGGACTTTCTAATTCTTTTGTATCAAATAATGATGGGGTGTCAGGACGCTGAGAAACCATTTTTTTCGATTCTGGTTGAGACAAATTATTTTCGTTAGAAGAAATTATTATTTTTGATAAGTATCTTATTGATTCAAATTTAATATTTTCTAACAATCCCTGAAACATTTCGAAAGATTCTCGTTTGTACTCTAACCTAGGGTCTTTACCCGCATAACTTCTAAAACCAATATTTTGCCTTAACTGTTCCAATGAATTGATATGATTTTTCCAAGATTGGTCTATAACTTGCAAGACTATTTGCTTTTCTACCTCACTGAAAATATCTTTATGTAAATCTGATTTCTCATCATATTTCTTTTGTAAGGCTATAATTATTTCTTCATTTGATTTTTCTAAATCTAATTCTTTATTATCTAAAATATCTTTAACAGCGATTTTTAAATCATATTCATTTTCTAAAACCTCTTCGAAGTCTTTAATTTTCCAATTAGATTCAATTTCATATTCTGGAATAAATTTTTGAAACAGATTAGACATAACATCTACTCTCATAGTTCTTACAAGTTCAGATATGTTGTCTTCTTGCAATATTTCTTTTCTTTGCTCATATATTACTTTTCTCTGTTCGTTTAGCACATCATCAAATTCAAGAATCCTTTTTCTAATATCAAAATTTCTTCCCTCAACTCTTCTTTGAGCTCTTTCTATGGCATTTGTTAACATTCTATGTTCAATCGCCTCTCCTGGTTGCATTCCACCGATGGATTTCATTAAATTTTTCATTCTATCGGGAGCAAAAATTTGCATCAAAGGATCTTCTAGAGATAAAAAAAATTGAGTAGAACCAGGATCACCTTGACGTGCGCACCTACCTCTTAGCTGGTTATCAATTCTTCTAGACTCATGTCTTTCAGTTCCAATGACATGTAAGCCCCCTATATTTAAAACTTGGTTTTTATTTTCTAAATTCTCTGGGAGTCCTCCTAATACTATATCAGTTCCTCTCCCAGCCATATTTGTTGCAATCGTTACAGATCCTGATCTGCCGGCTTGGGCAATTATGTCTGCTTCTTGTTCATTTTGTCGCGCATTTAATACTCTGTGGTCTATTTTCTTTTCTTTTAGTTTTTGTGAAATTAATTCAGAGGTTTCAACTGATATTGTTCCGACCAAGATAGGATTACCTTGTTTATTTACTTCAATTATATTTTCAACGATTGCGTTATATTTTTCTTCAAGAGTCAAAAAGATTTTGTCTTCTCCATCAACCCTAATCATAGGAAGATTAGTAGGAATTGCCACAGTTTCTAAACCATAAATTTCTTCAAATTCAGCTGCTTCAGTTTTTGCTGTACCTGTCATGCCAGAAAGAACTTCGAAGGATCTAAAGAAATTCTGGAAAGTTGTTGAAGCAAGAGTTTGACTCTCAACTTGAATTTGAAGACCTTCTTTCATTTCTAAAGCCTGGTGAACTCCGCCTGATAGCCTTCTACCTGGCATTGCTCTTCCAGTATTAGTATCAATCAGTACAATTTTTTTATCATTTACCAAATAGTCTATGTTCTTCTGAAAAAGTAGGTTTGCTCTTAAAATTGAGGTGAGCATATCTAAATGTTTCAAATTTTCTGTGGCATATAGAGTATCTGTAGTAGCGATGATTCCACTTTCTTTAAGATTTTTTTCAATTTTTTCATGACCTTGATTTGAAAATTCTATTGAATTAGAAGCAAGGTCAATTAGGTAATCGCCTTTCTTTTCAACTTCTCCAGTTTCTGGATCTAAAAGTTCTTCTTTTAAAGAGGGAATGATTTTTCTTAACTCTCTGTACAAAGAAGAATTATCTTCAGCAACACCGCTGATAATCAAAGGGGTCCTGGCCTCATCAATTAAAATAGAATCAACCTCGTCAACTACTGCAAAGTAAGGATCTCTCATAGCTTGATGTTCTTTTTTTAAAATCATGTTATCTCTAAGAAAATCAAAACCAATTTCATTATTTGTTACATATACAACGTCATTTGAGTAAGCATCTTTTCTTGAAATTTGGTCTAAATCAGACAGGACGTAACCTACGGTCATATTTAATTTCTCATAGATTGGACGCATCCATAAAGCATCTCTTTTGGCAAGATATTCATTTGCAGTAATTACTAAAGTACTTTTTTCAGTTAAAGCATTTAAATAACAGGGAAGAGTGGCAACCAGAGTTTTACCTTCACCAGTTGCCATTTCAGCGATTTTTCCATCATTAAGAATTATTCCACCCAATAATTGGCAATCATAATGTCTCAGGCCTATGGATCTTTTGCTTGCTTCCCTAACAGCGGCAAATGCCTCGGGTAAAATACTCTCTAAAGAATTTCCTTCAGATAGAGATGTCTTAAATAAATTAGTTTTCGATTTTAATTCTTCGTCAGACAAGACTTCGAATTCTTTTTCAAGACCATTTATTGTTGCAACAATTTTTTCAGCATTCTTTAAAGCCTTTTTATCTTTATCGCCAAATACAAAGCTTAAAAATGACATGTTGTATTTTATAAAAATTATCCCGAACTAGGATCAATTATCGGCTCAATATATCTTATTTCAGGGGCATCACCGTCTGATGATATTACTTCCCAAGCATCTGGCAATTCCAATAATCTGTTCAGTAATAAATTGTTTAGTGAATGACCTGATTTGTAACCTTCAAATTCGGCCATGATATTGTATTGAAGTAAATATAGATCACCTATCACATCTAATATTTTATGTTTAACTAATTCTTCACTTGATCTGAGTCCATCATCGTTTAATATTTCGTCTTCTCCAATTACAACAGCATTTTTCTCACTACCACCTAAAGCAAGATTATTCTTTTTCATATAGTCAATATCACTTACAAAACCATATGTTCTAGCTCTAGAAATTTCTTTTAAAAAAGTAGTTGAATTAAAATCAACAGTTGATGTGCTGTTATATTTTTTTTGTTTTTCGTTATCATAGACCAGGGCGTAAGTTACTTTAAATCCGTTGTAAGGAGCCAACTTTGCATATGCTCCATCAGGCGTTTCAACCTTAATTTCTTCTTTTATTTTTATGAATTTTTTTGGTTTAGTTTGTTGTTTTATTCCCGCAGATTGAATCAAAAATACAAATGGGCTTGCGCTACCATCCATAATAGGTACTTCCATGTCATCAACCTCAACAATCACGTTATCTATTCCTAAACCAGCAAATGCAGACATTAAATGTTCAATAGTTGCTATTTGAGTCTCTCCTTCCACTAAAGTAGTCGCTAAAGTAGTCGCTCCTACATTATCAACAATAGCCTTGATTTCAACTTGTGGACTTAAATCTATTCTTCTGAAAATAATTCCGGTGTCCTCATCTGCTGGAAATAAATTTAATTTTATTTGTCTTCCAGAGTGCAATCCTACGCCGGTTGCGCTGATAGGATTAGTGAGTGTTCTTTGGACTAACATCTTTTATTATTTTAAGTTCTTTGTCTTTTCGCTTCAAATAGAATAACAGATGTTGCATTAGAGACGTTAAGGCTTTCCAATCTCGAATCAATAGGAATTTTAATTTGTCCATTGGCTTCATTTGCTAAAAATTTTTGAATTCCTTTTTCTTCTGAGCCAAATATTAAAGCTTTAGGGCCTTTAAAATCTATGTCAAAATAATTTTTATTGGCTTCACCCGAACATGCATAAATTTCAACAGAATAATTTTTTAGTATTTTGACTGTATTTCGTAAATTGCTTACAACGATCACAGGAATTATTTCTGAAGCAGCTTTAGATACTTTCCTAACGGTAGGTGTGAGATGACAAGCTCTATCTTTAGGAATAATAACTGCATCAACACTAGCTCCAAGGGAACTTCTTAAAATAGATCCTAGATTTTGCGGATCTTGTATATGATCTAAAACAACTAAGAGAGGATCTTTTTTCCTCATAATATTGTTTTCTAAAAAGTTTATATCCTCCATCTCTCTTGGATAGAAATAAGCTTCAAACCTTTTAGTTTTATCAAAGGTTATTACAGTAGAATTTTTTTTTGCAAGAGAAATAATATTCAGAATTCTTGAATCTTTAGATTCCCTTTTTACTATAATTCTTTCAATTTTTTTTGGATCACTCTCCAAAAGAGTTTTGATAAAATTAATATCTTGGGTGTTTAATGATCTACTCATATTTAATGCAATGAAAGATTTACTCTTCCTTTGAAAGACTCAACAGACTCAATTTTTACCTTAAGAATATCTCCAACATAAAAACTTTTTTTATTTTTTGTTGATTTCATTGATATTGAAGCTTCATCAAAAACCAGATAGTCCTTTTTGCTCAACTTACTTACATGAATAAAACCCTCAATATTCAACTCTAATATTTTTACAAAAATACCGAATTCAAACGCTGAAGTTATAGAGCCTTCAAAGTTTTTACCAATATAATTTTCAGCACATTTACACTGTAAGTACTTATTTTCTTTTCTGCTGATTTTTTCTGCATTCCTATCTTTAATAGAAATATCTTCTGCAATATCAGACACAGCATTGAGTGAATAAGGGAAAGAATTGCTTTTTATAAATTTTCTTTTTGAAGAAAGAGAATTTATATTTTGAGATATTAGTTCTTTAATGCATCTGTGTACAACTAAGTCCGCATACCTTCTTATTGGAGATGTAAAGTGTGTATATTTATCTAGAGATAATGCGAAGTGAGAAGACAGTTTTGGATCATACTTTGCAAGAGACATGCTTCTTAAAATCTGAATCGTTATAACTTCAAAAATTTTTTTTGTTTTTGCAGCTTTCATCCAGGAAATTAAATTCTCCCTTGTTTTATAGGAGTCCATGTTATTTTTAATTTGCCTGCTTGTCAGAAAATTCTTTAGAATCATAATTTTAAGTGGGTCTGGCTTTTCATGTGATCTATATATTGAGGGAATTTTTGATTTACTAATTAACTCAGCAGCACAAACATTAGCAAGTATCATGCATTCTTCTACGAGTTGATGAGAATGATTTCTCTCTATTGGCTGAAAATTTTTAATTTTTTGTTTGTCGTAAAAAGGGTAATATTCCGGTAAATCAAAATCTATAGCATTTCTTTTTGATCTATTTGCTGAAAGAAGTCTATAAATTTTTTCCAAAGATCCTAAACTAATAGAAACTTCCTTAGGCAATGCATTTTTTTCCTTTTCAAATTGGGCCCCCAACTTTTCATATGTTAGCCTAGCCTTAGAATTAATAATTGAATTATAAAATTTAAAGTTTTTTAATTGGCCCTTATTATCTATTTCGATTTCACAAGTAAGCGTTAATTTATCTTCACTAGGCTTTAAAGAACAAAGATCGTTAGAAATTTTTTCAGGCAACATTGGGATAACCTTTCTTTTAAAATAAATTGACGTTCCTCTATTAAGTGCCTCCAAATCTAAGGCAGATTCAAAATTAACATATTCGGCAACATCTGCTATTGATACGAACAAAACGAAACCTGAATTTGTTTTTTTTGCAAAAAGAGCATCATCAAAATCTTTCGCAGATTTTCCATCGATAGTTACGAAAGGTAGATTCCTAAGATCTTCCCGGATATCACTGTTGTTATCTACAAAAGATGTATCAAGCCTATTTGTTTCCGAGATTACAGATTTAGGCCAATTTACTTCAATTTCCGAGCCCTCCAAGGCAACTTCAAAGGCCTCTTCAAAAGGATCTGATATTTTTTTAGACGAAATAATTTTTGCGGAAGGTTTATATTTTAAACTAGGTTGTTTAGTAATCTTTGCTTCACAAATGTCACCAATTTTTTTTGAGTTGGATATTTTTGAATCTACTAAAACATCAAGGTGATAAGAAGAATCAAGAGAGGAAAGGTAATGTCTTTTCTTGTTGAAGTTAAGGACTCCTTTTATGGTTTTAGTATTCCTTTCAAGCACTTCAACTATTTTTGCTCTGTCCTTTAGTGTTATAGAACACTTTACTTTGTCATTTGGAAAAACCTTAAACATTTCTCTTTTTGGTAGGAAATATTTTTCATCTTCTGATACCACTAAGATGCCTTTACCTGATTTGTTGAGTTTTACTCGACCTATTAAGAATTCTTTTTTTGACATTTATAAAGAGTATAATTTTTGTTAAGCAAAGTATTAATCATAAGAGTTAACTTAAGATAATAAATTATAGATTTATAATGAATAGTACACCCGATATTAGTGATAAGTTTCCTGATTTAAAATTTTTAAACATTCAATTTAAAAGTTTTGGTGCAATTAACTTTTTTTCTGGACAGATTGTTACTGCAATTTGTCCGGAAGACAATTCAAAAATAAAGAAAATATTAAATGAACCTGGAAATAAAAAGGTATTAATTGTTGATGGACAAGCTAGTTTTAAAGTAGCACTGCTTGGAGATTTAATTGCTGGTGCGGCAGTAAAGAACAATTGGTCAGGAGTAATTATAAATGGATGTGTAAGAGACGTAGAGCTTTTGAAAAACATTGATTTAGGTATTTTAGCTATTGGAGCTGTCCCAAGAAAAAGTGAAAAATTAGAAAGAGGCTCACTTGGGGAAGACATAAGGATAGGAGACATTCGGATTTCTGATGGCAACTGGGTTTATGCTGATGAAAATGGTGTAATAATTTCTGAAAAAGAACTGGAGATGGATTGAATAAAATTAGCTTACTTTTGATTCTTGCCGCTTTTTTTTACATTACAATTTCTATTTTTCAAATATCAGCGGTTGCCGATGCAATAAAACTTATTTTAATGATTGATAATACTTTCTTAGAGGGAATTATTTTTATCTTTTCGCTTTTCATAACTTTCACGCCTTTTGTAGGTCCCATATTAGGCATAATTGGAGCTGTTTTTGTTTGGGATTGGAACATCTTATTTGCCCTATTATTATTTTTTTGGCCTTATTTTTTTGGAGGAATTGCTTGGACCTTGTTCAATAAAAACAAAGCGAGAAAAAAAGAAGAAGAAAAATCTTTTGATGCTGAAGACGCTGAAATTATAGAAGAATGGAAAAAGTAGCTAGATTAAACTTTTTCCAAAGTTCCACCCATTAACTCGTGAATCAATTGAACACCTTTTAAAGGTCTTATAAGAACTCTAAATTCAATAATTTTATTTTCTTTATTCCAAGAAATTAAATCAACACCATTTATTTTTATATTATTTAATTCCAACTCAAATTCAAGACATGCATTATTTTCATTTATAATTTCTTTGGTATAAGTAAAAGATTCGTCCCCAAACACTAAAGCAGCAGCTGAAAGATATTTCAACGTAATCTCTTTTCCTTCCTGAGGCCTAAAAACTACAGGAGAATAAAAAATACAATCCTGATCAATAAGTGTAGATAGTTTTTCAGTATTTCCTGATTTAACTATTTCATGCCATTCTTTAATTGGGTTCATTGCTTCTAAAATGGAGCTGGCGATTGGATTTGAACCAACGACCGCCTGATTACAAATCAGGAGCTCTACCAACTGAGCTACGCCAGCAAAAAATATGATTATATATTTATTTTTGTATCTTTAAAGATACTTCTCCAGAAGTTACTTTATGCTTAAAGTTATCAACAAGTAAATTCAATGAACCATCTTCATTGACATCAAGAGCAATACAATCAGATGATGAGAAATTCGATACCAAAACTTTTTTATTTTTCAATATATTGCGTTTATCAAAGTCTTTTTTAAATGCCTTAAAACCTTTTTCTAAAAAATAATTCAAATTATTTGAAATTTCTGAAATTATTTTTGATATTAATATATTTCTATCTATCTCTAGAAAAGGCTTCTCAATGTGTAGAGAGGTCCATTCTTGATTAATAAACTCATTGGTTTTCATAAAAATATTAAGTCCAATACCAATTACTATTGATAACTTTTTATTCACTATCTTTGTTTCGATCAAAATTCCTCCAAATTTTTTATTTTTGAGATACAGATCATTGGGCCATTTTATTTTGGCCTTAATTTTATAAAGATCCTCTAAAGCATTACATATCATAAGAGCGATAAGAAGACTAAACCCATCTAGTTCTGATATTTCTCTATTTAAAAGTGTTCCAATTGATAAATATATATTTTTCTTTTTAGGACTTTCCCAAACTTTTCCTGATCTTCCTTTTCCTTTCGTTTGCATTTCAGCAATGCAAATATTCAATTCATTAATGACTTGTTTTTTATTTAATAAATACGAATTAGTTGAGTCGATCTGGTTGAAAATTTCTACATTTACTTTTATTTTTTTATCAATATTCAAATAGGAGAGAATATTTTCTCTATTTAGGTTCTTTTGATTGACATCTTTCATTGGTAGCAAGAGAATACTCCTCCCGATAGGAGGGGTTGGGGAGCGGTCAAACCCAGCTGACTGTAAATCAGCCGCTTCGGCTTCGCAGGTTCGAATCCTGCCCCCTCCACCACGACGTATTTTATTTTCACAATAATATAACTATAATTTTGTTGCATTTATTCTCAGAATTGAGTATAAACGCGAACGGAGTTTTGGGTCTAGGCTTGTTGATTTTTAAACATTCATTTTTGTCTTGTATTCAATGTTCCAAACTTAGGAATGCTCATATAGCTCAGTCGGTAGAGCACTTCCTTGGTAAGGAAGAGGTCACCGGTTCAAATCCGGTTATGAGCTCCATAGATTAAAATTTACAGTACAAATTAAAGAGGAAGATTAAATGTCTAAGGAAAAATTTGAAAGAACGAAACCACATTTAAATGTGGGTACTATTGGCCACGTAGATCACGGAAAAACTACGCTGACTGCAGCTTTGACGAAAGTTTGTGCTGAAGCTTATGGATCTGGAGAAGCAGTGGCATTTGATGGTATTGATAATGCTCCAGAAGAAAGAGAAAGAGGAATAACAATTGCAACTTCTCACGTCGAATATGACTCTCCTGCAAGACATTATGCGCATGTCGATTGTCCAGGACACGCGGATTATATTAAAAATATGATTACGGGTGCAGCTCAAATGGATGGAGCAATTCTGGTTGTAAATTGTGCAGATGGGCCTATGCCGCAAACTAGAGAACATATACTTTTAGCTAGACAGGTTGGAGTGCCTTTCATAGTTGTTTACCTTAATAAAGCCGACCAAGTTGATGATGAAGAATTAATCATGCTCGTTGAAGAAGAAATCAGAGAATTACTAACGGAATATGATTTTCCTGGAGCAGATACACCAGTTATAGTTGGTTCAGCGCTTAAAGCTTTGGAAGGAGATACATCCGATCACGGAGTAGAATCTGTAAAAAAATTGGTTGAATCTATTGATTCGTATATACCAGAGCCAACCAGAGAAACCGATAAACCTTTTTTAATGCCAATTGAAGATATTTTTTCTATTCAAGGTAGAGGAACAGTTGTAACTGGAAGAATTGAAAGAGGAATGGTAAACGTTAATGATGAAATGGAAATTGTTGGAATTAAAGACACTGAAAAAACTGTTTGCACAGGTGTTGAGATGTTTAGGAAACTTCTGGACCAAGGAAGAGCAGGAGAAAATGTCGGAGTACTTTTAAGAGGAACTAAAAGAGAGGATGTAGAAAGAGGTCAAGTTCTTTCTGCTCCGGGCTCTATAAAACCACATACAAAATTTGAAGCTCAGGTATATGTGTTGAGTAAAGAAGAAGGAGGAAGACACACCCCTTTCTTCAAAGGTTATAGACCTCAGTTCTATGTCAGAACTACTGATGTTACTGGAGAAGTAACGCTTCCAGATGGAGTAGAGATGGTAATGCCAGGCGACGATATTGCAGTGACAGTAGAATTAATTTCACCTGTAGCTATGGAAGATGGCATGAAATTTGCCATCAGAGAGGGTGGAAGAACAGTTGGAGCTGGAGTAGTTTCAAAAATTATAGAGTAGGCCAGTAGCTCAATTGGTAGAGCGGCGGTCTCCAAAACCGCAGGTTGGGGGTTCGATTCCCTCCTGGCCTGCCAGAGTTTGAAGGATTTATCTATGGCACAACAAAGTTCAAAAACATTCAATATGCAAAGTAAGGTTCTTTGGGTTTTGGCGTTGGGTTTAATATTTTTGGCTGTTTGGGCTAACTCTTTTTATAGTTATGTGGGTCTACTATACAGAGTGATAGGCGTCATACTTGTTTTGTCTGCTTCACTAGCAATTCTAAGATACACTGAATTTGGGAACCAAGCTTACGTTTTAATCACCCAATCATTTGTTGAGGTGAGAAAAGTCGTTTGGCCAAACAGAACCGAAACGACTCAAACAACTTTCATTGTAGCAGCAGCAGTTATTGCTGCTTCATTGATTTTATGGGGCTTGGATTCGTTATTTTCATTTTTAATGAAAGCAATTATAGGATAATAGATGTCTAAATCTTGGTATGTAGTTAATTCTTATTCTGGCTATGAAAACAAAGCCAAAGAGCAGCTCTTAGAGAGAATTGAAAGAGAAAATCTTCATGAATTCTTTGGAGGCATTGAAGTCCCAACTCAAACAATTACAGAAATGAAAGCAGGAAAAGAAAAAGTTACTGAAAAAAAGTTCTTCCCCGGCTACGTGCTTGTTCAAATGGAAATGAATGATGAAACTTGGCACTTGGTTAAAGAAACACCTAGAGTTTTAGGCTTTATTGGAGGAACTAAAAATAATCCTAAGCCTATTTCTGAAACTGAGGCTAATAAAATACTTCAACAGCAAGAAGAAGGAATTCAGCCTAGTTCTCAAATAACAGCTTTTGAACCAGGTGAAATGATTAGAGTCATAGATGGTCCATTTAATGATTTCAGTGGCGTTGTTGAGGAGATAGATCAGGAAAAAAGTAAGGTCAAAGTTGCAGTAATGATTTTCGGACGATCAACTCCAGTAGAATTGGATTTTACTCAAATTGAGAGAAGTTAATGGCTAAAAATAAAGAAATAATTACATACATTAAGTTGCAAGTACCGGCGGGCGCAGCTTCTCCTAGCCCTCCTGTTGGACCAGCTCTCGGACAGCACGGAGTTAATTTAATGGATTTCTGTAATGCATTTAATGCACAAACTAATGAGTTGGAAAAAAATCTTCCTGTTCCAGTAGTAATTACTGTTTACGAAGACAGAAGTTTTGATTTCATAGTCAAAACAACTCCAGCTAGTGTTTTACTAAAAAAAGCAGCAGGTTTGAGTAAGGGAAGTGGTACACCAAATTCTGAAAAGGTTGGAAAAGTTACAAGAGCGCAATTAGAAGAAATAGCAACAGCAAAGATGAAAGATCTAAACGCAACTGATATGGATGCAGCTGTGAAAATTATCGAAGGCAGTGCTAGAAGTATGGGAATTGAGGTTAGTTAAAATGGACTCAAAAGATAAGAAATTTTCAATAGACGAAGCTGTAAAAATTATAACTGATGAGGCCTCAAAGAAATTTGTGGAAGCAATTGATGTTGCAGTAAATCTTGGTATTGATCCTGTAAAAACAGATCAAGCAGTCAGAGGAGCAACGAATCTTCCCCATGGAAATGGAAAAACTTATAAAGTTGCAGTTTTTGCCGAGGGCGACGAAGCAAAAGAAGCAAAAGATGCTGGAGCTGATCAAGTTGGAATGGAAGATCTTGCAGAAGATATAAAAAAAGGAAATATTGATTTTGATGTAATCATTGCTACTCCAGAAACTATGAGAGTTGTAAGTCCTTTAGGTCAGATTTTGGGTCCTAAAGGTTTGATGCCTAACCCTAAATCAGAAACAGTTACAAAAGATGTTTCTACTGCAGTAAAAAATTCTAAAGCAGGACAAATTAGGTATAAATCAGATAAGCAAGGTATAATACATTCTCGTATTGGTCAGGTTGGATATACAGATAAACAATTAGAAGAAAATTTAGTTACTTTTTTAGCAGATGTTAAGAAAGCTAAACCTCCTTCCGCAAAAGGAGTTTATATTTCTAAGGTTTCTATTTCATCCACGATGGGCAAGGGTTTAGAACTTGATATGTCCGCTTTAAGTTTTTGAGGATGGTGTATTGATAGGTTTAAAAAGATTTTTGGGCTATTGCGATTCTATTGCAATTGTCGAAGACCGTAGGTGTTTAAATATTAAACTTAATTTCCTACGCAGATGGTTCTTAGCACAAACTTCGGTTTAGCTAGGGTTTTTTATTTCTCAAATATAGAGAGATTAATAAATGTCGAACTTAGATGAAAAGAAAGTACAAGTAGATGCATTGAAGCAAGTTGCAGAACAAGCGTTTTCTGCTATAGCTGTTGATTATAGAGGTACTGATGTACCCAAATTGACAAACTTTAGAAGAGACGCGAAAGGACAATCTGTACATGTAAAAATCATCAAAAATACTTTAGCGAAAAAAGCATTAGAAGATACAAAATTCGATTCTTTAAGTGAGGTGCTTTCAGGTCCCACACTATTAGCTTTTTCATTGGAAGATTATCAAAGTGCAGCAAAATTAATTAAAGATTTTTCTGCGAACGAGGAGTCTTTCGAAGTAAAAGGCTTATCGATTGGTGAAGGGTTTTTATCAGCACAAGAATTGAATAGTTTGGCTTCACTTCCTTCAAAGGAAGAAGCTATTTCTATGATGCTTGGGTTATTAAATGCGCCAGTTCAAAAGTTAGCGAGCACACTAAACGAAGTGCCTTCTAGTTTTGTTAGAGCATTAGCAGCATTTGGTGAAAGTAAGTCTTAAGTTTGAATTGAATAGGAGTTAAAAATGGCTTTATCAAAAGAAGAAATTTTAGATGCTATTTCAGAAATGAGTGTTATGGATGTCGTTGACTTAGTAAAACTCATGGAAGAAAAGTTTGGAGTTACTGCTGCTGCACCGGTTGCAGCCGCTGCTGCTCCAGCAGCTGGAGGCGAAGCCGAAGCTGCAGAAGAACAAAGTGAGTTTGAAATTTTCTTAGCTGATGTTGGTGATAAAAAGATTGATGTTATTAAAGCAGTCAGAACTATCACAGGACTTGGCTTGAAAGAAGCGAAAGCGATCGTTGACGGAGCTCCGGCTTCTGTCAAAGAAGGAGCTAATAAAGAGGAGGCAGAAACTGCTAAATCTCAATTAGAAGAAGCTGGCGCGACAGTAGAACTTAAGTAATTAAAATAAATTTATAGAGTATTTATGGCTGAAAATTATTCCTTTGCAGAGAAAAAAAGAATTAGAAAAAGTTTTGAAAAAATTTCAAGCGTTATGTCACTTCCTGACATACTTGAAGTGCAAACAAATTCATATAAGCATTTTCTGCAAAGTGCCGTAAATAAAGATAAAAGATTAGATCAAGGTCTAGAACATGTTTTTAAATCTATTTTTCCAATAGTAAGCGTTTCAGGTAATGCGAAAATAGATTATCTTGGCTATGAGCTCGGAGAACCTGAGTTTGACGTATTTGAATGTCTTCCTAGAGGAAGAACCTATGAAGCTCCACTAAATATATGGTGCCGAATAACTTTTATCGACAAATCCACAGGTGAGGAAAATCTAAAAAGCGCAAAAGACGAAAGAGTTTATATGGGAACGATGCCTTTAATGACAGAACATGGAACATTCGTTATCAACGGTACTGAAAGAGTTGTAGTTTCTCAGCTTCATAGATCTCCCGGATTAATATTTGATCATGATAAAGGTAAAACTCATTCATCTGGAAAACTACTCTATTCATCTAGAGTAATTCCTTACAGAGGATCATGGTTAGATTTTGAATTTGATCACAAAGATCTTGTTTACATCAGAATTGATAGAAGAAGAAAGCTATACGCTTCTATATTGTTAAAATCATTAGGCTTAACTCCACAAGAAATTCTAGATACTTTTTATGAGAATGAGTCTTACACCTTTAATAAGGATGGTAGTTACACATTACCTGTTAATACTCAGAAGCTTGTAGGAAGACTTGCCCCTGTAGACATAGTTTCTCCAAAAGATAAGAGTCTTATTATTGAACAAGGAAAAAGGATAACAGCAAGACATATTAGACAAATTGATTCCAATAAAATTAAGAACTTGAGTTTACCAAGAGAGGCTCTCTATGGATTGGCTCTCTCTAAAGATTATATTGACGAAAGTTCAGGAGAAATTTTATTTAGTTGTAATTCACTTATTGACGAAGAGCTTCTGACTGCTATGGAAGAGGCAAAAATAAAAATCATAAGTGTTCTTTATATAAATGAACTTGAGTCAGGCCCCTATATTTCTGATACTTTGAGAGCTGATACGACAGCAACAAATTTAGAAGCCTTAGCTGAAATATATAGGATGATGCGTCCAGGAGAGCCACCAACAAAAGAAGCAGCCACTTTACTTTTTGAGAATTTATTTTTTAATCCTGAAAAATATGATCTTTCTGCAGTAGGGAGAATGAAGTTCAACAAAAGATTGGCTAGAGAAGAACTTATAGGTGAGGGAATTTTATGTAAAGAGGATATTCTCGAGGTTATGAAGACTTTGGTAGACATAAGAAACGGAAAACAAAATTGCGATGATATTGATCATTTAGGTAACAGAAGGATTAGATCCGTAGGAGAAATGGTAGCGAACCAAGTAAGAGTTGGTCTTTTGAGAGTTGAGAGAGCAGTAAGAGAAAGATTGAACGTAGCTGAAACTGAAGGTTTTGGCCCATCTGATTTGATAAACGCCAAGCCTGTTACTGCAGCTATTAACGAGTTTTTTGGATCTAGTCAGTTATCGCAATTCATGGATCAGAATAATCCCTTATCCGAAGTAACGCACAAAAGACGAGTTTCAGCCTTAGGGCCTGGCGGTTTGACTAGAGAAAGAGCAGGTTTCGAAGTGAGAGATGTGCATCCTACTCATTACGGAAGAGTCTGTCCTATAGAGACCCCGGAAGGACCAAATATCGGATTAATAAATTCCCTATCTGTTTATTCTAAAGTAAATGAATATGGTTTTATCGAAACTCCGTATAGAGAAGTTAAAAATGGAAAAGTTACGGAAGACATTAAATTTGTTTCTGCTATTGAAGAGGGAGAGTTTGTAATTGCTCAGGCGAGTGCAAAGATAGATAAAAATAATAAATTTACTGAAGAACTTGTTCCAGTTAGATATAGAAATGAATTTGAGCTAATGAATCCTTCAAGAGTTGACCTGATGGACGTTTCGCCTCAGCAGGTTGTTTCTATAGCTGCAGCTTTGATTCCTTTTTTAGAGCATGATGATGCAAATAGAGCTCTGATGGGTTCAAATATGATGAGACAGGCAGTCCCTACATTGTCAACTGAAACTCCTCTGGTAGGAACAGGTATGGAGAGGACAGTTGCTAGATTTTCCGGAGATTGTGTAATCGCTCAAAATGCTGGAACTATCGAAAAGGTAGATTCTGGTAAAATCGTGGTTAGAAAAAATCTTAAAGATATAAGTGGTTCTGGTTCGGCAGTAGATATTTATAACCTTGTTAAATACACGAGATCAAATCAAAACACTTGCATAAATCAAAGGCCAATTGTTAAAGAAGGAGATAAAGTTTCTAAGGGAGATATTCTTGCTGATGGTTCTTCAATTGATCTAGGAGAATTAGCCCTGGGTCAAAATATTAAAATTGCTTTCATGCCTTGGCATGGCTATAACTATGAAGATTCAATTCTTATTTCTGATAGATTGGTTCAAGAAGATAAGCTTACGAGTGTTCATATTCAAGAATTGACATGTACGTCTAGAGATACAAAATTAGGTCCAGATGAAATAACTGGAGATATTCCAAATGTTGGCGATTCAGCTTTATCTAAATTAGATGAATGTGGAATTGTCCATATTGGGGCCGAAGTAAACGCAGGAGATATTCTTGTTGGAAAAGTAACTCCAAAGGGAGAAACTCAGCTCTCTCCAGAAGAAAAGCTTTTGAGAGCGATCTTCGGAGAAAAAGCGTCGGATGTTAAAGACACATCTTTGAGAGTTCCTTCTGGAGCAGATGGAACTGTCATTGATGTTCAAATATTTACAAGAGAAGGGCTAGAAAAAAATTCAAGAGCAAGCGTTATTGAATCAGTTTCTTTATCAGAAATTCAAAAAGATATTGATCAAGAATTCGAGATCGTTTCTTCAGCAACTTTGAATTCTTTGAAATCAGAATTATTAGGTAAAAAAGTCATTAGCGGTAGAGGACTTTCAAAAGGCGATGCTTTAGACGAAGAATTCTTATCGAATTTGGCTCCTTCTGAATGGTTTAAATTAAGAATGAAAGATGAGTCTTTGAATGATTCAATAAAAGAAGCCAAAGATAAATTAAAAGCTTATGAAAGTGTTTTAAAAAGTAGATTCGAAGATAAAAAGAAGAAAATTGTATCTGGCGATGATTTGCCTCCAGGAGTCCAGCAAGTAATTAAAGTTTATCTTTCTATCAAAAGAAGAATCCAACCAGGAGATAAACTTGCAGGAAGACATGGAAATAAAGGAGTTATATCAGTCATTATGCCCGTGGAAGACATGCCTTTTGATGAAAATGGCGAGCCTGTTGATGTTGTTTTAAATCCACTTGGCGTTCCATCAAGAATGAATGTTGGCCAATTAATGGAAACTCATTTAGGGTGGGCATCTAAAGAACTAGGAAAGAAAATAGGTCAATTAGTTAGTAACGCCTCAAATTTAGCTGAAACTAAGAAGTTTGTAGATAAAGTGTATTCTGCTACCGGAAGGCCTGAGGATTTATCCAAACTTACAGATAAGGAATTCAGGGAACTTTGTGAAAACCTAAAAATAGGAGTTCCAATGGCCACACCTGTATTCGATGGAGCATCTGAGAAAGAAATTAAAAGCATGCTTGAATTAGCAGATCTTCCTTTATCAGGCCAAACTACGCTTTATGACGGAAGAACAGGAGATGCTTTTGAGAGACCTGTAACAATAGGATATATGTACATTTTAAAGCTTAATCATTTAATCGAAGATAAAATGCATGCCAGATCCACAGGATCATACAGTCTTGTAACTCAGCAACCTTTGGGTGGTAAAGCTCAATTTGGAGGACAAAGGTTAGGAGAAATGGAAGTTTGGGCTTTGGAGGCATATGGGGCTGCAAATACCTTACAGGAGATGTTGACAGTTAAATCTGATGATGTGCCAGGTAGAACTAAAGTTTATAAAAATATTGTGGATGGTAACTACGAAATGGAAGCTGGTATTCCTGAATCATATAACGTCTTAACTAAAGAAATAAGATCTTTAGGAATCGACATTGACTTTGAAGAGGTTGAATAATTTATGAAAGACTTACTTAAACTTTTTAATCAAGATACTGAAAGTAATTTTAACTCAATAAAAGCCGGGTTGGCTTCCCCTCAACAAGTTAGATCTTGGTCTTTTGGAGAAGTAAAAAAACCTGAAACAATAAATTATCGAACTTTCAAACCAGAAAGAGATGGGTTGTTTTGTGCAAAAATTTTCGGTCCCGTAAAAGACTACGAATGTATTTGTGGAAAATACAAGAGAATGAAACACAGAGGTGTTGTTTGTGAAAAGTGTGGAGTTGAAGTCACACTTGCCAAAGTTAGAAGAGAAAGAATGGGCCACATAGAATTAGCTGCACCAGTAGCTCATATATGGTTCTTAAAATCCTTGCCTTCAAGAATATCTCTTCTTTTGGACATGACTCTACGAGAAATAGAGAGAATTCTTTATTTTGAATCCTTTGTTGTTACCGATCCAGGTATGACCGATTTAGAAAAAGGCCAAATACTAGACGAAGAAGAATACTATGAAGCTCTAGAAAATTATGGCGAAGAATTTGAAGCAGGAATGGGAGCTGAATCTGTAAAAATTCTTCTTCAAGACATGAATTTAGAAGAGGAAATTGCTGAAGTTATTAGTCAGATAGAAGGTACTAATAGTGAGGCGAAAATTAAAAAATTATCCAAAAGACTTAAAATTTTAAAAGGTTTCGTCAATTCTACAAATAAACCTGAATGGATGATTTTAGATGTTCTACCTGTTTTACCACCTGATTTAAGACCTCTGGTACCCTTGGAAGGAGGTAGATTTGCCACTTCGGACTTGAATGACTTATATAGACGAGTAATAAATAGAAATAACAGATTAAAAAGATTACTGGAGCTAAGTGCTCCTGAAATAATTGTTAGAAATGAAAAAAGGATGCTGCAAGAATCTGTGGATGCGCTGCTTGATAACGGAAGAAGAGGAAGAGCAATAACAGGTTCTAATAAAAGACCTCTCAAATCTTTATCAGACATGATCAAAGGTAAGCAAGGAAGATTCAGACAGAACCTCTTAGGGAAAAGAGTAGATTATTCTGGAAGATCAGTAATTGTAGTTGGACCTACTTTGAAACTTCATCAGTGTGGTCTGCCTAAGAAAATGGCGCTTGAATTGTTTAAACCTTTTGTTTTTGGAAAACTTCAAAATATGGAGCTTGCTAATACAATTAAAGGCGCAAAAAGAATGGTCGAAAGAGAAGAGCCTGTCGTTTGGGATATTCTTGCAGATGTTATTAGAGAACACCCCATTTTGCTTAATAGGGCGCCTACTCTTCATAGGTTAGGAATACAGGCATTCGAACCTATTCTTATTGAAGGAAAAGCGATTCAACTCCATCCTTTAGTTTGTAAAGCTTACAATGCTGATTTTGATGGAGATCAAATGGCAGTGCATGTCCCTCTTACTCTTGAGTCTCAACTTGAATGTCGAGCCTTAATGATGGCAAGTAATAATATTTTGTCACCTTCTAATGGAAAGCCAATAATTGATCCGTCTCAAGATGTAGTGTTAGGTCTTTATTACATGACTAGATCAAAAATAAATTCAAAAGGAGAAGGCTCTATATTTGCTGATTGCGATGAAGTTCTCAGAGCTTACAACACTAACAATGTAGCTCTTCAAGCAAAAGTCAAAGTAAGAATAGAAAACGAAGATGGAGAAAAAGAGCTAATTGATACAACAGTTGGTAGATCGATTTTATGGGAAGTTGTGCCAAAAGGTATCTCTTTCGATCAAATCAACAAAACTTTAACTAGTAAGGTAATTTCAGATCTTATTAATACCTCTTATAGGTATAGTGGATTAAAGGCTACTGTAATCTTCGCTGATAAACTGAAAAACCTTGGTTATGAATATTCTACTAAATCAGGTTCTTCAATTTGTGTCGACGATTGTGTAATTCCAGAAAATAAAGAAAGCATAATTTCAAAAGCAGAAAATGAAGTAAAAGAAATTGAAGCTCAATATTCTTCGGGCTTAGTCACTCAAGGAGAAAAATACAATAAAGTTATCGACATTTGGTCCCGAGCGAATGAAACAGTTGCAAGCTCTCTTATGGATACAATTTCAACCGATGTTGTAGTAAACAAAGAGGGCAAAGAAGAAGAGGAAGCTTCTTTTAATTCTGTTTACATGTATCTTGATTCTGGTGCTAGAAGTTCGCCTGCGCAAGTAAGACAACTTGCTGGTATGAGAGGATTAATGGCCAAACCGGATGGTTCCATAATTGAAACTCCTATAACTGCAAATTTTAGAGAAGGATTAACTGTTTTACAGTACTTTACTTCAACACATGGAGCTAGAAAGGGACTAGCAGACACAGCACTTAAAACTGCTAACTCTGGTTACTTAACAAGAAGATTAGTAGATGTAGCTCAAGATTTAGTTATTAGAGAGGGAGACTGTGGAACTAAAGAAGGCCTAGAAATAAGGACTATTATTGAGGGTGGCGAGGTAGTTGAAGCCCTAAAAGATAGGATTTTAGGAAGAGTCCTAGCTGAGGATATTGTTTCTAAAGATGGAGATTTTAAAATCAAAAAAGGAACTCTTATTGATGAAGCTCTCGCTGAAGAATTAGACAATAATAATATTAATTCTGCAAAAGTAAGATCAGCTATAACCTGTGAAACTAGTTTTGGTATTTGTTCTATGTGTTACGGAAGAGATTTAGGAAGAGGTCACCTAGTTGATCCAGGAGAAGCTGTCGGAATTGTCGCTGCTCAATCAATTGGAGAGCCTGGAACTCAATTAACAATGAGAACATTCCACATCGGTGGGGCTGCTTCTAGATCTTCAGAGGAAGATAAAATAGAAGTGAAATTTGATGGGGTTGTTAAGTATCACAACATTAGTTCTGTTCAAAATAAAGATAAAAATGCGGTATGCATATCCAGATCAGCTGAAATAATTTTAATGGATGAAAATGATTCAGAAAAAGAACGTTACAAGCTTCCCTACGGTGGAATTGTAAACGTCAAAGACGGAGCTAAAGTTTCCGCTGGAGACGTTATTGCCACATGGGATCCGCTTAATCACCCTATAATTTCAGAAGTGAAAGGAAAAGCGAAACTGTTAGATATGGAAAGTGGAATATCTGTAAGAGTTGTTGAAGATCCTTTGACAGGTTTATCTAATATAGAAGTTCTAGATGCAGCGGAAAGGACAGCAGCTGGAAAAGATCTTGCCCCAACAATATCAATTGTTGATGGAAAAGGTAAGGAGGTATTGCTCCCTAATGGCAAAAGACCTGCAAACTACATTTTGGAATTAAAATCTTTAGTCAATATTTCAGAAGGCCAAGCAATTGAAGTTGGGGATGTTATTGCAAGAATTCCGAAAGAGTCTTCAAAAACAAAAGATATAACAGGTGGATTGCCCAGAGTAGCAGACCTTTTTGAAGCTAGAAAACCAAAAGAAGTTGCAATCTTGGCTGAACTATCAGGAGTGGTTTCTTGGGGTAAAGAAACTAAAGGCAAAAGAAGACTCATTATCACCGGCAAAGAGGGAACGGAAGAAGTTGTAAGTGAAAACTTAATTCCTAAAACCAGAAGCATTAATGTTTTTGAAGGAGAAACTGTTAATAAAGGCGATGTTATTAGTGAAGGATCTCTGAGTCCACATGATATTTTAGCTTTAAAAGGTGTAGCTGAATTAACTGATTATGTTGTAAACGAAATACAAGACGTATATAGACTTCAAGGAGTTGAAATAAGTGATAAACATATTGAATGTATTCTTAGACAAATGCTAAAGAAAGTCGAAATAACTTCAGCTGGAGATTCTGAATTTATTATAGGAGACCAGGTAGAATACTCAGAAGTGATTAATGTTAATAAAAAGTTAATCAATGAAGGAAGTATTCCAGCTGAATTCAATAGAATGTTACTTGGTATCACAAAAGCTTCATTAGCTACCGAATCTTTTATTTCAGCTGCTTCATTCCAAGAAACTACAAGAGTTCTTACCGAAGCTGCGGTAACAGGTAAGGTCGATAAGCTTAGAGGACTAAAAGAAAATGTTGTCATAGGGAGATTAGTCCCTTCTGGAACTGGATATAATGTTAGAGAAGAAGAAGCTGATATATCTTTATCTGATTTAGAATCAGAAATGGCTGATGCTTTGGATTTAAAAGATTCAGATTCAAAAGATTCTTCGGAAGAATCTTAAATAATATTGACCAGTGTCTAATTGATCCTTACAATCGCAACAAAAAATTATGGCAACTGTTAATCAATTAATTAAAAAACCAAGAAAGTCAAAAAAGGCTAAGAGTGATGTACCCGCATTAAATGGGTCTCCTCAAAAAAGAGGAGTTTGTACAAGGGTTTATACAACTACTCCTAAAAAGCCTAATTCAGCTTTAAGAAAAGTTTGTAAGGTAAGGTTAACTTCTGGTTATGAAGTTATTTCATACATTGGAGGAGAAGGTCACAATCTTCAAGAACACTCAGTCGTTTTACTAAGAGGCGGAAGAGTCAAAGATCTCCCAGGTGTGAGATATCATACCGTTCGAGGAACTCTAGATACAACCGGTGTAGATGACAGAAAACAGAGACGTTCTAAATACGGATCTAAAAAACCTAAGTAAAAATGCCAAGAAAAGGACCAATACCTAAAAGAGAGATACTTCCTGATCCAAAATATGGAAATTTAAAACTAGCAAAGTTTGTTAATAATTTAATGGAAAGAGGTAAAAAAAGTACTGCTGAAAAAATTATTTATTCTGCTTTGGACGAAATCTCAAATAAAGCAAAAAGGGATCCTTTAGAGATTTTTGAGGAGGCTTTAGATCAAGTTGGGCCTCATGTTGAAGTTAAATCTAGAAGAGTAGGCGGAGCAACTTATCAAGTTCCTTTAGAAGTTAAATCAGGAAGAAAAATGGCTTTGGCTATGAGATGGTTGGTAACTAGCGCAAAAAAAAGATCAGAAAAAAAGATGTCCACTAAATTAGCTAATGAGTTAATGGAAGCTTCCGAAGGGAAAGGTGAAGCTGTTAAAAAAAGACAAGATACCCATAAAATGGCTGAAGCTAACAAAGCTTTCTCTCATTTTAGATTTTAAAATATTTAAAAAAAATAATGAGCTCAAGAAAATTTCCATTAGATTTGTATAGAAATATAGGAATATGTGCACACGTTGACGCCGGGAAAACAACTACTACAGAAAGAGTTTTATATTACACAGGCATTTCTCACAAAATTGGTGAAGTTCACGACGGAGCTGCAACAATGGACTGGATGGAACAAGAGCAGGAAAGAGGAATAACAATTACTTCAGCGGCTACTACCTGTTTTTGGAGCGGGATGAGAAAAAATTTTTCAGAACATAGAATTAATATAATCGATACCCCAGGCCACGTTGATTTTACCATTGAGGTAGAAAGATCTTTAAGAGTCTTAGATGGCGCAGTTGTAGTCTTTTGTGGAAGTTCAGGTGTAGAACCTCAATCTGAAACAGTTTGGAGACAGGCAAATAGATATAAAGTTCCTAGAATTGCTTTCATTAACAAAATGGACAGAGCTGGAGCTGATTTTGAAAGAGTTGTAGATCAAATTAAAAATAGACTTGGTGCATCTGCCGTACCGATTCAATTGCCAATCGGAGCAGAAGATGATTTTTCAGGAATTGTAGATCTTATTAAGATGAAAGCTCTTTACTGGGATGGTGATGATAAGGGGCTCTCATATGAAGAAAAAGAAATACCAGAAAACCTTTTAGAAAAAGCTCAAAAGTACCGAGAAGAAATGCTTGAAAGTGTTGCAGAGGCATCTGAAGAATTGATGGATAAATACTTGAATGAGGGAGATTTGTCGGAAGAAGATATTAATTCCGGTTTAAGAATAAGGACTTTATCTAATGAAATCGTTGTTTGCATTTGTGGTTCAGCTTTCAAGAACAAAGGGGTTCAGCCTATGTTAGACGCAGTAGTTGATTATTTGCCTTCGCCTACTGAAGTGGAAGCCATTCAAGGAATCCTAGAAGACGAAGAAACTACCGAAGCAAGAAATTCAGATGATGCAGAACCCTTTTCAGCTTTAGCTTTTAAAATAGCTACTGATCCATTCGTTGGAACCTTAACCTTTATAAGAGTTTATTCAGGTGTTTTATCTCAAGGAGATTCTGTCTATGCGCCTTCCAAAAGGTCCAAAGAAAGAGTCGGTAGAATGTTGCAAATGCACGCAAATAATAGAGAAGAAATTTCTGAAGTAAGGGCCGGAGATATAGCTGCAGTAATAGGTTTAAAGGATGTTACTACCGGTGATACATTGTGCGATTTAAAAAAACCAATCATCTTAGAAAAAATGACTTTTCCAGAGCCAGTTATTTCTGTTGCGGTTGAACCAAAAACTAAATCCGATCAAGAGAAAATGGGTACTGCTCTAGGAAGACTTGCTCAAGAAGATCCTTCTTTTAGAGTGCAAACAGACGAGGAATCGGGTCAAACAATTATTTCTGGGATGGGAGAACTTCACTTGGATGTCCTTGTGGATAGAATGAAAAGAGAATTTGACGTTGAGGCTAACATAGGAAAGCCTCAGGTTGCTTATAGAGAATCTATTAGGAAACCAATAGAGTCAGAAGGCAAATTTGTTCGTCAATCTGGAGGGAAAGGTCAATATGGACATGTCTGGCTTAAAATAGAACCTTTACCAGAAGAAGAAAAAGAAGACGAAAAACAAACTTTTCAATTCATTAATAAAATTGTTGGAGGCACAATTCCAAGAGAATTTATTCCAGCAGTTGAAAAGGGTGCTAAAGAGCAAATGGAGTCAGGTGTTATCGCAGGCTATCCTTTAATAGACGTTAAAGTCACAGTTTATGATGGTTCATTTCATGATGTTGATTCAAGTGAGATAGCCTTTAAAGTCGCTTCTTCGATGGCTTTAAAAGACGGAGCACTTAAAGCTAATCCAGCATTATTAGAGCCAGTCATGAAGCTCGAAGTAGTGACTCCTGAAGAATATATGGGAGATGTTGTGGGAGATTTGAATAGACGTAGAGGGATAGTTTCTGGAATGACTGATGTCCACGCCGGTAAGGTTTTAGATGGAGAAGTTCCTCTTGCTGAAATGTTTGGATATGCTACTGACTTAAGATCCGCCACCCAAGGTAGAGCGACTTTTACGATGGAGCCTCTAAAATATTCTGAAGTTCCCACAAATGTTGCCGAGGCAATTATAAATAAGAATTAATCAATAATTTAGTTCAGATTTGAAATGTATTTTCCTTTGTGGCTTAAATGGACTGCTTTTTCTATAGTTCTTTTTACCTCACTAATTCTTCCACTTATTTTCTTTGAATCTTCTTTTAAAATATACGGAGAAAATCTTTTGGTTTGGGCCAAGGATAATTCTTTTTTGATTTCTATTACAGTAATTTTAGCTTTAACAGCAGACGTCTTTTTACCTGTTCCAAACGGTTTAACGAATACACTTGCTGGAGTTGCTCTAGGATGGCCAATTGCGTCATTTGTTGTTTGGCTAGGATTAAATCTGGGCGCTATTTTTGGTTATTGTATAGGAAGATTTTTTGGAAGACCGATAGCAAAGTTCATTGTTGGAGAAAAAGATATGAATAACGCAGAAGAATCTTCAAAAAATCTCAATGTAATTGGCTTGATTATATCTAGACCTGTTCCTGGATTTGCTGAGCTTTTCACTTTAGCAGCTGGAATTACTAGGATGAATTTCTTTAAATTTATAACTGTAGTTTTTTTAACAAATATAGGTGTTGCAGTTGTATTTGCAGGTCTGGGCGCAGCGGCTCTAGAATCTTCCTCTTCTACTATTGCTTTCTTTGGCGCGGCCGTTTTGCCAGCGTTATTTTATTTTCTTTACAAGAAATTTTATAAAATTTAAATCTGAGAAAACTTAATATTTTTATAGGTTGACACCCTTAGCTTGCAATCATAGAATTGCCCTCCATTTGCTTATTTATGAGAGTTTTGCTCTCTATAAGTTGTGAGTTTTTTAACAATTTTGTATTTTTTTTGAGGTGTAGGTTTTGCAAAACCAAAACATTAGAATAAGGCTTAAGGCCTTTGATAATAAACTAATCGATAAATCCGCTAAAGAGATTGTCGAGACTGTAAAAAGAACTGGGGCTTTAATTAAAGGTCCAATTCCTATGCCTGTTAGAAAGAGACTAACAACCATTCTTATTTCTCCTCACAAGGATAAGGATGCAAGAGATCAATACGAAATTAGAACTTATAAAAGAGTAATGGACATAATTAAGCCTACGGAAAAAACTGTAGACGCTTTGATGAAATTAGATTTATCTGCAGGTGTGGATGTTCAAATTTCTCTAGACGAATTAACTAAATAAAAAGGTATTTAAAGTGATTGGTTTAATAGCGACAAAAGAGGGTATGACAAGACTTTTCCAAGAAGATGGAAAATCTTTACCCGTGAGTGTTCTTAAAGTTGACACAAATTTTATATCCCAAATAAAAACAAAACAATCAGACGGTTACGACTCTATTCAACTATCCACAAAAGAACAAAAAGAAAAAAATCAGACAAAATCAAAAATAGGCCATTTCAGTAAGAACAATCTTTCCCTAAAAAAACATATAAAAGAATTCAGATTAGATGAAAGTGAGTTAGATGGCCTCGAACTAGGAAAAGAATTTGATGTAAATATTTTTGAAGAAGGTCAATTAGTTGATGTTTCAGGAATTTCAAAAGGTAAAGGTTTTGCTGGAACAGTTAAAAGATGGAATTTTGCTACTCAAGACGCGACTCATGGTAATTCACTTGCCCATCGAAAACCCGGATCCATAGGCCAATGTCAAACTCCTGGAAGAGTATGGAAAGGAAAAAAAATGGCAGGTCATATGGGAAGCGTAAAAAAAACTATTCAGAATTTAAGAGTTGTAAAGATTGATGAGGAAAACAGTTTGCTCTTAGTTCAAGGAGCAATCCCAGGGTTTAATGGTTCGTCTGTAATAATTAAACCCGCAGTGAAGGCGAAGTAATGGATCTGCCAGTAATAAACTCTAAATCTAAGACTTCGGTATCCGAAGTTATTTTTAATCAATCTGTAAATAAGGAGTTAATCACTCAGCTAATTAATAGCTTTGTTTCAAATAGTCATCAAGGTACAAAGGCTCAGAAAAATAGATCTGATGTAAGAGGCGGAGGAAAAAAACCTTGGAGACAAAAAGGAACTGGGCGAGCAAGAGCAGGAACTATCAGGAGTCCTATTTGGAGAGGCGGCGGAGTTACTTTTGCTGCTAGATCGAAAAGCTCTGAACCGAAAAAAATTAACAAAAAAATGTACAAATCCGCAATGAGATCTATTTTTTCATCCTTAGCAGAAAACAATAAAATTTTTCTTTCAAAAGATATTTCTATCCAAAATCCAAAGACCAAAGAATTATTGGAACTTCTAAAAAAAATTAAATTTAATAGTGGATTAATAATAGTAAGCAACTTAAGTTCTAACTTAGAACTAGCTGCAAGAAATATTCCTCACGTTGAAATAACAGATGCTAATTTTATAAATCCGATTAAGTTACTTAAACATGATGCAATACTAATAGCAGAAGATTGTTTGCCTAAATTAGAAGAGCTTTTTACATGAGTACTTTATTTCCAAATCAAGTCATTGTTTCTGCTCATCTTACTGAGAAGGCATCTTTAGTGGGTCAATTTGCCAATACTTATGTTTTTAAAGTGGCCAGTAAAGCTACTAAACTTGAAATTAAAAAAGCAGTAGAAAACAAATTTAATGTAACCGTAACCAAAGTGAATCTTTTAAATGTTAAGGGAAAAATGAAAAGAGGTGGAAAGGGAAAACTTACAAAAAAATCTAATTGGAAAAAAGCTTACATTTCACTCAAAAATGAAGACAGGATAGAAATTTCTCAAGATTAATATGGCAATAACAAAGGCAAAACCAACTTCACCAGGAAGAAGATTTAGAAGTCTTTCTTCTGATTTGGGCTTATATAAAGGTAGGTCTTATGCGCCTCTAACTCAGCAAAAGTCTAAAAGTGGAGGAAGAAACAATAATGGACGAATAACTACTCGTCACATTGGAGGAGGGCACAAACACCACTATAGAGTCATAGACTTTAAAAGAAATAAAGATGGAATTCCTGCGGTAGTGGAAAGAATTGAATACGATCCTAACCGATCTGCATTTATCGCTTTGGTGCTTTATGAAGATGGAGAAAGAAAATATATTATCGCGCCAAAAGGACTTAAAGAGGGATCAAAAATTATTTCAGGTGCAGACGCCGAAATTAGTGTTGGTAACACTTTAGAATTGAACAATATTCCCGTTGGAACTACAGTTCATTGTGTTGAGCTTAAACCTTTAAAGGGAGCGCAACTAGCAAGAAGCGCTGGAACTTCTGTGCAGTATGTTGCGAAAGAAGACGGATATGCATCTATCAGATTAAAAAGCGGAGAATTTAGAAAAGTACTCACCACTTGTAGAGCTACTATTGGAGAAGTTTCTAATCAAGAACATTCTTTGAAATCCTTTGGAAAAGCTGGTGCTAAAAGATGGGTTGGAGTCAGACCTACTGTGAGAGGTGTAGCAATGAACCCTATAGATCATCCTCACGGAGGTGGAGAGGGAAGAACTTCTGGAGGAAGGCATCCTGTTTCGCCTTGGGGAACGCCAACTAAGGGTTATAGGACAAGAAGTAACAAGAGAACAGACTCTTTAATAATTAGAAGAAGGAAAAAATAATGCCAAGATCAATTAAAAAAGGACCATTTGTCGATCATCATTTGATGGATAAAGTTGTGAAAGCTTCATCAACTAATGACAAAAAACCTATAAAAACTTGGTCAAGAAGATCTATGGTTTTGCCAGAAATGGTAGGACTGACAATCTCAGTACACAACGGAAGAGTGCACGTTCCAATTTCAATTAAAGAAGACATGGTTGGTCATAAATTAGGAGAATTTGTTTTAACAAGAACTTTTAAAATTCATTCAGGAGATAGAAAGACTTAAGATGGAACAAGTAACAGCAAAACTAAGTAGACTTCCTGTTTCTGGCTTTAAAGTCAGATTAATAGCTGATCAAATCAGAGGAAAACAGGTTGGAGAAGCTCTTGAAATTTTAAAATTTAGCAAGAAAGCGTCTGCTAAAAATGTAAAAAAACTATTAGATTCTGCAATTGCTAATGCAGAACATAACAAAGGACTGGATGTTGATAATTTAATCATTTCTAGGATAACTGTTGATGAAGCTCTTTTGTTTAAAAGAATCCAAGCTAGAGCGAGGGGAAGAGCCGACAGAATTCAAAAAAGAAACTGTCACGTAAACATCACTTTAGAAAACGTAGGTAATTAAATGGGACAAAAAGTTAATCCAGTTGGTTTTAGATTAGGTATTTCTAGGGACCATAATTCAACTTGGTATGCTGAAAAAGGGAAATATCAAGAACTTCTATTAAATGATTTTGCTGTTAGAGAATTCTTAAAAAAGGAATTAGATAATTCCTTTGTAAGCAAAATAGAGATAGAAAGACCTTCTGAAAGTGCCAAGGTATCAATTCACACATCAAGACCAGGAATGATTATTGGTAAAAAAGGTGAAGATATAGATAAATTGAGAAACAAGCTTACGACAATAATGGGAGTTCCGGTTAGCCTAAATATCAAAGAAATTAGAAAGCCTGATTTAGACGCGCAATTAGTGGCAGCTAATATAGCTGTCCAGTTAGAAAAAAGAGCCATGTTTAGAAGAGTTATAAAAAGAGCTGCTCAGAATTGTACGAGACAAGGTGCACTCGGAGTTAAAGTGAGAGTAGCAGGAAGGCTAGGAGGTGCAGAGATTGCTCGAGCAGAATGGCATAAAGAGGGAAGAGTACCTCTTCAGACTTTAAAAGCCGATATAGATTATGGAGTCGCTGAAGCAAACACTACCTATGGAATTATTGGAGTTAAGGTCTGGATTTTCCGAGGTGAAGTTAACCCAAAAAAAAATAAACAAATTACAGAATAAAAATGTTTCAACCTAAGAGAACAAAATATAGAAAACAAATGAAAGGAAGGAACACTGGACTTTCAAACAGAGCAAATACTTTAGACTTTGGAACATATGGCTTAAAAGCAACTTCTAGAGGACAAATAACTTCTCGACAAATTGAAGCAGCGAGAAGAGCCATGACAAGGTATGTGAAAAGAGGAGCTCAGATTTGGATTAGGATTTTTCCTGATAAACCGATTACAAAAAAACCGTTAGAAGTTAGACAAGGAAAAGGTAAGGGAAACGTAGAGTATTATGTGTGCCCAATAAAACCTGGAAAGATTCTTTACGAAATGGAAGGCGTAGATGAAGAAATTGCCATGGAGGCATTCAGATTGGCTGCTTCCAAACTTCCAGTAGAAACTAAATTTATAGCGAGAAAAACAGTTTAATGGCTAAGAAAAAGACAAAAACTAAAGTTAGTGAGTTAGAAAAACTAAATCAAGATCTCCTTGATTTGAGACTTAAACACGCTTCTATGGCCTTGAAAGAAACCCACAAAATCTCTGAAACCAAAAAAGATATTGCCAGATTAAAGACAAAAATTAACATGAAGGTTGAAGCAAATGACTGATAATTTAAAGAGAACAAAAATAGGCTCGGTTGTAAGCCTTTCTGGAAATAAATCTAGGGTTGCTCTGATTCAAAGGACTGTTAAACATGAGTTATTGGGAAAAATAATGAAACGTTCAACAAAAATTAGTTTTCATGATGAAGAAAATATTTCGTCAATCGGAGATAAAGTGAAAATTAAAGAAACCAAACCTATTTCTAAAAATAAATCTTGGGAACTAGTCGAAGTTTTAAAGAAATTTGAAGGCGCATCAGAATGATTCAAGAACAATCGATACTTACAATAGCTGACAATAGCGGCGCCAGAAGAGTCATGTGTATCAAAGTTCTCGGCGGTTCAAAAAGACGTTACGCACATGTTGGAGATGTAATTAAAGTAGCAATTAAAGAAGCAATTCCAACTGGGAAAGTTAAGAAAGGATCAGTGGCAGACGCCGTAGTTGTCAGAACAAGAAAAGATATTAAAAGAGAAGACGGCTCAAGTATAAGGTTCGATGATAATGCTGCTGTTCTCATAAATACACAAAAACAACCAATTGGTACAAGAATATTTGGACCAGTTTCTAGAGAACTAAGAAGCAAAGACTTTATGAAAATAATTTCCTTAGCTCCAGAGGTAATATGATGAATAAGTTAAGAACTGGAGATGAGGTGATTGTTATTTCTGGAAAAGATAAGGGAAGAACTGGAACTATTACAAAGTTTTTAGCTAATGATAAATGCGAGGTTTCAGGAATTAAAATTGTAAAAAAACATCAAAAGCCAAACCCTCAAGCAAATATTCAAGGAGGAATTATTGAAAAAGAATCTCCTATCCATGTTTCTAATATTGCTATTTACAATAAAAAAACAAAAAAAGCAGATAGAGTAAAAATAGAAGTTACTGAAAAATTAAAAAAAAGAATCTATAAATCAGACGGAAAAGAAATTAAATGACCAATTCGATAATAAGTAACGTTTATCAGGAGGCGGTTCCATCTTTAATGACAGAACTAGGGCTGAAATCTCCTATGGCAGTTCCAAAAATTTCTAAAGTAACTTTAAACATGGGTTTAGGTGCTGAGGCTATTAATGATAGAAAGGTCGTTGAAAACGCTATGGAAGATCTAAAATTGATTTCTGGCCAGCAGCCAATTAAGACTAATGCGAGAAAATCTGTAGCAAGCTTTAAATTAAGGGAAGGTTTTACCATTGGATGCAAAGTAACCCTCCGAGGAAAAATGATGTTTGATTTTCTTGATCGTCTTTTGAGTGTTGCTATTCCTAGAGAAAGAGACTTTAGAGGACTAAATCCAAAGTCTTTCGATGGAAGAGGTAATTACACTATTGGAATAAAAGAACACATTATATTCCCTGAAATTGACTACGATAAAGTCGACAAGATAAGAGGTTTAGACGTTTGTATAACAACAACAGCAACAAATAATGAGGAAGGTTTAAAGCTTTTGAGCGCTTTAAAATTTCCCTTTAAAACGTGAGGAAATATGGCTAAAGAATCTATGATTGCTAGAGAGCAAAAGAGAATAAAAACAGTTAAAAAGTTTGCTATCAAAAGGGCTGCTTTGAAAGCTATTTTATCTGATACAAAAAAAACTGAGGGTGAAAAACAGGCGGCTAGATTAAAACTACAAAAGCTCCCTAGAGATGCAAGCCCAGTAAGACTTCAAAGAAGATGTCAGATAACAGGAAGACCTCATGCAGTTTACAGAAAGTTTGGTTTATCAAGAAACAAATTAAGAGAACTCGCTATGAAAGGAGACGTTCCTGGATTAGTTAAGGCAAGTTGGTAAGGAGATAATATGAGTTTGCAAGACCCCATTTCCGATATGATTTTAAGAATAAAGAATGCTCAAGCTAGAGGGCATTCAAAAGTTTCTTTTGGCTCATCTAAGCTTAAACAAGCTATATGCGAGGTTTTATCTGATGAAGGCTTCATTAAAAAAGTTGAAGTCATAGAGGCGGATTCGAAGAAGAATATTGAAGTCACACTTAAATATTTTGAGGATAAGCCAGTTATTAAAGAATTTCAAAGAGAGAGTAAACCAGGCCTCAGAAGATATTTTGGTAGCAAAGATATACCAGAAGTCAAAGGAGGCTTGGGAGTAGCAATTTTAACCACCAGTAGAGGAGTAATTACCGATAAACAAGCCAAGTCACAGAATATTGGCGGAGAACTTATCTGTACTATTTTTTAATTATGGCAAGAAATATAAACAGACCGATACAAATTTCAGAGGGCGTTAAGGCTGAACTCAATGGTCAGATTCTTTCTTTTTCCGGTCAAAAGGGTTCTATGGAGTTGGTTGTAAACGACCAAGTTAATGTAGAAGCGTCTGATGAGAATATTGTATTTAATCCTAAAAATAAAACTAAAGAATCAATTGCATTAGCCAGCACTATGAGAGCTTTGGCTATCAATAAAATGATTGGAGTGTCCGAAGGTTTTCAAAAAAAACTAGAAATTAACGGTGTGGGATATAGAGTGAAAGTAAGCGGAGATTCATTAGAACTGTCTTTAGGGTTCTCTCATCCCGTAATATATAAATTACCTGAAGGAGTTTCGGCCGAAGCTCCATCAAATACAGAATTAGTTTTATCTTCAGCAGATAAACAATTACTTGGAGATGCTGCATCAAAAATAAGGTCTTTTAGACCACCCGAACCATACAAGGGAAAAGGAGTTAAATATGCAGATGAAAGAATTATTAGAAAAGAGTCCAAAAAAGCTTAAAGAAAATGACAAATAAAGTTGTAGCAAGAAATAGAAGAGCAAAAAAATTAAGATCAAAAAGCATAGATCTTTCTACAAATAGGCTATCTGTCTTTAGGAGTAGCCAACATATTTATGCGCAAATTTTTTCTCCAGATGGGAGCGAAATTATTGCTCAAGCTTCCACTTTAGATAAAGAATTAAAGTTAAAGTCTGGATCAAACTCTGACGCTGCAGAAAAGGTAGGAACTTCAATAGCAGAAAAGGGCCTTTCGATTGGAATTAAAAAAGTAGCATTTGATAGATCAGGATATAAGTACCATGGAAGAGTCAAAGCTTTGGCTGAAGCTGCAAGGACAGCTGGCTTAGAATTTTAGGAAAAATTATGAAAGAAAATTATGAACAACAATCCGGCGAAGCTCTAGAAGAAAAATTAGTTGGAGTGAATCGAGTAGCTAAAGTTGTGAAAGGCGGAAGGATATTTGGATTCACAGCTTTGACTGTAGTTGGCGATGGGAAGGGAAAAGTTGGTTTCGGTAGAGGGAAAGCTAGAGAAGTTCCAATTGCAATTCAAAAAGCTCTAGAAAGTGCCCGAAGAAATACGACTAATATTGAACTTAATGGCTCGACAATCCATTATTCTGTTAAAGCAAGGCATGGATCCGCAATAGTTTATATGCAACCCGCTTCTCCGGGAACTGGAATTATTGCTGGTGGAGCTATGCGAGCAGTTCTCGAACTAGCCGGCGTGAAAGATGTTTTAGCAAAATCTTATGGATCTACTAATCCTATCAATGTTGTTAGAGCTACATTTAAAGGTTTAGCAAGTATAGAGTCTCCTGAAAAGGTTGCTTTGAGAAGGTCATAACTATGAGTGATGAACTAAAAACTATTTCTGTTAAACAAATTAGAGGTTTGTCTGGTTCCAGAGAGTTACATCGCAAATCTGTAAAGGGTCTTGGTCTGAAAAAAATAAATCATGTAGTGGATGTTATTGACACTCCTGCAAATAGAGGAATGATTAATAAAGTAAAACACTTAGTGGAGATAATTGAGAATTAAAATGAAACTTAATGAGTTAACACCAATATCTAGCAATAAGTCTCCGAAAAGAGTAGGAAGAGGCGCTGGTTCTGGAACTGGAAAAACTTCTGGAAAAGGTCATAAGGGACAAAAAGCTAGGTCAGGAGGGAAGGTACGTCCAGGTTTTGAAGGTGGTCAAATGCCTATACAACAAAGACTTCCCAAGTTTGGATTTACTTCAAAAGTGTCTGAATATAAATGTCATATTAAATTAAGAGATTTAGAAAAAATTAATGAAGAGCTAATAGATATCGATTTGTTGAAATCCAAAAAAATTATTTCAAAAAATATTAAAGATGTAAAAGTGGTTAATGGTGGTGAACTTACTAAAGCGATTAAACTTAAGGGGATTAAAACTTCTAAATCTGTTGCAGACCTAATCGTTAAATTAGGAGGGGAAATAAACTAATGGCTTCTCCAGCAATAAAATCTGACGGCTTGAAAGAATTATGGTCAAGATTAAGGTTTGTTTTACTAGCTATAATTATTTACAGAATAGGAACTCATATTCCTGTTCCTGGAATAGATCCTTTAAAGATTTCATCGTTATTCGATCAAAATCAAGGCACTCTTTTAGGACTCTTCAACATGTTCTCTGGCGGAGCTTTGGAAAGAATGAGTATTATGGCGCTTAATGTCATACCTTATATAACTGCGGCAATTGTCATGAATCTTCTTGAGGCAACAACGCCAAGTCTAAAAAAATTATTTAGACAAGAAGGGGAAGTTGGAAGAAGGAAACGCACCAGTTACGTAAGATTAGGAACTCTCGTTTTGGCAATCTTTCAATCTTCTGGATTTGCAATTGCACTATCATCTCAAGGCCTAGCTGTGGAGCCTGGATACGGTTTTATTTTCACAGCAATAGTTTCATTTGTCACGGGAACAATGTTTTTAGTTTGGTTAGGTGAGCAAGTGAATGAAAGAGGAATTGGCAATGGCATTTCTTTGATAATCTTTGCAAGTATTGTATCCGGTCTTCCTGGAGCTATTGGTCAATCGTTCGAATCAGCGAGACAGGGTGAGATAAGCCTTATTCTTCTTTTATTAATTGGTCTTTTTGCATTGGTAGCAATTGCTTTTATTGTTTGGGTCGAGAGAGCACAAAGAAGAGTAAGCGTAAATTATGCAAGAAGAGCGCCAAATCAAATGAGTATGAGTCAAGCTTCTCATCTCCCATTGAAAGTAAATATGGCTGGTGTTATTCCAGCGATATTTGCAAGTAGTTTGGTGTTGTTTCCTGCTTCATTAAGCACATGGTTTGGACAGGCAGAGGGCTTTAGTTGGCTACAAGAGATATCCTTGGCCTTAAGTCCTGGTCAGCCGTTATACTCGATTGTTTTTGCAATACTAATAGCTTATTTCTGTTTCTTTTATACTGCAATTCAATTTCCAGCTAAGGACATTGCAGATAATTTAAAAAAATCTGGCGGTTTTCTTCCCGGTATAAGGCCAGGAGATCATACCGTCGATTACATTGATAATGTTATGTCTAGACTGACAATCTGGGGATCAATTTATATGGTGATAGTTTGTCTAGCGCCTCAGTTTTTAATAGCCTCGGCTAATGTTCCTTTCTACTTAGGCGGAACTTCATTATTAATTGCAGTAGTAGTGGTAATGGACTTCATGGCTCAGGTACAATCACACCTTTTATCTAGTCAATATCAATCACTAATGAAAAAAGCTAATTTAAAAGGTTATCAAAGGTAAAGATTATGAAAGTAAGAGCTTCGGTTAAAAAGATTTGTAAAGACTGCAAACACGTTAAAAGACGTGGTGTTTTATATGTTATCTGTCCTACTGATCCAAAACACAAACAGAGGCAAGGCTAATGGCTAGGGTAGCAGGAGTAAATATTCCAGATAAAAAACAAGCATGGATTTCCTTGACCCATATTTTTGGAATAGGCAGAACAAGGGCGTTAAAAATTTGTTCTGAAACCGGCATAGCTCATGATACAAAAATTGGATCTTTAGATGAAGCTGATTTAGAAAAATTAAGAAAAGCCGTTGCTGAGTTCGAGGTAGAAGGAGATTTAAGAAGAGACATTAGTACTAATATCAAAAGATTAATGGATTTGGGAACTAATAGAGGAATAAGACATAGAAAAAGACTTCCTGTAAGAGGACAAAGAACAAAAACAAATGCTAGAACAAGGAAAGGTCCTAGAAAACCAATAAGAAGATAAAATGACAGAACAAAATAAAGGAAAAAAAGCACAAAGAACTTTTAGCGATGGAGTTGCCCATATTTTAGCAACTTTTAATAATACAATTATCAATATAACTGATAAACAAGGTAATACCATTGCTTGGTCAAGCGCTGGGGCTAACGGTTTCAAAGGCTCTAGAAAAAGCACTCCTTTCGCAGCTCAAATTGCAGCTGATAAAGCTGGACAAAAAGCTTTATCTTTAGGTTTAACTTCTATAGAAGTCGAAGTTTCAGGGCCTGGTTCAGGGAGAGAATCTGCTGTGAGAGCTTTGAATGGTTGCGGATTAAAAGTTACAAAAATTTCAGATGTTACGCCTATTCCTCACAATGGCTGCAGGCCTCCAAAAAAACGAAGAGTGTAAAATGGCGAAATATACAGGACCAAAAAACAAACTATCAAGAAGAGAAGGAACTGACCTGCTTTTAAAAAGCGGCTATAGATCTTACGAATCGAAAGCAAGATCTGAAAACCCGCCAGGTGTTCACGGCGCAAGAAGAATAAGGTTGTCTGATTTTGGTGTTCAATTAAGAGAAAAGCAAAAAGTAAAAAGAATTTACGGCGTGCTTGAAAAACAATTTAGAAATTATTACAAACAAGCGGCTAGGAAAAAAGGGGAGACAGGCACCAATTTGTTGGTTTCCTTAGAATCTAGATTGGATAATTTAGTTTATAGAATGGGCTTTGCAGCTACTAGAGCAGAAGCTAGACAACTAGTAAATCATAAAACAATTTTAGTTAATGGAATTAATGTAAATATTCCTTCTTATCAAGTTTCAGAAGGGGACAACATATCAATTTCTTCAAAAGGAAAAAATCAAAAAAGAATTAATCAAGCAATTGAGTTATTTGCTAACAGAGAAGCTTGCGATTGGATTTCAGTAGACCACAAAGAATTTTCAGGTACTTACGATAGTTTTCCTACCAGAGACCTTTTGAGTACTGAAATAAACGAGAATTATATCGTTGAGCTTTACTCGAGATAAATTTTAATTAATTAAAGAGGACAAATACATGACAGATAACTTTGATGCAATAAAAGATTTTCTTACACCTAAAGAAATTATCGTTGAAGAAATAGATACTAATCATTCAAAGATTATTCTTGAACCTCTTGAAAGAGGCTTCGGACATACTTTGGGAAATGCCCTTAGAAGAATTATCTTATCTTCTACTCCTGGATCGGCAGTAGTTGAAGCAAAAATAGATGGCGTTCTTCATGAATATTCTTCTATTGATGGAATTAAAGAGGATGTAATCAATATTCTGCTCAATTTGAAAGGAATGAGCGTGAGAATGTTCGATCAAGAAGAAGTCGAACTTAGTGTTGAAAAAAGTGGATCTGGAGACTTAGTTGCAGGTGATTTTGAACTTCCCGCTGGAGTAGAAGTTATAAATGCTAAGCATAAAATCGCCACTCTCGCTGATGATGGAAGAATCAATATGACAGTTAAAGTTAGAAAAGGCAGAGGTTACGATCCAGTAGACATTAAAGAAAACGTCGATGGGGAAAATAAAGAAATAGGATTATTAAAAATAGATGCTTCTTATTGTCCGATACAGACAGTTTCATATGCTGTTGAAAACACTAGGGTAGAAAATAGAACTGATCTGGATAAGCTAACCTTAGATGTAAAAACAAATGGAACAATTGATCCTGAAGAAATATTAAGACTTGCAGCGACTATCCTACAAAGACAACTAATGGCTTTTGCAGAACTTGGATTTGAAACTGAAGAGGAGGAGGAAGACGAGACCCCACCAGTTGATCCTATAATGTTGAGACCAGTAGATGAACTTGAGCTTACTGTAAGATCGGCAAATTGCTTGAAGGTAGAGAAGATTTATTACATTGGTGATTTAGTAACTCGAAAAGAATCTGATCTTCTAAAGACGCCAAATCTAGGAAGAAAGTCCTTAAATGAGATTAAAGATATCTTAGCTGCAAGAGGCCTATCACTGGGTCTAGAGCTTGATAATTGGCCTCCATCAAATATAGAAGGGTAATGAGACATTTAAAAACAGGAAGAAAGTTTGGAAGAAATAGCGCAACAAGATCAGCGTTATTTAAAAACTTGTCTATTTCTTTAATAGAGCATGAGGCAATAAAAACTACTCTACCAAAAGCCAAAGAACTTAGAGGCTTCTTAGAGCCGTTAATAACTCTCTCTAAAGTTGATTCTGTTTCTAACAGAAGAAGAGCCTTTTCTATCTTAAGAAATAAAAATGCCATAGGAAAATTGTTTTCTGACTTAGGCCCAAGATTTAAAGAAAGACCTGGCGGTTATTTAAGGATCATAAAAATGGGCTATAGACCCGGAGATTCAGCTCCAATGGCCTTAATTGAAATGGTTTCTAAGAATGAAGATTCTTCTCTTGAAGAGGAAGCAGAATCTGAAAAATCTGCTTAATAATCTTTTAGAAAAATACCTGTAAAAGATTTTTTTTCCTTTACAATTTTCTCTGGAGGGCCCTCTGCAATTATATTCCCTCCGTTCTTTCCTCCCTCAGGACCTATGTCGATAATCCAGTCAGAATTTTTAATGACATCTAAGTTGTGTTCAATAATAACTACAGTATTACCCTGAGATTTTAGTTTATGCAAAACATTTAATAGAAGAGAAACATCATGAAAATGAAGTCCAGTAGTCGGTTCATCTAAAAGGTATAAAGTTCTTCCTGTAGCAGTTTTAGAGAGTTCTTTTGCAAGTTTTACACGCTGAGCTTCACCTCCAGATAAAGTAGTAGCAGGTTGACCTAACCTAATGTATCCCAATCCAACATCATTGAGTGTAGTTAATTTCTTTTTAATAACAGGAACAGCATCAAAAAATGTTAGTGCTTGTTCTACTGTCATATTCAAAACTTCAGAAATACTTTTTCCTTTATATTTCACTGACAAGGTTTCTTTGTTGTATCTTTTTCCATCACACACATCGCACTTGACGTAAACATCAGGTAAAAAATGCATTTCAACTTTGATGACTCCATCTCCTTCACAAGCTTCGCATCTGCCCCCTTTCACGTTAAAGCTAAATCTACCAGGCTTATAACCTTTGGCTCTGGCATCTTGAGTCTCTGAAAAAAGCTCTCTTATAGGAGTAAAAATTCCAGTGTAAGTTACTGGATTTGACCTTGGTGTTCGCCCAATTGGACTTTGACTTATGTCTATTACCTTATCTATATTTTCAATACCTGATAGTTTTTTGAAAGGTTTAACAGTTCTGTCAGAAGAATGAAGTGTATTCATTAATGCTGGATATAAAGTCTGGTTAATAAGAGTCGACTTACCAGAGCCAGATACTCCCGTAATGCAAACCATTTTTCCTAAGGGTATTTTTAAATCAACATTTTTTAGATTGTTACCAGAACATTGAGAAATACCTATGCTTTTATCTAGTCCATTTGAGCTAGATTTTTCAACAGATATTTTTTTTGTCCCCGCCAGGTATTGCCCTGTTAGAGACGATTTGTTTGATAATAACTTTTTATAGTTCCCTGAAAAACAAACTTTACCACCATGCTCTCCAGCTCCTGGCCCTATATCAATAATATGATCAGCATTTTCAATTGTCTCTTTATCATGTTCAACCACGATTACAGTATTTCCAAGATCTTTGAGCCTTTTTAGAGTTGATAGTAATTTAGAATTATCTCTTTGATGAAGACCAATAGACGGCTCATCCAAAATGTATGTAACACCAACCAATCCGGCCCCGATTTGGCTAGCAAGTCTAATTCTTTGTGCTTCTCCACCGCTTAATGACTCTGCACTTCTGGAGATATTGAGATAATTAAGTCCGACATCTATTAAAAATTTGAGACGTTCTTTAATTTCTTTAACAATCTTTTCAGCAATTTTACCTTTTGCTCCTTTCAGATTTAATTTTTCGAAAAATTGATAAGCTTCTTCAATAGTCATTTCTGAAATTTCAGGCAAAGAAGTTTCATTAATGAAAACATTTCTTGCAGATTCATTTAGTCTTGAGCCATCGCAAGAAGAACAAGGACGATGTGTCATAAACTTGGACATATCTTCTCTTATTAAGGGAGAATCAGAATTAGAATATTTTCTATTGATATTATTAACTATGCCCTCAAAAGGACGGATTATTTCTATTCTTCTTCCTCTTTTAGAGGTATAACTAAAATCTACATCTTCGGGAGCACTTCCGAAAAGGACTATCTCTTTAATTTTGTTTGGTAGTTCTTCAAAAGGAGAATCTAAAGAAAAATCAAAATGATTGCTCGCACATCTTAATAAATAGTGACGATACATATGACTTGAATCCCATCCTCTTACGGCACCTTGATTTAAACTTAACTCCGGTCGTGAAATTACCTTTTTAAGATCTATTTCTGCTTTAAAACCTAATCCATCACAAGATTTACATGCTCCGGCTGGGCTATTGAAGGAAAATAATCTTGGCTCAAGTTCGGGAATACTATAACCACAAACTGGACATGCCATTTTAGTAGAAAAGGTTAAAATTTCTGAATTCTCATCTGCAGATAGAAACTCTACTAAGCCATTTGACTCGGTAAGAGCTGTCTCAATAGATTGAACCATTCTGCTTTGATTATCTTTTTTTACTGAAAGTCTATCTACAACAACTTCAATATTATGTTTTTTATTTTTATCTAACTTAGGAAGTTCAGAGATATCATAAATTTGACCATTTATTCTTAATCTGACATAACCTTTAGCTTTAAGGTCAGAAAATAAATTTAAGTGTTCTCCTTTTTGCTCTTTAAATAAGGGCGATAGAATAAGAACTCTCTTATTTAAGTATTTTTTAAAAGTAATATCTGTTATTTGATCTAAGCTCTGACCTTCTAATGAAACATGATGATCAGGACATTTGGGTGTTCCAGTTCTTGCAAAAAGTAATCTAAGATAATCGTAAATTTCTGTAACAGTTCCTACTGTAGACCTAGGATTATGAGAGGTAGATTTCTGTTCAATGGATATAGCAGGCGAAAGACCCTCTACTGTATCAACGTCTGGTTTGTCCATTACAGAAAGAAATTGCCTGGCATAAGCAGATAATGATTCAACATATCTTCTTTGGCCTTCAGCATAGAGAGTGTCAAAAGCCAGAGAAGACTTCCCAGAACCAGACAAACCTGTGATTACAGTTAATTCGTCCCTTGGTATTGATATGTCGATATTCTTTAAATTATGCTGGCGAGCTCCTTTAACGCTTATATATTTCATTTACGAATTGTTATGATTTAGACTAATATCAAATATAATAAACAATAACATCTTTTAAGAGAAAACATTATGGCAAGAAGTGGAATTAATAAAGTTATATTACTTGGTAATTTAGGAGCGGACCCTGAATTAAGAACAACTGCAGGTGGCGATGCTGTAGCAACTATATCCATTGCTACTTCCGATAGCTGGAAAGATAAAAATACCGGAGAAGATCAACAAAAAACAGAATGGCATAGAGTTGTGTTCTTTAGAAGAATGGCTGAAGTAGTAGGTCAGTATTTAAAAAAAGGTTCTTCCGTTTACATCGAAGGACAGCTTCAAACTAATAGCTATGAAGACAAAAATACTGGAGAAAAGAAGTTTTCTACTCAAATTATTGCAAGAGATATGCAAATGTTAGGTAGTAGAAATAATAGTGAAACTCAATCAAACTCATCAGAAGAAGCTTCAATGGATCAAACTCCTATGGATGATGAAATTCCTTTTTAATCAATTAAATTCCTTCACCACAATACTTGCATTAGTACCGCCAAATCCAAAACTGTTAGACATGAAGGAAGAAAAATCCTTTTTTTCAATTAATTGATCGGCCAACACAATATCTTTTGCTTCGTCTATAGGATCTCTAAGGTTCAGGGATTCAGCAATGAATTTGTTTTTCAACATCAAAATACTATAAATACATTCTAAGACCCCAGCGGCTCCCAAGGCATGACCAGTTTGTGACTTAGTTGAACCAACAATTGGTTTTTCATCAAAAACTTTTTTGATTGCATTTAATTCTATTGGATCTCCGGCTGGAGTGGACGTCCCATGAGCATTTAAATAATCTACAGTGTTAAGTTCACTCATTTGTAATGCTTGTCTCATACAATTAGCAGCACCTGAGCCAGAAGGAGAAACCATGTCTTCACCATCCGAAGTAGCTGAATAACCAACTATTTCTCCATATATTTTTGCACCTCTTTTTTTGGCGTGCTCCAATTCTTCTAAAATAATAATTCCGCCCCCAGCAGAAATTACAAAACCATCCCTATCTTTATCAAACGGTCTTGATGCTTCTTCTGGATTTGAATTATATTTACTTGATAATGCCCCCATAGCATCAAAAAGGGCAGACTGTGTCCAATGTTCGTCTTCACCTCCGCCTGCTAGAACTATGTCTTGTTTTCCTAGTTGTATCTGCTCCCAAGCCGAACCAATGCAATGAGCGCTTGTGGAACATGCAGAAGAGATTGAATAATTAATACCTTTTACTCCCAGAAAAGTGGCCAAGCATGCAGAAACAGTACTGCCCATTGTTTGTGTAACTCGATAAGGCCCAATTCTTTTAATTCCTTTTTCTCTAGCTATATCTGCAGCTTCGACTTGGCTCCTTGAAGAAGCGCCTCCAGAACCAGCTATTATCCCTATACGGTCAGAACTAAACATATCTTCTGAAATTCCTGCATCTTTAATCGCTTCTTGAGCGCTGAGATAGGAATATGCAGCTGTCTCACCCATGAATCTGAACATTTTTCTTTCAATTAATTCGGATAGGTTTAGATTAATAGAGCCTGAAATTTCACTTTTCATCCCCATTTCTCTATATTCAGGATTTATAGAAATTCCAGATCTTCCATTTAATAGAGAAGTATTTATTTCATTAATTCCTGTTCCTATTGGAGAAATAGCTCCCATTCCTGTTATCACTGCTCTTTTTAATTCCATTTTTTAAAAACCTGATGGATCTTTGAATAAACCAACTTTTAAGTTCTTAGCTGTGTAAATTTCTTTACCATCTACCTTCATTGAACCGTCGGCAAAACCTACTACTAAACTTTGTTTCCTGATTCTTTTAATATCTATTTCGTATTCAACTAAATTAGCTTTTTGAAGAACTTGTCCAAAAAATTTTACTTCTCCAGCTCCCAAAGCTCTGCCAATTCCAGAATTTCCATCCCATAATAGGTAAAAACCTAGCAACTGCCACATGGCGTCTAAACCCAAACATCCAGGCATAACAGGATCGCCGGTAAAGTGACAGTCAAAAAACCATAAGTCTGGTGTTATATCAAGCTCGCCTTTTATTTGACCATTCTCAAAAGCTCCTAAGTTTGAGTTTACTTCAGTAATTCTATCCATCATCAGCATTTCATTATTCGGCAATTTACCATTTGATTGTCCAAACAATTCCCCTTTAGAGCATTTTATTAAATCCTCTTTAGAATAACTTTGTGACGGCTTGAAAACTGTCTCTCCCATAGCGATATACTACAGCATTTGAAAAGATTGCGAGTAGAGAGTTTATTAGATAAGATGCCAATCTTTTAAGAAAATTTAATATGTATGCAGTAATAAAAAGCGGTGGTAAACAGCATAAAGTAGCTGAAGGAGAAATCATCACTGTAGAAAAAATTGATGCCGAGGAAGGTTCAAATGTTGAGTTTTCTGAGGTGTTAGCTGTTAATAAAGAAGGGAATCTTCAGGTAGGAAGACCTTTATTGGAAGGCGCAAAAGTTGTTGGAAAAGTTATAAATCATGTAAAGGCACCTAAAGTGACAATTATCAAGATGAAAAGACGTCAAGATTGGAGAAAAAAACAAGGCCATAGGCAAAATTTATCCAAAATAGAAATCAAATCAATAGAGACTAAATAATGGCACATAAAAAAGCAGGTGGAAGTACAAGAAATGGAAGAGATTCTAATCCTAAGTTTTTAGGGGTTAAAGCATACGGGGGGCAAACTGTGTCAGCGGGATCTATCATTGTTAGGCAGAGAGGAACAAAATTTCACCCAGGCTCTAATGTTGGAATTGGAAAAGATCATACGCTTTTTGCAAAATGCGATGGGAAAGTTTCCTTCGAAAAAAAAGGAAAAAACCTTCGTCAATTTGTAAATATTGAATCACTAACATAATATTGTGCGCTTCATAGATGAAGCATTCATAGAGGTAACCGCTGGGAATGGCGGTAAGGGATGCTTAAGTTTCAGAAGAGAAAAATTTATTCCCAAAGGAGGACCCGACGGAGGCGATGGAGGTTCAGGCGGTTGTATTTTAATTGAAACAGATGAGTCTTTGACTACTCTTCAAGATTTTAGACTCCAAAAAAAATACAAAGCTAAAAACGGCAGCCAAGGTTTGGGTAAAAATAAACACGGCAAAGATGCAGAAAATACCATCTTAAAAGTTCCAGTTGGTACTCTGATAATCGACGAAGAGACAAATGAGCTGATAGCAGATTTAATTGAAAATAATCAGTCCATAGTTCTAGCAAAAGGAGGAAAGGGAGGTTTTGGCAATGCTAGGTTTAAAACTTCCACCAACAGAGCCCCAAGAAAAACAACTGACGGAGATGAAGGAGAAAAATTCAATATTAAGCTAGAACTTAAGGTTTTAGCAGATGTGGGGCTACTAGGAATGCCAAATGCTGGAAAATCTACTCTTATTTCTAAAATTTCTTCTGCAAAACCTAAAGTAGCAGATTATCCTTTTACTACGTTAAGTCCAAATTTAGGAGTAGTTCAAAGCGGTTTTAATTCTTTTGTTGTCGCAGATATACCTGGATTAATTCCTGGAGCTTCTGAAGGAGTAGGATTGGGGATACAATTTTTAAAACATTTATCGAGAGTTAAAGTTTTACTTCATATTGTAGATGTATCATCTTTTGAAGCTGAAAATATTATTAAAAACATAAATGACATCAATACTGAGCTTGAACTTTTTGGCTCCGATTTAGCTCAAAAAGAACAGTGGATTGTTATTAACAAAAACGATCTTGATCCTTCCAAAGAAGAGATGATTAGAAAAGAGATAAAAGAAGAGTTTAAAGAACAAAGAATATTTTCTATATCTGCTATTACGGGAAAAGGGTTAGAGAACTTAGTTTTTGAAATCGGAACTAAAGTTTTTTCATTAGACTAGAATATAGTATGTCCAAAGTTGTTGTCATAAAGGTAGGTTCGAGCTTAGTAACAGCTTCAAATGATTCAATTGATAAAGAATTTATTAGATCTGTTTCGTCTCAAATTAGAGATCTTGTTGAAAAGGGATTTGAGGTAACAGTTGTATCTTCCGGAGCTATAGCTCATGGTATGAAATCCTGGGGAATAAAAGAGAAGCCAAAAGAAATTGATCGATTGCAAGCCTTATCTGCGGTAGGTCAAATTGGCTTAATTAACGCCTATCAAGATGAATTTCGCATTCATGGCCTTCTAGCCGCACAAGTTTTGATGAGTCATGGTGATTTTAAAGATAAATACCGTTCAAAAAATATAAAGACAAGTTTGAAAAATATATTCAGTTTAGGAGCTATTCCAATAATCAATGAAAACGACTCTGTATCAACAGAAGAAATTCAACACGGGGATAACGATCAATTAAGTGGCGAGGTTGCAAGTTTAATCGAAGCAAATTATTTAATTATTTTGACTGATCAGGATGGTATTTACAAAGAAGATCCTAAAAAAAATGCCACAACTCAATTAATTAAAAATATTAACTTAAAGGAGCTTGATGATTATGATATTAAATTTGGAAAACCCGGAGAATTTGGTAGAGGAGGAATGAAAACAAAACTAAAAGCAGCAAAAAATTTCCTAAACGAAAGAAACGAAGTTTGGATCGCCAATGGAAAGACTAGCAATGTAGTTTTAGATATCTTAGATGGAAAAGATCAAGGAACGAAGATTACGTTAACTGATTAACTTAATCGCCTTGTTAAGTCTTGATTTCTGTCTTCCAGCACTATTTTTAGAAATGACCTTTTTATTAGCCATCTTATCAATTAGTTTCTGAGTAGATTTAAAGTTCGTTTTGGCAAGTTCAGAATCCTTAGAAGAAACTGCCTCCTCGACTCCTTTAATAGCAGTTCGAACAGCTGCTCGCTGACTACTCTTAAGAGAATTTCTAGTTAAAGCTTGTCTCGCTCTTTTCTTTGCTGATTGTATGTTTGCCATTGGTTGCGAATGATGAAGTTTTATTTTCTTAAAGTCAATATCTTGAAGACAAAAACTATCAGACTTGTCTAAGTTTTGTTGTCTTTTTATTTCTAGAAGCTGATTGATAAGTAATCGCTCCTATAATGAAATCAGCAAGATTTGTAATGCGATCTTCGTTAGATCTTGAAGACAAGTTTATTTCTGTCTTGTTTTCCAAAATACCTTGAGGTTTATTAATAGTCTCAGCCCACTCGGGGCTAGAACTAGAAATACTCCACTCCGCAAAAGTAACCATTATTGCTCCAGCCATGAACCGCAATCTTTCGAAGGCAATTTCTTCTCCTAAGTCTTTTTTTAGTATCTTGAAGATCATATTTGTGACTTTTATGGCAGTAGGCGCCTTGTCACTTCGAACTGAATATTTTTTTCTCCAGTCTGCAGATGTCAGTAATTCTCCCATAATCTTTAAAATATAGTTTTTTCTTTTCGGATCCAACGCATTTTCAGCCATAGGAGTAATCAAAACAGTAACTAATTCTCTTAAATTAGGATTTTTAGACACAGAAAGCGCTTCATCTAATAAAAATTTTCTTTTATTGTCGAGAGGCGTCAATCTGTAATCTAAAAGGGCATCTAGAAGGTTTTCTTTGTCACCAAAATGATAATGAAGAGCAGAATGATTTTTTTGACCGGCTTCCCTGGCTATTTCTCTTGTAGAAACATTATTAATTCCTTTTTCAGCAAACAATCTTTCAGCTGTTTCTATAATTTTTGTTTTAGTCCTGTTGAGCAAAAGACTTTGAATGGCTTTATTATCCATGGATCAATTATAAGATACTTGTCTTAAATAAGCCAGCTGTCTTATTTATTGTCTTAAATAACAAATAGATTAACAAAAATGGTGGAGGCGGCGGGTATCGAACCCGCGTCCATCAATCCATCCCCGTCAGATCTACATGCTTAGTTTCATCTTTTAATCTCCTTTTAAAAACTCCGATGAGCAGGATTTTTTAAAAGCAGTCTGAAAATCTTTTTGAGAAAATATCAGACAAATTTTCTCAAGCAACCTATTAAATGACTTTTTTAAACCCTAATAGGTGTCGGGTTAAAAAAGCTAGCCGAATTATGCAGCTAGTGCGTAGTTTGCTTTATTGCCAACTAAATGTTTTGCAACTTATTTTATCGAGCTTGTTACCTGCTCGGCATGCACTTAAGGTTCTCGAACAAATGTCTAATCCGTTTCGCCCCCAAAGCGAGAACCTATTTTAATGAAATTATTTCAACTTACTAGAGAGTTTTCCTATCTTAGCTTTTTCTCTATCCCACTCTTTTCTTTTGATAGTTTCTCTTTTATCAAATTTAGTCTTTCCTTTTCCTAATGAAATATTAATTTTTATTAAGTTTGTTTTCCAAAAAATTTTTGTTGGAACACAGGTCAGTCCTTTTTCTTGAGTTGCCTTAAAGATTTTGCCTAATTCTGATTTGGTCAAAAGTAATTTTTTAGTTCTATTTTGATCAACCTGAAAAGTGACTTCTTTTGGAGGAGATATTTTTAGTCCTAAAATCCATGCCTCACCATCTTTCATTAAAACGTAGCTATCTTTCATGTCTACTTCGCCTGATCTGATCCCTTTAACCTCCCATCCTTCCAGAGCTAGGCCTGCTTCGAAACTTTCTAGTAACTCAAAGTTGTATCGAGCTTGCCTGTTGTCAATCACAGGGCGAGGGTTTCTTTTTTTATCTTTAGACATTAAGTTAGTATATCTAGTTAATATAAATTCTAAAAAAAGAATGAATCAAAATAAGATTTGGCAGGGTAATTGGACTTTTATTCTAGCTGCAGCTGGCTCTGCAGTTGGGTTAGGAAATATTTGGAAATTTCCGTACATGGCCGGAACTAATGGCGGCAGCGCTTTTGTTCTAATTTACTTCTTGTGTATTTTACTCATTGGGTTACCTGTCATGATGGCGGAAACTTATTTAGGCAGATATGGACGAAAAAGCCCTATAAACAGCATTAAGAAAGTAGTTATTGATTTTAATCTTTCTTCTTATTGGAAAATTTTGGGCTGGCTCGGCGCAATAGCAGGATTAATGATCTTATCCTACTATAGCGTTTTCGCCGGCATTGCTGCGGCATACATTTTTAATTTCATGCCAAGCAACGAAGTTGATCCAGTTTCTTATTCATTAAATTATTTCAGTGAATTTGTTGGCTCGCCAATGAAAATGATTTTTTGGCATACGCTATTTTTAGGCCTCACCTGTTTCATTGTTGGCAAAGGAGTTATAGACGGGATTGGGAAAACAATTAACTTTTTAATGCCGACTTTATTTTTTTTAATAATTCTTTTGTGCATTTATTCATCTTTTACAGGAGACTTTTTAAAAGCTTTTAATTTTTTATTTGATGCAGATTTTTCTAAAATTTCAACTTCGGTGATTATTGCTGCAATGGGCCAGGCATTTTTTACTTTGAGCATCGGTATGGGAGCAATCATGGCCTACGGAGCTTATATGCCTGAAGATCAACCTATTGCTAAAACAATTCCCATAATAATAATTTTAGACACTTCGGTCGCGTTATTTGCTGGATTAACTATTTTTCCGATAGTGTTTAGCAATCCAATTCTTTCGGTTTCTTCCGGCCCAGGATTATTATTTGAAACTTTACCCATTGCTTTTAGTTCTTTACCTTTTGGAAGTATCTTTTCTTCAATTTTCTTTATTTTAATTTCTATTGCAGCAGTGAGTTCTTCAGTATCACTTATTGAACCTTTTACAGCGTGGGTAGAAGAACAAAGAATATTCACTCGAAAATTAGGGGTAATAATTTTAGGTTTGTTCGCCTGGATATTAGGTTTGGGCAGTATTTTTTCATTCAATATCTGGAAAGAAATTTCCTTTTTCGGCTTTGATTTTTTAAGTTTAATGGATTTTTTAACAAACAATATAATGTTGCCTTTCGGAGGCTTAGCAATTTGTTTATTGGTAGGATGGGTTCTAGAAAAAGAAAAAATGAAAAAAGATTTAAAGATGAATAGTGGCTTTTATAATTTTTTTATTATCTGTTTAAAGTATGTAGCACCAATATCAATCGGAACTATTTTTTTAAGTTATTTTTTTTCTTGAAAAATTAGTTACTAGAGTTTTCGTTTTTGTAACGATCAATCCACTTGGTTAATCTGCCATTTTCAAAATAAAGAGTAAAATGGTTATTATATTCTGTAATGTTTCCAACATTAAGAGTGCCGATATATACCCAAATATCTGGGTTTAAGCCATCGTTTAATGTCGGAGAACCCATGATATATTTTACCTGCGCTTCTGTGAGACCAACTTCCAATTTTTCTATCATTTTATCGGTTACTATGCTTCCTTGAGGAACTGAAACTTTGTAAAAGTTATCGAAGAAATTCAAAGAGCAACCATTTAGAATAAAAATAAATAGTGAAATATAAATCGTTTTTAGTAAAATTCTATAATCCATAATTAATCAACTTAATTATATACATTCTTATGAGCGAAGATAAAAATTTAAGAGAAGCTGGTTTAAAAGTAACTTTACCGAGAGTAAGGATATTAGAAATTTTTGATAAATCTCCGGAAAGACATTTAAGTGCTGATGACGTTTATAAAAAAATCTTAGATTCGGGTGACGAAGTTGGTCTGGCAACTGTTTACAGAGTCTTGACGCAATTTGAATCAGCAGGGATTTTAGAAAAACAAAATTTTGAATCAGGTCATTCAGTTTATGAGCTTGCTTCGAATCCAGATTTTGATGAACATCATGACCATATGGTATGTATCAAGACCGGCAAAGTAATTGAATTTAACAATCAAATGATTGAAGACATTCAAGAAAAACTAGCAGATTCCCATGGTTATAAATTGATAGATCATAAACTCGTCCTCTATGTTGAGCCAAAAAAAGAAAATGAGTAAAAAAGATAATAACAAGGAAACTTCTGATGAAGAAATAAATCAATCTTTTGATGAAACCGACGACTTAGAAAAAAAAGAAAAGGATTCTATAGAAGATACTGAAGAAACAGAAAATTCACTAGAAGATTTAGAAGAAAAAGTTCTTAGAGCTCAAGCCGAAGTTCAAAATGTTAGAAGGACCGCCCAAAATGAAGTTTTAAAAGCTCGTTTGTATGGTTCCGAATCCCTTGTTAAGGATATTCTTCCATCGATTGATAATCTTTTTAGAACTTTGGAGCACCAAGACGAAAAAACTAAAAGCGTTCCATCAGAAGGAATAGAACTCGTAATTAGAGAGATGTTGGGAGCTTTAGAAAAAAACGGCATTTCTGTAGTAGATCCAAAAAATGAAGAGTTTAATCCAGATGAGCATGAAGCTATATCGGTAGTAGAAAATAAGGACGTTTCACCTAATACTTGCTTAGAAGTAACCCAAAAAGGATTTAAGTTTAAAGATAGAGTGATAAGGCCAGCAATGGTAATAGTCAGCAAAAAGTAAAATTTATCCTTGAAAAAAATATATTAGCCCTCAATAAGTGTTTGTAAGAATATTTATGGAGATATAAATGGCTAAAATTATAGGTATTGATTTAGGAACCACGAATTCATGTGTTTCTATTATGGAAGGTGACAGTGCTAAAGTCATAGAAAACGCCGAAGGTGAGAGAACCACACCCTCCGTTGTAGCGTATACAGATGGCGAAACACTAGTTGGTTCAAGCGCTAAAAGGCAATCTGTTACAAATCCAGAAAATACGCTATACGCCATTAAAAGACTTATTGGCAGGAAGTTTTCTGATGAAGTTGTTACAAAAGATAAAGAAATGACTCCTTTTGAAATTATCAAGGCTGACAATGGCGATGCATGGGTTAAAGCTAATGGTGAGAGTTTAGCTCCTCAACAGGTTTCTGCTCAAATTTTAACGAAAATGAAAAAATCTGCTGAAGACTACTTAGGTCATGAGGTAAAAGAAGCGGTAGTAACTGTTCCAGCTTACTTTAATGATTCCCAAAGACAGGCTACCAAAGATGCAGGAAAAATAGCCGGTTTAGAAGTTAAAAGAATAATAAATGAGCCTACAGCAGCAGCATTAGCCTTTGGTTTAGATAAAAAAACTGGTGATCAAAAAATTGCTGTTTTCGATTTGGGTGGAGGAACATTTGATATTTCTATCATAGAACTAGCTGAAATAGACGGTGAAAAACAATTTGAAGTTTTGTCTACCAATGGCGACACGTTCCTTGGTGGAGAAGATTTTGATCTTGCGTTGATAGATCATCTCGTTGATGAATTTAAAAAAGAGCAAAATTTTGATTTGAAATCGGATCCGGCCGCACTACAAAGACTTAAGGAAGCAGCGGAAAAAGCCAAGATTGAACTTTCTTCTAATCAACAAACTGAGATCAACCTTCCATATATTACTGCTGACTCATCTGGTCCTAAACACCTTCTAATTAAATTAACTAGATCTAAACTTGAGGCGCTCGTAGAACCGTTAGTTGCTAGAAGTTTAAAGCCAGTTGAGATTGCACTAAAGGATGCAAAGCTAAAAACCTCTGATATAAATGACGTAATTTTGGTAGGAGGACAAACAAGAATGCCTATGGTCCAAGAAAAAGTTAAAGAATTTTTTGGAAAAGAGCCAAGAAAAGATATTAACCCAGATGAGGCCGTTGCTGTAGGAGCTGCCGTTCAGGGAGCTGTTCTATCCGGAGACGTAACAGATATTCTTCTTTTAGATGTTACACCTCTTACTTTGGGAATAGAAACCATGGGTGGAGTTATGACTCCTGTAATAGAAAAAAATACAACTATTCCAACCAATAAATCTCAAATTTTTTCAACTGCAGAGGATAATCAGACTGCTGTAACCGTAAACGTTGTCCAAGGTGAGAGAAAGCAAGCAAAAGAAAATAAGCAGTTAGGCCTATTTAACTTAGATGGGATTCCAGCTGCTCCAAGAGGTATGCCTCAAATTGAGGTATCCTTTGACATAGATGCTAATGGAATCTTAAATGTTTCAGCTAAAGACAAAGCAACCGATAAAGAACAATCTATTACTATTCAAGCTTCAGGTGGTTTATCTGAAGAAGAAATAGAAAAAATGGTTACTGAAGCAGAAGCAAATGCCGAAGAAGATAAAATTTTCGAAGAAATGGTGCAGGCAAGAAATTCTGCAGACACTTTAATTCACAGCTGCAAAAAAACTTTAGAAGAATCAGCTGATAAAGTTGAAGAAAACGAAAAAACTCAAATTGAAGAAGCTATTACTTCTCTTGAAGAAGCAATGAAAGGTGAAGACAAACAAGAAATTGAGGATAAAACCAAAGCGCTAGCTGAGGCTTCATCTTCTCTAGCTCAGAGACTTTACGCAGAGCAACAACAAAACGCTTCAACTGATCAAGAAGGTCAGGAATCTGAATCTGCTGATGATTCCGCGGTCGATGCTGATTTTGAAGAAGTTAAAGAAGAAGCCAAAGAACAAGAAAAATAGTTATTATATTTTTGATTAAGCATCAAAATGAGTAAAAGAGATTACTATGAGGTGCTAGGTGTCAACAAAAGCACGTCTAAAGACGAACTAAAAAAAGCTTACCGTAAATTAGCTATGAAATATCATCCGGATAGAAATCCTGATGATCAAGCGGCTTCCGAAAAGTTTAAAGAACTATCAGAAGCTTACGAAATTCTTTCAGATGATCAAAAACGACAAGCTTACGACCAATTCGGACATGATGGAGTAAATCCATCTTTTTCAAATGCGCAAGGAGCAGCGGAAGGATTTAGTGATATATTTGGAGATATCTTTTCCGATATTTTTGGTGGTTCTACAAGAACAAGAAGCAGGTCTCAGAGAGGTGCTGATTTAAGTTATAGCGTTGAAGTCTCTCTTGAAGACGCCGTTAAAGGTACAAGTATTAACCTTGATATTCCCTCGAGCGAGAGATGTTCAGGAACTTGGCATCAGTGTAGCCACTGTAATGGCACTGGAGTAGTAAGAATGCAACAAGGTTTTTTTTCAATGCAACAGACTTGTCCTCACTGCAGAGGTGAAGGTGAAATACATGATCCTAATTGTTCTATCTGTGGCGGTGCAGGCTTTATTAAAAAAAACAAAACTCTTTCAGTAAAAATTCCAGAAGGCGTCGATACTGGAGATAGAATAAGATTATCTGGTGAAGGCGATTCTGGTAAACACGGAAATGGAGATCTTTATATACAAGTAGATGTCCAAAGGCACAAAATCTTTGAAAGAGATGGAAAGCATTTATATTGCGAGGTTCCGATAAACTATGTTGATGCAGTCCTTGGCGGAGATATTGAAGTCCCAACGCTTGATGGCAAAGTCAAAATTAAAATTCCTGAAGGAACACAGAGCCACAAATTATTTAGATTAAATGGAAAAGGGATCAAGCCTTTAAGAGGTGGATCAAAAGGGGATATACTTGTAAGAGTATTAGTTGAGATACCCGTTAAATTGAACAAAGAGCAAGCAGCGTTACTCAGAAAGTTTAAGGAATCTATTAGCGGTTCCGAAAATACGCCTATGAAAAATACTTGGTTAAAAAGCGCTAAAGAATTTTTAAAGGGTTTTTAATGTCAATCTCTCTTTTTATTTCAGGGGTTACAGGAAAATTAGGAAAAGTTATTGCTGAAGAGTTAGAAAATACAGAAAGTGTTTTTCTGGCTGGGGGTCATGCCTCAGCTAGCAACAAAAATTTAGGAAAGCCTTTAAATTCGATTTTGAATATTGAATGCAAAGAAAACTTAATTTCAGATTTCAATAATATTGATTACAAAATTGATGCAGTTTTGGATGTGTCTTCAATAGATAATTTTCAACATCTCACCGAATTTTGCTTAAAAAAAGAATTACCTTTTATATTGGCTAGCACAGGTCATAGCGAAGATCAGCTATCTTCTTTGAAGAAATATAGTGAAGATTTACCAATCCTAATTGCTCCAAATTTGAGTTTAGGTGTAAATCTTCTAAAAAAATCTTTATTACCTTTAAAAAATAACGAATCTATTAGCAAAATAGAAATTACTGAAACTCATCATAAAGAAAAAAAAGATTCCCCTTCAGGAACAGCAAAAGATTTGGCTGAATTTATTGATAAAAATTTGCATTTAAAAGTTAAAACTATTGTTAAATCTATTAGAGACGAATCGTCAGTAGGTATCCATGAAGTAAAGATATCTTTAGATGATGACGAGTTAACAATTACTCATAATGCTTTTGATAGGAAAATCTTTGCAAAAGGCGCAATAAAAGCAATTGAGTGGATTGTTGCGCAAAAGCCAGGGCTTTATTCTATGCAAGAAATATCTTTTTAAGGCTTTGGAGTAAATTAATTTTTATGGTTTAATTCCTCTCAATTCACTTTTTAGTGAATGAAACACACTCGTAAAGATTGAGTATTCGGGTGCTTCTTTTGCTCAAAAGTTGTTGAATACTTAGCTTCGAGGAGGATTAACCCAGCCGCATGGCTAAAAAAGGAGCAACAAACATGGATATTTCCATAGAACAAATGCTGAAAGCAGGAGTGCATTTCGGCCACCAAACTAGATTTTGGAATCCCAAAATGGATCCTTTCATTTTCGGTAATAGAAATAAAGTTCACATAATAGATTTAGAAAAGACTCTTGAGCATCTGAAACCCTCTACTGAATTCTGCAAACAATTAGCCGCTTCAAATAATAGAATTTTATTTGTAGGTACAAAAAGAGCTGCCAGTAAAGTAATAAAATCAGAAGCTGAAAGATGCGATATGCCATATGTTAATTACAGATGGTTAGGCGGGATGTTAACAAATTATAAAACTGTCAGAGCCTCAATCAGGCGACTGGAAATTTTAAAAACGCAAGAAGAAGAAGGAAAGTTTAACGACTTAACCAAAAAAGAAGTTCTTGGAATTAGGCGAGAGATGGAAAAATTAGAAAGATCGATAGGTGGTATAAAAAACATGGGAGGTCTTCCTGAGGCCTTATTCATAATTGATGTCAACAATGAAAAAATTGCAGTTGCTGAGGCTAGGAAAATGGGTATTCCCATTATAGGTTTAGTAGATACCAATTCGGATCCAGATAGCGTTGATTATGTCATTCCAGGAAATGACGATGCTATTCGTTCTATTTCTTTAATCGCAAGAATAATTTCAAATGCTTGCTTAGATGGGGCTTCAAGAGCTTCTGGCCTAGGGTCTAAAAAGGATGGGCCTGTTATATTAAGAAAAAGTGAAATCGAGGAATCAAATGATCCATCTACGGAAGGTGAAAATGAGGAAGCTATAACTGAACCTTCTACAGAAAAAGAAGCTAAAGATGATGATTTGCTAGTAGATTCCGAAGAGAAATAAGAGGAAAAAAATGAATATAAGCGCTAAGGATGTTAAAGACTTAAGAGAAAAAACAGGATTAGGGATGATGGAATGCAAAAAAGCATTAGAAGAGGCTGGAGGAGATTCTGACCAAGCTATTACAAATTTAAGAAAGAACAGCGCCTTGAAAGCAGAAAAGAAATCATCAAGAACTGCTGTTGAGGGAGTCATTCTGTCCGATACTACTGATTCAAGCAATTCTATTTTGATTGAAATTAATTGTGAGACTGATTTTGTAGCTAAAGACGCTAACTTCTTAGCTTTTACAGAAGAGGTATTAGGAACATGTCTTAACTCGCCTGATGCTAGTTTAGAAAAATTACTATCAGATTCTTTAGAAGAGAAAAGGCAAAATCTTGTTCAAAAAATTGGCGAAAATATTGTTATAAGAAGAAAATTTAATGTTTCATCTCCCTTTGTATACTCCTATATACATGGAAATAAAAAAATTGGAGTTCTTGTATCTCTTGAACAAGAAAATGAAGAGCTTGGAAAAGATTTAGCCATGCATGTGGCAGCATCTAATCCGTTAGCTATTAGCCCAGAAGAAATATCAGAAGAAATAATTAATAAAGAAAAGGAAATAATCGAGGCTCAGGTTTCTGATACCGACAAGCCTCAAGAAATTATCGAAAAAATGACTTCAGGAAGACTAAAAAAATTCCTATCAGAAGTAAGCTTAATTGATCAGCCATTTGTAAAAGATCCTTCACTCAATGTAAGTCAACTCTTAAAAAATAATGATAATTCTGTCTTGTCTTTTATAAGATACGAAGTAGGAGAAGGAATAGAAGTTGAGAAAAAAGATTTTGCTGAAGAAGTTCAGGCCCAGCTAGGAAATTAACTTAAAGAAATGATTATTGAAACAGAAGCTGAGGCTAAGGAGGGTATGGCAAAAACTATATCTGCTTTAGAGGTCACATTTCAAAGGATCAGGACTGGCCGAGCAAATTCTTCTTTGTTGGATTCAATTGAAGTTGACTATTACGGGAATCCGACCCCATTGAAACAAGTTTGCAATATAGCTGTTGAGAATGCCAAAACCTTGTCTATATCTCCTTGGGAGAAAGATATGGTTATACCTATTGAAAAAGCAATTCAATCTTCTGATATAGGAGTGCAGCCTATAACCTCGGGCGAAGTAATTAGAGTAATACTACCTGACTTAACAGAAGAAACTAGAAGGGAACTAATTAAAGTTGCAAAATCTGAAGCCGAAAATTCTAAAGTTTCTATTAGAAATCAAAGAAGAGATGCTAATGGTATGTTAAAAGAATATTTAAATGAAAAAGAGATATCAGAAGATGACTTAAAAAAAGGAGAAGAACTTATTCAGAGAGCAACTGATGAATTCATTAAAAAGGTTGACACTCTTTTAGAAGAAAAAGAAAAGGATCTCCTTGATTTTTAGATAAGTCATGAAAAAGCTTCCAAATCATGTAGCCATAATAATGGATGGAAACACGAGATGGGCAGAAAATAAGAACTTAGATAAAAATGATGGTCACAAAGAAGGAGTAAAAAAAGCTCGGCTTGCAGTTGAATTTTTTCTAGAAAATAAAATAAAAAACTTAACTCTTTTTGCCTTTAGTACTGAAAATTGGGGCAGACAAAAAAAAGAGGTAAAGGCTCTCTTAAAACTTTTTCTGGAGGCCATTAACGAGCAGACTCCTGATTTAATCAAAAATAAAGTCAAATTAAATTTTATTGGCGATATTTCTCGATTCGACAAAGTTCTTATTAATAAAATAAAAAGCTCACAAATAAAAACAAGCGAATACGATTCAAAGATGAGCTTGAATATTGCTATAAGCTATGGGGGAAGATGGGATATTGAACAAGCATTAAAGTCTATTGTAAAAGATATTTCGAAAAGAAAAATCAAAATCAAAAATATAGACGAAAGTTTAATAACTGATTACTTATCAACTTCATTGATCCCTGATCCAGACTTAATTATTAGGTCTGCTGGGGAACAAAGAATAAGTAATTTCTTTCTTTGGCAAGCAGCATACTCTGAAATTTATTTTTTAAAAAAATTATGGCCTGACTTTAACGAAGGGGATTTTGAAAAAGCTCTAGATGAGTATGCGCTAAGAAAAAGGAAATTTGGAGTCAAAACAGGAAATTAAATGTATACACGAGAAATTACTGCATCAATAATTTTAATATTTTTATTATCAATAATTTTTTTGGCTCCAGCCTTGATTTTTAAAACAACTATCTTCTTAATTTTTGGGTTAGCCCTATATGAACTATTTTTTCTAATAAAAAAACCTTACTGGGCTTCTATGGCATTTTTAATTTTTCTTATTATTTTTCTTCTTTTCGCAAATATTTTTGAAGAAAATAGAATGTTATTTTTATTTGCAATTATGATATCGGCTTTAAATGATTCTGTAGCTTACTATATTGGAAGAAAATATGGTTATAAAAAAATTTTTCCACTCACAAGTCCAAAAAAAACGTTGGAAGGTATGATGGGCGGCATACTCATTTCAAGCTCCACTTTATATTTAGTTGCATATTTTCAAATTATAAAGTTTGATTTAAATTTTTCTTTCATCACCGGAAGCATTTTTTATCTTATTTTAATAGTGTGTTCATCAATGGCAGTGCTTGGAGATTTTATTGAAAGTAGGATAAAAAGGATTGCAAATGTTAAAGATTCAGGTTCACTTTTACCGGGTCACGGAGGATTCTTAGACAGAATTGATAGTCATATTTTTGTATTGCCATTATTTTTTATACTGCTAGGAGTCATCAATTGAAAAAAGTGCTTATTCTAGGATCTACTGGTTCTATTGGTCAGTCGACTCTCGAGGTTATCAAAGCTAATAATAAAGATTTTTTAATATCCGGTTTGGTGGCGAAATCAAATAAAAAATTGCTCTTAGAACAAGCAAATAAATTCAATGTTAAGAAAATTTGTCTGATAAATAATGATTCGAAAAATGATATTTTTGTTTCCGAATCTGAAATAGAAGATTTAATCTTTAGCGATCAAGTAGACATAGTTGTTGCAGCTATATCAGGCATTGCTGGGCTTGAAACTATTTTGAGTTCTATAAAAGCTGGAAAAAGGATTTTAATCGCCAACAAGGAACCTTTGGTGGCTGCAGGTCAAATTTTAATGAAGGAAGCAAAAAAATCTAATTCAGAAATAATACCTATTGATTCTGAGCATTGTGCTATCCATCAATGCCTTAAGAATATAGAAAGAGAGGATCTAAATAGAATAATAATTACTTGCTCCGGTGGACCATTTCTAGGTAAAAAAATTACGAATTTTAACAAGGTCTCATTAGAAGACGCACTCAATCATCCTGTGTGGAAGATGGGAACTAAAAATCTTATCGATTCAGCAAGTCTAATGAATAAAGCTTTAGAAATAATTGAAGCCAAGTGGCTGTTTGATCTTAAAAGTGAGCAAATAGATGTAATAATTCATCCGCAAAGCATAATTCACTCAATGGTTGAAACTAAAGACAATTCTATTCTTTCAGTAATGTCAGAACCTGATATGAAAATTTGTATAGCATATGGTCTTGGATTTCCGAGAAAAATAAAAAGTTTATCTAAACCGCTAAGTTTGATAGAAAATAATTTATTAGAATTTATAAATATAGATCAAATAGATTTTCCATCTATAAAATTTGCAAGAGATGCTTTAACTTCTGGAGGCTTAATGCCTGCAGTATTGAATGCAGCAAATGAAATCGCTGTGGAGAAATTTATCAATAATGAAATTAAGTTTGATTTAATCTTTGATACTATTAAACATGTTATGGAAAAATTTGATAAGGAAAATTTTAAAATTGATCCCTCTTTGGAACAAATTTTAGAAGCAAATGAAAAAGCAAGATTACTCTCTTTGAATTATATTAAAAAAATCTGATGAACTTTCTTGTTTATATATTCGGCTTTTTAACTTTGATATTAATTATCACAGCAATTCATGAAGCGGGACATTATTCTATGGCACGGTTTTTTAAGGTTACCATTTTAGATTTTTCTATTGGTATGGGTAAATCTTTAAAATCTTGGAAAGATAAAGCTGATACCGAATTTCACTTAAGAATGCTTCCGATTGGCGGATTTGTAAAAATGAAAGGAGAAGATGAAGGCAAAGATGCTGATGATTCTTTTTCTTCAAAAAAATATTATCAAAAGGTCCTAATCTTGTTAGCTGGTCCTTTAGCAAATTTTTTCTTAGCAATTATTTTGCTTACTGGATTGAATATCTATGGAAATACTGCTCTATCATCTTTAGTTGGCTATGTTGATGAAGAGAGTTCTTCTTTTAAAGCCGGATTTAAAAAAGGTGACCTAATTGTAAAAATTGATTCATTTGATGTTTCGACTCGATCTGACGCTCAGATGGCACTTTCTAGAAGACTCGGTGAAACAGGAGATATAATTTTTCAAGTTAGTTCTTCTAATACGGAAAAGACCATGAAAATTCCAATAAAGAGTTGGCTCCAAGGAGAAGAGCCATCAGATCTTTTAAAAAATTTAGGAATCAATGTGCCTATCAAACCTATTATTGGCGAAATTTTGGCTGATAGTCCTGCTGAAATCTCAGGCCTTAAAAAAAATGATGAGATTCTTGAAATTAATAATCAAGCGGTCTCCTCATGGTCAGAAATTAAAAGTAAAATAAATAGTAATCTAGGCTTTCCATCCAATTTCAAAATTCTACGAGATCAAGAAATTATATTTTTATCAATACTGCCCGAATTTTCTGATGAGAAAAATGAATGGTTAATTGGAATTTCTGCCTCAAATAAGATTTCACCAGAGGCTTTAGTTTTCCAGAGAGAGGCTCCTTTGTCTGCTCTTAATAAGGCCACTATTCAAACATTTAATGTTGTCATGGATTCTTTTGAATTTCTTTATAAGATGATCATCGGCTATGTTTCTCCTAAGAATCTTGGAGGCCCAGTAATGATAGGTCAGTTTGCCGGAGAATCCTTAATATACGGGGGATTTTATTCTTTTCTCTTATTGATAAGTTATGTAAGCATCGGTTTGGGTGTAATAAATCTAGTTCCAATTCCCATTTTAGACGGCGGTCAAATTCTAATTTTAACCATTGAAAGATTAAAAGGATCTCCTATATCTCCAACAGTTTTAGATTTCACTTACAGATTTGGAATATCAGCTGTTATTCTTCTGATGGTTTTTGCCTTCATTAATGATATTTCAAGAATAGGAGCTTAAGATTGCTACTAATTTTTCTTAAAAGGATTTTAATTTTTACTATTATTTTAAGTTCATCCTCTTTTGTTGTTTCGGAAGAAGCTTGGATTGTTGAAGATATTAGAATAAGTGGATTACAAAGAATTTCTGCGGGAAGTATTTTTTCTAATATTCCTGTAACTATTGGAGACAAAGTTGCCCTAGAAGATATTCAAAACATTTCAAAATCAATTTTTGCTACTGGCAACTTTGATGATATTCAGATTGGTAGAGATGGAAGTGCTCTTTTAATCAACCTAAAGGAAAGGCCAACAATCGATGAAATTTCTATTGAGGGAAATGAAGCAATTAAATCAGAAAGTCTTTTAGACGGTCTTAAAAATTCGGGTATTTACAGAGGGACTTTATTTAAAAGATCAGTTTTTGAAAATTTAAGTTCGGAGCTTGAAAGACAATATATTTCGCAAGGAAGGTATGGAGCAAAAGTAGAAGTTTCATCAGAAGATTTAGAACGTAACAGAGTTAAATTAAATATTGTTATCGATGAAGGATCCACTGCTTCGATAAAAAGAGTAAATATAGTAGGGAACGAAAATTTTTCCGAAGAGGAGCTTTTAAGATTTTTTAAATTAAAGCCAAGAACATGGAGATCAATTTTTTCTAAAAGAGAACCCTACTCCAAAGAGAACCTGAAGGGAGATTTAGAAAATTTAGAATCTTTTTATAAAAACAGAGGATATCTAAAATTTAACGTGGATTCTTCAATTGTTTCCTTGTCAGAAGATAAAAAAAATATATTTATTACAATTAATATTTCAGAAAATAAAATATTTTATACAAACGAAGTTTCATATGCAGGAGACCTTCCTGATGCGATTTCTCCCATTTTAATTTTGCAAAAAACACAATTTATCATCCCAAATGCTCCTTTTTCACAAGAGGCTCTTACTTTTGCAGAAGAAGAAATAACCTCGTTAATGAGTAATCAAGGCTTTTCTTCAGCAGAAGTTGTTGCTTCTACAGAGGAAGCAGATAAAGAAGGGTTTGTCGATGTTACAGTTTTCATTGATCCTGGACAAAGGACTTATATAAGAAAAATAAATTTTTCTGGTAATAAAAGGACACACGATGTTGTCTTGAGAAGAGAAATGAGACAAATGGAAGGTTCGTGGGCTTCGGATGTTTTATTGGAGAATTCAAAAAGAAGACTAGATAGACTTGGATATTTTAAAGAGGTTGAATTTGAAACGGTTCCTGTCCCGGGAGAAGCTGACAAGATAGACGTAAATTTTACTGTTGAGGAAGAATTTTCTGGTTCCATAGCGGGTAGTCTTGGTTATGGAGCTTACGGGTTCAGTTTAGGTGCTAATTATTCTGAATCGAATGCTTTTGGCACAGGTAATAGAATTACTATTGGTATAAATTCAAGCGATTATCAAACTAATTTACAATTCAATTTTTTTGATCCTTATTTTACTATCGATGGAATAGGATTAGGGTATGGAGCATATTACTCTTCGTCTGATTACTCTGCATTTAATGCATCAGCTTACAGTACAGATTCAGTTGGATTGTCATCAAATCTCGTTCTTCCAATTGATGAAATTCAACAACTTGGACTTTCAGCTGCATTGGATCAAACTAAACTTAAAACAGATATTTTTTCTTCTCAACAATTGCTTGATTACGTTAATTCGGAAGGAGATACCCAAGATTCCATAACGCTTGGAGCTAGTTGGACCAGGAGCACATTAAATAGAGGTTTATTTCCTACTGCAGGAACGTTAAATCAGATTTCGGCAAATATTGCTGTTCCTCCAAGTGACGTTACATACGGAAAAATTAAATATAATTTTAAATATTATAGACCTATCTTCTTTAATTTAATATTTTCAACTAGGAATGAGATAGGAGCTTTGTTTGCATATGGCGATACAGAGAATTCACCACCATATGAAAATTTTTATGCAGGAGGCTTGAAATCTGTAAGAGGTTTTAAGCAAAATACTCTTGGACCAAGAGCGGTATATAGTAACGGTTATTATTTTTCTAATAGGCCTTCTGGTGGAGCCTATCTTGTGGAAGGCGGTTTAGACTTTATTTTCAATTTAGCCTTTTTGGACGACACAAGATCGGTAAGAAGTTCTCTATTTTTTGATTACGGTAATGTGTTCGGTGATGGATGTAAAACTTATGAACTTCAATGTAGTGAATTTGATTTAGGCGAATTAAGATATTCAGTTGGTTTAGGCTTCACTTGGATAACTCAACTTGGTCCACTGTCCTTTTCTATTTCTTCTGCCTTGAATGATGACGAATATGATGAGACAGAAGCATTCCAATTTGAAATAGGAAATCAGTTTTAATTTATAAATCTTCTGTATAATTCAAAAGTTAAGAATTACAAATTATTAGTTAAACGGAGAGGGTTTATGAAAAAAATAGTTTTTTACACAATATTAATTGCATCATCAATTTTTTCTATCTCTTTAAATGCCACAGAGGGGATTGCTGTAATAGATTATAGAACCGTATTTTTGGGAACAGATCTTGCAAGAGAAAGATTTGAAGACCTCAGAGAGTCAAGTGAATACAAGACAATCAGTGACGAAGCTCAAAAAAAACAAGAAGAATTAATATCTGTGTCTGAAGAACTTCAAAAAGAAAGTAAAACCTTATCTGATGAAGAAAAAGCAACCATGCAGAAAAAAGCTCAAACTCTTTATCAAGATCTGCAGTATGCAAATCAAAAAGCACAGGCTTTGGAGGGGGAACTTCTTCAAAAATTAGAAGCCGAGCAAACTCCCAATGTACAAAAAGTTATTAATGAATTAGTGAAAGCAAAAAAAATAAGTCTATTATTTAATAGCGGTGCATTGCTTGCTTTTGATACATCTAATAAAGCAATTAATGTCACTCCTGAAGTTATTGATTTGCTTAATCAGGCTAATAAAGAGTCCATTGAAGACAAAGTAAAATAAACTTGGCTTGAGTGAAAAAAAAATAAACCTTAAACAGATTGCTGATTATCTTGATGGAAAAATAATTGGCAATGAAGATTGTGAGGTTGGAAACATTTTACCTCTTGATCTTGCCAATGAAGAAGATATTTCTTTTTTGTATAGTAAAAAATTTATTGATAAGTTAAAAACTACAAAAGCTAAAGTTGTAGTATTGGAAGAAAAATATTCAAGCTTCAATAATTCGACTTCTATTGTAGTCAAAGATGCTCACTTAGCCTACGCTAAACTAACTCAGCTATTTAAGAAAAGAATAGACAAGATTGGAGTGAGCTCTGATGCTTCAATCAAATCTAATAGGATTGATCCCAGCTCCTATATTGGTCCGAAGGTAATAATTGAAGAGGAAGCTGAGATTGGAAAAAACGTTAAGATTCTTGGGGGAGTATACATAGGCTCGAAAGTAAAAATAGAAGATAACACGTTAATTTATTCTAACGTTTCAATCTATTCTGAAACGAAGATAGGAAAAAATTGTATCATTCACGCAAACTCTGTCTTGGGTTCAGACGGTTTAGGATTTGCAAATAAAGATGAAAAATGGGAAAAGATTGAGCATTTAGGTATCGTTAAAGTTGAAAATGAAGTTGAAATTGGATCTGGATGTACTATTGACAGGTCATCGACTGGAGAAACTATACTAAAATCAGGAGTAAAGTTAGATAATCAAGTACATATAGCACATAATTGCGAAATTGGAGAAAATACCATTATAGGGGCGAAAACAGCAATAGCAGGCTCAACTAAGGTTGGAAAAAGATGTAAGATCGGAGGAGGTTGCGGAATCATTGATAATATTAACTTGTGTGATGATGTTACTGTTACCCCGATGTCTTTTGTTACAAAATCAATTGCAAAAAAAGGAATATATTCAGGTGGTTCAATGTTGATGGAGCATAAAGATTGGCTAAAATATTCTGCTGAATTAAATAGAAAAATTAAAAAGTGAATATAGAGGATATAAAAAAACTTTTACCTCACCGGTATCCAGCACTGTTGGTAGACAGGGTAGTAGAGATAGAGCTTAACAAATATATAAAAGCATATAAAAACATAACTACAAACGAGCCTCATTTTATTGGTCATTTTCCAGACAAGGAGGTTTTTCCAGGAGTATTGATTTTAGAAGCTATGGCTCAAGCATCAGGCATTTTAGGCTTTGCAACAATGAATAAGACTCCAGAAGAAGGTTCTATATATTATTTTGTTGGAGCAGATAATCTAAGATTCAAACGCCCAGTTGTTCCTGGAGATCGATTGATTCTTGAGTCAACTAAATTGTCTGATAAAAAAGGAATTTGGAAATTTGAATGCAAAGCATCTGTTGATGATGAATTTGTTTGTTCCGCAACAATTCTTTGTGCCGACAGACCAAAATAATGATTCATAAATTATCTGTAATTGATCCATCGGCAAAAATAGATGATGGAGCAAGCATTGGTCCTTATTCAGTCATCGGTCCTGAAGTTGAAATTGGTAAAGATTCAGTAATTCACTCCCACGTTGTTATAGAGGGTCCGACTAAAATAGGAAAAAACAATGAAATATTTCAGTTTGCTTCTATAGGGGGAGATCCTCAAGATAAAAAATATAAAGGTGAAAAAACCTATCTAGAAATAGGCAATGATAATGTAATAAGGGAGGGAGCAACAATCAACAGAGGAACTGTTCAAGAAAATTCTTTAACTAAAATAGGATCTAAAAATTTAATTATGGCTTATTGCCATATTGCTCATGACTGTGAAATCCATGATGAAGTGGTTTTAGTAAATAATGCTTCTCTTGCGGGTTGCGTGAAAATAGAAAAAGGAGCAATTCTAGGAGGGTTTTCTTTGGTACATCAATTTTGTAAAGTAGGACAATATAGTTTTTCTGCTATGGGCAGTTCTGTAGGAAAAGATATTCCAGCTTTTGTGAGGGTAAGTGGAAGTCCTGCTTTTCCAAGAGGCCTAAACACAACAGGCATTCAAAGATTAAACCTAGGCAAAGAGGTTTCTGATGGATTAAAAGAAGCTTACAAAATTTTATATTTGAGAAATTTCAAATTAAAAGACGCAATTGATGAAATTTCTAAAAACTTAAATGAAATTTCAGAAGTACAAATACTATTGAACTCCATAAATACCTCTGAAAGAGGCATAGTTAGATAACAGTGAAAAAAATAAAATTTGCTTTTTCAGTTGGAGAAGAATCAGGTGATTTCTTAGGGGCACAATTAATTAATAATTTAAAAAAAAAATATCCCGACGCCAGTTTTGTTGGTTTAGCTGGTAATTTGATGCAAAAAGAAGGAATGGAATCTCTTTTTCCAATCAATGATTTGTCAGTTATGGGTTTAATTGACCCTTTAATAAATCTAAATAGACTTTTAAGAAGAAGAAAACAGCTCGTAGATTTTATTCTTGAAGAACAACCGGAATTTTTTATCGGAATTGATAGCCCATCCTTTAATGCGGGAATTGCAAAAAGAATTAAATCTAAAACTAATACTAAAACCATTCAGTACGTTTGTCCTCAATTTTGGGCTTGGAGAAAAGGAAGGGTCAAAAGGTTTAAAAAATATTTAGATCATATTTATAGTATTTTTCCTTTTGAAGAAAAATTATTGGAAAATGAAAATATGTCTTCTAATTTTACAGGACATCCTCTCGCTGAGCATTTTGAAATAGATATAAACAAAGAAAAATTTAAAACTAAATTGTCTTTCAATAATAAAAAAATATATATTGCATTATTACCGGGGAGTAGAAAATCTGAATTAAAAAATCATCTTAAAATTTTAGAAGAGGTTGCAAATAGTTATTATTTTAAAAATCCAAATTACCACTTTATAGTTTCTTTAACTGAAGAAAATTCATTAAGCGAAAATAGCTATCTTAAAAAAGAAAATATTTCTTTGATTAAAGGGAACACAAGAGAAGTTTTAAAAGCTTGCGATTATGCAATCGTTTCTTCTGGAACCGCAACTTTAGAAGCTATGTTAAGCAAAACTCCTTTTTGCGTAATTTATAAAAGTAATCCAATTAGTAATTTCTTAATTACAAATATTTTACTTCAGTTAGACTATATTTCTCTTCCTAATATTTTAGCTAATAAAAAAATAGTTCCTGAATTAAGACAAGGAGATTTAAAAATAAACAAAGTTATTGAGGAACTAGATTACCTTATTGATAATTCTAATGAATTAATGATTCAAGAGTTTAAAGCTTTACACCAATCTTTGATAAATGAAAATGATAATAAATTTTCAAAAATCATAGATAAACTTTCTTCATAATTTTGAAAACTTTTTTTGTTGGTGTTGATGAAGTGGGAAGAGGATGTATTGCAGGACCGGTAGTAGCGGCAGCTGTAATTTTAAAAAAAAAAGAAATATTATCTTTGAAAGATTCAAAGCTATTATCTTCTAAAAATAGACAAATATTATCTGAAGATATTAAAAAGAATTGCGTGGACTATGCCATAGCCGAAGTTTCTTCAAAAAAAATAGATAAGATAAATATAAAACAAGCTTCCCTTCTTGCAATGAAAATGGCTGTTGAAAAGTTAAAGAAAAAAAATATAGAAGTTATTGTAGATGGAGTTGATAAAATTGATATTTCACAAAAATGTAAGGCGATAGTAAAAGCAGATAATATCTACAAGGAGGTAATGGCAGCCTCAATAATAGCCAAAGTTTATAGAGACGAATTAATGATAGATTTAGAAAAAAAATATCCACAATATCTTTTTGCTAAACACAAAGGGTATCCTACGAAAGATCATTTGCATGCACTTAAAAAGTTTGGTTCTATAGAAGAACACAGAAAAACTTTTGGCCCCGTAAAAAAATTGAATGAATAAATATACCCATTTAAATTTGCACTCAGAATACTCCATTCAAGACGGGCTAATTCGAATTAATGATCTTGCTAATAAGGCATCAAAATTAAATTTTGAAAGTTTAGCAATTACAGACTTATCAAATTTATTTGGGTTTATTAAATTTTATAAAGAATTAAGAAAAAAAGGTATAAAGCCAATCTGTGGATCAGATTTTATTTTATCTGGAGAAAATACTAACTCGGGAAATCTTCAGCTACTGGTAAAAAATCATAACGGATATAAAAATTTAATTCGTTTAATTTCTATATCTCATACTATAGGGAAAGTTAATGGACATCCACATCTAGCTGTTCAAGACTTAACAAAGTTTTCTGAAGATCTCATCTTAATTACTGGAAGTATAGAAAGTCAGATTGGGCAGTCTATTTTGGCTGGAAAACAAGATATAGCTCTAAAACAAATCGAGTATTTAAGAAACATTTATAAAGACAACTTTTTCTTACAGCTAACAAGAAATGGAAAAAATCAAGAGGAACTATGCAATCAAACCTTGATAGAGTTTTCTAAAAAATTAGGAATTCCAGTAGTAGCTACAAATCAAGTAAGATTTTTAGCCAAAGAAGATTTTGAAGCACATGAAACAAGAGTCTGTATACAATCCGGGCACGTTTTAGGAGATAAAAGAAGACAAAGGTTTTTTCAAGATTCTCAGTATTTTAAATCAACTGAAGAAATGAATGATCTTTTTGGTGACGTTCCCGAAGCTCTATCGAACGCTTATGAAATTTCAAAAAAATGTAACTTGGAAGTAAAAACGGGTATTTATGTTTTACCTGATTTTAAAACTCCAAATCAATCTTCAGAAGCAGATTATTTAAAAAACTTAATCCAAGAAGGAATAACAAAAAAACTTGATGTACAAAAATTCTCTGAAATTCCTGCTACTTATAAAGAAAGATTAGATTATGAATTAGAAGTTATTTTAAAAATGGGTTACGAAGGATACTTTCTCATAGTTGCAGACTTTGTAAACTGGGCTAAGCATAATTCTGTTCCTGTTGGTCCGGGGAGAGGGTCTGGAGCAGGTTCTCTGATAGCTTATGCAATTGGCATCACAGGTATAAATCCAATTAAATATGATCTTTTATTTGAAAGATTTTTAAATCCAGACCGAATAAGTAATCCAGATTTTGATATAGATTTTTGCAGAGATGGAAGAGAAAAGGTAATTGAATACGTTACCGAAAAGTATGGCAAAAAGGCTGTTGCTCAAATATGTACTTTTGGCACTATGGCTGCGAGAGCTGTCGTTAGAGATGTAGCTAGAGCACAAGGCAAATCTTATGGATTAGCAGACAGACTTGCAAAATTGATTCCTTTTAGCCCAGAGATGACTCTTGAAAAGGCTCTTAAAGACAATTCTGATTTGAGACGAATTCTTAAAGTGGATGAAGATGCAGCTGAAATATTTGAAATGGCAAAAAAATTGGAAGGAATAATAAGAAATGTAGGTAAACATGCTGCGGGAGTTGTTATGGCACCTTCGGAAATTAATGATTACTCTCCTTTGTACTTAGATGAAACAACCGACACACTTGCTACACAATTTGATATGAAAGATATTGAATCGGTAGGATTACAAAAATTCGATTTTTTAGGATTAAAAACTCTTACGGTAATTAACAAAGCTCTCGTAGAGATTAATAAATCTAGAAGCAAAATAAACCTGGAACCTATTGATATAGATGAAATAGATTTAGAAGACAAAGGTACTTTTGATTTATTACAAAGAGGCCTTTCAACCGCAGTGTTTCAGTTAGAATCAAGAGGAATCAAAGAATATATAGTCAAGTTAAAACCCAATAATTTTGAAGATATCATTGCTTTAGTTGCTCTATACAGACCTGGACCTTTAGAAATGAAAATGGTTGATACGTATATAAACAGAAAAAAGGGAATCGAAAAAACTAAATATGGTGACGAACACGTAGAGAAAATTCTAAAAAATACATATGGTGTAATTGTTTATCAAGAACAAGTCATGCAATTAGCACAAGAATTTTCGGGATTTTCCTTAGGACAAGCAGATTTGTTAAGAAGGGCAATGGGTAAAAAAATACCAGAGGAAATGGAAAAACAAAGACCCGTTTTTATTGATGGAGCTATAAAAAAGGGAAAATCTGCAAGATTTGCAGAAGGGTTATTTGATCAAATAGAAACCTTTGCTGGTTATGGTTTTAATAAATCTCATTCGGCAGCATACGCGATGATTTCTTATCAAACTGCTTGGTTGAAATCTCATTATCCTGCACAATTTATGGCAGCTGCATTATCTTCTGAAATGGGAGATTCTGATAAAATTCAACTTCTTCTCGATGATGTTAAGGCGCTGGGCCTTAAAATTCTTCCTCCAAATATTAATTTAAGTTTAAAGGATTTTGTTACGTTAGATAACGAGACAATCTTATTTGGACTTGGAGCAATAAAAGGAGTTGGAGATCCGGCTATAGAAAATGTCATTGAAGAAAGAACAAAAAAGACCTTTCAAAATTTGAATGAATTTGTTTCAAGAATAGATTTAAAAAAAGTTGATAAAAGGTCGCTTGAACCATTAATCAAATCTGGAGCTTTAGATAATTTTGGAGAAAATAGATTTGAAATGCTAGGAAAATTAGAAGGAGCTTTAAAATTTGCAAGACAAAAAACCGAATTCAAAGAAAGTAAAATTGATGATTTATTTGGAGAAATCAGTGATTCAATAGAAGTTAAGGACACAAAATTGAGCAGTAAATTTCATGAAATTGGCAAGTCAAAATTAGAATTTGCCTCTTTAGGATTCTATTTAACTGCTCATCCTATGGATGAACACAGCTGGGAAGTGAGAAAGGTTGCTCCAGAACCCATCTTGTCTTTATCTTCAGGTAAACATATTCAAAGATGTTCAGGAGTTGTCATTGCTTTTAAAAAAATTAATACAAGGAGAGGTCCGTTAGTCTTCGCCACTCTTGATGATAATTCAGATAGAATTGAGCTTATAATTTCAGGAGATGTATTAGAAAAATTTGCGCAACCAATAGATAATGAAAAAATATTAATAGTAGATGGCGAAATATCTATTGATAATTCAAAAGAGAGAGAAAATCTTGGCCTGGGTAAAAAAATGAATGTTTCAACAATGCTAACCTTGGAACAAGCAAGAATAAAGTTTGCAAGAAAGTTGACTATTTGTATGAATAATGATGATACTTCACTTTTAGATGAAAATTTAAAGGAGTTGAAGTCCTTTTCAGCAAATATTACCGAAGGATGCCCTGTAGAAATTAAATATTCTTCAAAAGAAATTGATGCAGAAATAGATGTAGGAAATGATTTTAAAATTTTGTTGAATGATGAAAATTTAAAAAAACTTGTCAAAAATTATGGAGAAAAAAATTTAGACATTAGTTACTTTACAAGGCAATAAATGGCGTACACATATTTAGAATTTGAGAAACCTATCAGCGATTTAGAAAATAAAATTGAAAAACTAAGAGGTTCTGGAGATATTGGAAAAGACATAGAATCAGAAATATCTAAACTAAGCTCTCAGATAGAAAAGCTTACAAAGGAGGTTTACTCAAACCTATCAATCTGGCAAAAAGTGCAAGTTGCTCGACATCCTCATAGGCCTCATTTTTCTGACTATATTGAAAATATTTTTTCAGACTTTGATGAACTTCATGGAGATAGAGTTTTTGGCGAAGATAAAGCAATCATAGGAGGACTAGCGAGATTTAAGAAAAGGCCAGTTGTCGTGGTTGGACAAGAAAAAGGAAAATCTACAGAAGACAAAATTTCGAGAAATTTCGGAATGGCTCAACCTGAGGGATATAGAAAAACTGCTCGACTAATGAAAATGGCTGAAGATTTTGAATTGCCCTTGATTTCATTCATTGACACTCCAGGAGCTTACCCTGGGATTGAGAGTGAAGAAAGAGGAATGAGTGAAGCTATAGCTAAGAATTTAAGTCTGCTTTCGAATCTCAAAACGGCAGTAATAGTAATAATTACGGGAGAGGGAGGTTCTGGCGGAGCATTAGCAATTGGAATAGGGGACCATGTTTGTATGTTAGAGCATTCAATTTATGCAGTTGCATCTCCAGAAGCGTGTGCCTCAATTGTCTGGAGAGACGGATCTAAGGCCAAGGATGCAGCAGAAGCAATGAAAGTCGATGCCTCAAACCTTCGAAATTTAGGTTTAGTTGACGAAGTTATCGAAGAGCCTTTGGGGGGCGCCCATAGAGATATTAGAGGGGTGTCAAATTCTATTTCCCATGTTATCGAAAAAAAATTACAAACCTTCGATGAGGTTGATATTTCTGATTTGTTAAAAAAGAGATATGAAAAAATCATGTCCTATGGATCTATATAATAAATCTTGCATCCTTTAGAAGAAAAATTAAATTCCTTAATAGATAAAAAAGCAAAAAATTATTTTGTTGCTTATAGTGGCGGCATTGATTCAACTGTTCTTTTAAATTGTGCAAATACAATTATTAAATCTCATAACGGCTTATCTCTCGTAGCATTACATATAAATCACAATTACTCTGATGACTCCAATGCTTGGAAAAATCATTGCATCGATTTTTGTAATAAAAGAAATATAAAAATTTATACTTTTGATTTAGATCTTTCAAAATTAAAAGGAGCTAGTTTAGAAAATCAGTTAAGAAACTTAAGATATAAAGTTTTTGAAGAAAATATCGGGAAAGATGAAAAACTTTTTATGGCTCATCACTTAGATGACAATGTAGAAACTTTATTTCTTAGATTATTTAGAGGAACAGGCTTAAAAGGCGCTAAATCAATCCCATTTAAAAGATCTTTGGGTAAAGGTGAGCTAGTAAGACCCTTTTTAGATGTTACTAAAAAAGATATCAAAAATTATGCAGCAGATAAAGAATTGAATTTTATAAGTGATAAATCAAATGAAGATATTAATTTTGATAGAAATTTTATAAGAAACGAAATTATTCCTTTGATTAAAAAACGATGGCCAAAATATAACCATAATATAAAAAGGTTTATTACAAATGCTAATGAATCTTATGAGATTATAAAAAATCAAACTGAAATTGATTTTAGTGCAGTTTCTTCTAATAAAAAAGATCAAATTTTCCTATCAAAATTAATTGCTTTACCTAAAAATAGACAGAAAAATATAATTATTTTTTGGATAGATACCTTAAACTTGAACCCACCTAACGGTAAAGTATTAAATGAAATTGTAGATAAATTTGTATTCGCTACAAAAGATAAAAATCCAACTTTTTTTTGGGGAACCAAAGAAAAAAAAGGTTCGGTGTGTTTAAAAATTAAGAAAGACAATCTGATTGCTAAATCAATATCCTGATCTATTGATTCCGTTAATAATTGCTTGAAAAGATGCAACCACGGTATTTGGATTTATCCCTATGCCCCAAAAGGTTTTATCTTTGATCGAAAGTTCTATATATGCGGCTGCGGATGCATCAGATCCAGATGAAATAGCGTTTTGTTGATAATCAGAAACCTTTAAATTAAATTTAAATTCACTTGATAAGGCGTCAATAAAAGAATCTATTGGGCCATTTCCTTTGCCACACAATTTTGTGTCTTTACCATTAATTTTTAGATTAAGACTTATTTCATCTATTTGCTTATTATTTTCATCAATTTTAGAAATAATTTCATGATTTGAATACTCACACTTTCCAATAACTTCTATGTAAGTTTTATTAAAAGTTTCCCAAATTAAATCAGCTTCAAGCTCTTTTCCAGTTTCATCTGCTATTTTTTGAATGATCCCTGAAAAATCTATTTGTAAGCGTCTAGGCAAAGATAACCCGTGATCTTTTTCTATAATATATGCCACACCACCTTTTCCAGATTGACTATTTATCCGGATAACAGCTTCATAATTTCTACCCACGTCTTCAGGATCTATTGGAAGATAAGGAACTCTCCACTTTGGGTCATTTGATTCTCTCATTGCATCGAAACCTTTTTTTATTGCATCTTGATGAGATCCAGAAAAAGCAGTGAAAACTAAATCTCCAGCGTAAGGATGTCTTGGGTGGATTGGAAGTTGATTACAATATTCAACTTCTCGCATCACCTTATTGATATCTGAAAAATCAAGTTTTGGATCTACTCCTTGAGTTAATTGATTAAGTGCTAATGAAACAATATCTACATTTCCTGTTCTTTCTCCGTTTCCAAAAAGCGTTCCTTCTATTCTGTCGGCACCAGCCATTAATCCCAATTCTGCTGCGGCGATTCCAGTTCCTCTATCATTGTGAGGATGAAGGCTAACTAAAACGTTTTCTCTCTGATCTAAATTTCGGCACATCCATTCTATTTGATCTGCATAAATATTTGGCGACGCTAGTTCCACAGTTGCTGGAAGATTCATAATAGTTTTTAGTTCTTTACTTGGCTTCCATATTTGATTTACCTCGTTACATACCTCAACAGCATACTCTAACTCGGTTCCAGTAAAGCTTTCAGGACTATATTCAAATTGCCAGTTTGTATTTTTATTTTCGTCTGCAAGTATCTTTACAAGTTTTGCACCATCTGTAGCTATCTTTAAAATACCTTTTTTATCCTGTCTGAAGACAACTTCTCTTTGTAAAGAAGAAGTAGAATTATATAAATGTAAAATTACGTTTTCTGCTCCTTTTACAGACTCGAATGTCCTTTTGATTAAATGTTCTCTAGCTTGCGTTAAAACCTGAATTTTAACGTCATCAGGAATAAGTTTTTTTTCAATTAGTTCTCGTACGAAACTAAATTCGGTTTCTGAAGCTGAAGGAAATCCTACTTCAATTTCTTTAAAACCTAAATTAACCAACATAGAAAAAAACCTTAATTTTTTTTCCATTCCCATTGGCTCAATCAAAGATTGATTCCCATCTCTTAAATCTACACTACACCAAATTGGCGACTTGATTATCTGTTTTGTAGGCCAAGTTCTATCGTCAAGCGCAATGACCTTGAAAGGGGAATATTTATTTACGGAGCTATTTACTATTTCTTTCAATTTTTTTCTTCATTTTATTCTAAAATAACATATAGAAACGGCATTATGAACGCAGACGAAAGTTTTATAAAGGAAGTAGGAATCCAATACTGGAAGTTGAATGACAACTTTAAATTTAAAAATAGTAAAATAAAACCTAATAAACATATTAATTTTTCCCAAACTGAATCAGAATTTTTATTTTCAGTCTCTAAAGCTTTTGGACTGGATTTTCAATTAAAAGATTCATTAAAAATATACAAATTCTTAACGGAAAATAAACTTTTGAAAGAGGTTAATATAAATAAACTAATGAAGGACCCAGATGCAAAGAGAAAAATTTGGATCGAAAACTCTTAATATAAAAAAAATGACCTTCAAAGATTTGGAGGATGTTTATGAGATTGAAAAGCTTTCCAATCCAACTCCGTGGAGCCAAACCAGCTTTTCAGACTGTCTTAAGGGTTTTTATCAAAACTTGCTTATTACATTGGATTCAGAAACTGTTGCTTTTTGTATTATGACAATTAATTTTACTGAATCACACTTACTTAATATCTCAGTGCATCCAAACTACAGACACAAAGGCATTGGAGAAATTTTATTAAAAACATCAGAAAAAAAATCTATTAATAAAGGGGTTTCAGATATTTTTTTAGAAGTAAGAGAGTCTAATAAAAATGCCATTTCATTTTATAAAAAAAATGGATATAAATATGTGGGGATTAGAAAAAATTACTATAAAAATAGCTCAGGAAGAGAGGACGGATTGATATTTACCAAACATTTAAAAATTAGTAAATTAAACAGCCTTTATAATCAAATGACATATATGATTACGAGTATTTTAAAAATTAAAAATTAACTGGGGTAAAAATGGAGTATAGAAAGCTAGGGAATACTGATATAGAAGTAAGTGTTATCTGTTTAGGAACTATGACCTGGGGTCAACAAAATACGGAAGAAGAAGGTCACGAACAGATGGATTATGCGGTTGATCAAGGAATAAATTTCTTTGATACAGCTGAACTTTATGCGATTCCTCCTAAAGAAGAAACTCAAGGAAGCACAGAAGAAATCATTGGATCTTGGTTCAAGAAAAATAAAAATAGAGATAAAATTATATTAGCTACTAAAGTCGCAGGGAGAAGCGGCATGAAGTGGTTTAGAGGTGGCGAGACCAGATTAGATAAAAAAAATATTGAAGCAGCCGTTGAAGGAAGTTTAAAAAGACTAAATACCGATTACATAGATTTATATCAATTACACTGGCCGGATAGACCATTAAATATTTTTGGTGGAGGATTGGGGGCTTATAAGCATTACGATTTAGAAAGTATCGAGATTTCAGAAACATTGGAAGTATTATCGGAAATTGTAAAGACAGGAAAAGTCAGAAATATAGCTCTTTCAAATGAAACCCCGTGGGGTCTTTCTGAATTTATTAATAAATCTGAAATGCTAAATTTTCCAAGAGTTCAATCTGTTCAAAATGCATATAACCTTCTCAATAGGACCTATGAATATGGGATGTCTGAATTTGCTCATAGGTCTTCAGTGGGCCTCCTTGCATATTCGCCTTTAGCACAAGGATATTTGTCGGGAAAATATTTAAACGGAGCCATGCCTAAGGGCTCTCGAACTCAATTATTCGGCAGGGGCCAAAGATATGAGACTCCTTCTGCTGAAAAGTCTATTCAAGCATATGTTGATTATGCAGAAAAAATTGGTATGGATCCTTCCGTTATGGCAAATGCTTTTGTGAACTCCAGAGAATTTGTAACGTCAAATATTATAGGCGCGACAACAATGGAGCAATTGAAACTTGCGGTTGGTAGTTGGGAAGTAAAATTATCTGAAGAAGACTTTAAAGAATTTGACAAGATACATGCAGAATGCCCAAATCCTTGTCCTTAAAAACATTAAAATAGATTCAGTTTCTCTTAGGAGAATAATTTTCAGTAATTATTTAGATTTTTTTATGAATTTTTTTAAAAAAGATAAATTAAACTTATTATTTTCAGGCAACTCAAATATTGAGAGTACTTATAAAAATTTTTCTGAATTGTCAGTTGAAGAAATAACCTCTATAAAGAAAATCAAATTAGAAAATTTTAAGTATTCTGAAACAAAAAATTCTTTTGAGTTAAATATTATTGATCATAGAAGCTATCACTTCTTAATTTTACAAAATGAGAAGCTTATTGCATATTCGAGGCTTGTTCCGCCAAGTTCAAATTTTAGAAATTTAACCTTGGAAAGATTTTGTGTAGCGAATGCCTATAAAGGAAGAGGAATTTCTAGGATTTTGATTAAATATGTTATTGATGAAGCTGCGAATCTCTTTCCTAAAGAAGTTTTAAGCCTCTCTTCCTTGGAAGATACGAAACTATTTTATGAAAAATTTGGGTTTAGTACTAATTATTTTACTCATGATGAAAATGGCAATCTTCATTATTTCATGACTAGAAAATTTAGATAATTTTTATTTGATTAGCCTGTGGTCCCTTAGATCCATGAGAAACAACATAACTCACTCTTGTATTTTCTTTTAAAAATTTTCTATCCATTTCAGATACTGATGCAAAATGAATAAATAAGTCTCCTCCTTTATCTCTTTCTAAAAAACCATAACCTTTGCTCGGATCGAACCATTTGATGGTCCCTCTCTCTCTTTTGATTCTATATTTAATTTGTCTTCCGTAAACTAAGACCATACTTGAAATGAAAGTTGTAAAAAAAATAAAAAGAAAAAATGGTAGAAAATCGAAATCAAATATCTTATTAATATCATTCGAGATATAGAACCTATAACATACAGAAAATAAGAAACTTATAATAAGCGCTGAAGAAGCCCCTCTAAACCACATAACTATTTATATTAACTCTAAAACTTTAAGATGGTCATTAAGTTTTTTTATTTTTGCTCTTGATTCTTTTAACTGAGATCTTCTTTCAGATACTAAGTTTTTTGGAGCATTTTTAGTGAATTTTTTATTTTCTAGTTGTTTTTTTAATCCTTCGTAAGTTTTTTCAAGTTTTGCTAAAGTATTTTTATTTCTAGTTTTTTCATCTTGAACATCAATCAAGCCTTCTAAAGGAATGTAAATTTTTTCTTTTCCAACTAAGAGAATTGCAGAAGGGGGAATTTTTTTAACAAGTTTGTTAATTTTATTAATTCCAGCCATATCATGAAGGTAACTTTTATTTTTTTCTAAAAGTTTAAAGAGTGGACCCTTACTATCACAAAGAATATCTATTTTAATTTTATGAGAAATAAGCATTTCAGATCTTATATTTCTTATACCAGAAATAGATTCCTTTAAAGCTTCAATTTTTGAAAAATCTCTTGAAATTTTTCTGACTTCTGGGAATTTCTCCTGAGAAATACTTAGTAATTTAGATTTATGAAAAGGCTTGAATTCCTGCCAAATTTCTTCTGTTATAAAAGGCAAAATCGGATGAAACAGAATTAAAGATTTATGCATCAAATCAATTAAAGAGGCTTTGATTTTATTTTTTTCTGGTTGGGTTACTTTGGGATCGTTTAATTTTATTTTGCAAAATTCGATATACCAGTCACAAAATTTTTCCCAGAAAAAATCATATGTCACTTGCGTAGCTAGATCAAACCTATAAGAGTCAATGTGTTTAGAAAAATTTTCAGCAGTTTTTTTAAATTCATCATAAATCCAGAAATCTTCTAAGTTTTTAGATAAGACTTTTTTATTGTCATATCCTTTACATTGTATTTTTATAAAATTTGCGGCATTCCATAATTTATTGCAAAAATTTCTGTATCCTTCCAACCTTTTAAGATCAAAATTTATATCTCTACTTCCAGAGGCTAGAGAACAGAAGGTAAATCTCATTGCATCTGTTCCAAAAGAATTGATTCCGTTAGGAAATTCTTTTTTAGTGTTAGCTATTATTTTTTCTTTTTGATTTGGATTCATTAAACCAAAAGTTCTCTTTTCAATGAGTTCTTCTAATTCAATGCCATCAATAATATCTATCGGATCAATAATATTTCCTTTTGATTTTGACATTTTTTGCCCTTCGCCATCTCTTACTAGGCCATGAACATAAACTTCTTTAAATGGGACCTCGTTTAAAAATTTTTGAGTGATCATTATCATTCTTGCTACCCAGAAAAAAATAATATCAAACCCAGTAACTAACACAGAAGTTGGATGAAATTTTTTTAATCTTTTTGTGTTCTTAGGCCAGCCTAACGTAGCGAATGTCCATAATTGCGAGGAAAACCAAGTATCTAAAACATCTTCATCCTGCTTTAACTTAATCTTATTTGAAAGCCTATATTTCTTCCTCACTTCTGAGATATTTCTTCCAACGTAAATGTTCTTATCACTATCATACCAAGCTGGAATTCTATGGCCCCACCATAATTGTCTTGAAATACACCAATCTCTGATCTCATTCATCCAAGAAAAAAAAGTATTTTCCCAGTTTCTGGGGATCAATTTTATTTGTCTATTTTGAATTAACTTTTTAGCTTTTGAAGCCATTTCATCAGATTTTAGATACCATTGTTCAGTTAAAAATGGTTCAAGAGTTACTCCTGTCCTGTCACTTCTTGGTATTGTTATCATGTGATCTTTTTCGCTTATGAGATCTCCACATTCTTTTAAATCTTTAAGTATTTTTTTTCTAGCTTCTAACATTGATAAAGATCTAAATTTTTTAGGAACATTAGAATTTAAAGTCCCGTTTTTTTTCATAATATTAATAATTGGAAGATTATTTTTTTGACCGATCTCGAAATCATTAAAATCATGTCCAGGAGTAATTTTTAAGCATCCAGTCCCGAATTCCATATCAACATAAGAATCGCCAATGATAGGTATTTCCTTATTTATTAATGGGATAAAAGCTTTTTTATTTATAAATTTTTTATACCTTTTATCATTTGGATTTACCGCTATAGCGACATCACCAAGCATGGTTTCAGGTCTAGTAGTAGCAACGACTATATTGCCTAAATCTGTTTTATATGAAATTTCCCATAATTTACCTTGCTCCTCATTTGAAACCACCTCCAAATCAGAGAGAGCTGTTTGCAACTTAATATCCCAGTTTGCAAGCCTAAAGCCTTTGTATATAAGTCCTTCATCATATAAGTTACAGAAAACCTCTATAACAGCTTCATTAAAGTCCTCGTCCATAGTAAATTTTTCACTTTTCCAATCTAGAGAAGCTCCTAATCTTCGAAGTTGCTTTGTAATTGTAGTTCCTGACTGTTTTTTCCACTTCCAAATTTCTTTTTCAAATTTCTTTCTGCCCAAAGATTCTTTTGTTTTTCCTTCTTTTTCAAGATTTCTTTCAACAACTATTTGAGTTGCAATTCCTGCATGATCTGTCCCAACTTGCCATAAAACATCAAATCCTTTCAATCTTTTATATCTAGCTAAAACATCCATTAAAGTATTTTGAAAACCATGTCCCATATGCAAGCTTCCTGTAACATTCGGAGGAGGAATCATTATGCAGAAAGGTTCTTTTTTTGATTTTTCAGCCGGAGAAAATAGGTTATTTTTCTCCCAAAAAGAATACCATTTTTTTTCAATTTTCTTAGGTTCAAAAGCTACTTTCATTTAATCAATATAATTTGGTTTTATTCCATCTTTCAGACATTTTTTATAACTTGCTCTTGCTTTTTCTTGAAGGCTTGAATCGTCTTTTATAACGATTTGATAAGTTTCTCTGAAGTCTCGGTAATTTGATGGAAGTTGTGGATTTAAATTTATTAAAAAATCATAATTTTTAATTGTTCTAGTACCAGGATAGGAAATTTCAACCTTACAATCTTTACAATCTTTGTCATTTATTAATTTATGAGGAATAAATAAGTTTTCAGGAATCTGCCACAATAGTTTATCGATAACATGAGCTTGATCAGCATCAAAACACCTTATATTGATAATATCAGCACGATCTCTTTTTAAAGAATTTAAATATAATTTTCCAACTAAATCACACGCAAAGCTCAAAGCTACTTCTTCTGACTGCCCAGCAGTAAGAAAATTTACTTTTTCCATCTTTTTATTTTTGACTCAATAAATATTCTGTCAATAAAGGGACTGGTCTTCCACTAGATTTCTTTCCAATTTTTCCACCATAGGCTGTTCCAGCTATATCTAAATGAGCCCAGTTATATTTTTTTGCAAACCTAGATAGAAAACAAGCTGCGGTAATTGCACCAGCTCTTCCACCTATATTAGCTATGTCTGCATACCTGCTGTCTAATGCATCTTGATAAGAATCCCACAAAGGAAGTTGCCAAGCTCTATCGCAACTTGCATAACCAGATTCTAAGATATTATCAGCTAGCGTTTGATCGTTTGAAAGCATCCCAGTCGCTTCATGTCCTAAAGCAACAACACACGCTCCAGTTAAAGTCGCTATGTCTATGACATTTGCAGGATTAAATCTTTCAACATAAGTTAAAGCATCACAAAGGACTAATCTACCTTCAGCATCTGTATTTAAAATCTCGACTGTTTGTCCAGATAAAGTTTTAACTACATCTCCCGGCTTCGTAGCTGTACTACTTGGCATATTTTCTGCTGAAGCAATAACGCCAATTATGTTAGATTTGGGCTTAATTTCAGCGATTGCTCTCATCGTACCGACAACGCTCGCGGATCCTGTCATATCATATTTCATTTCATCCATTGCTGGACTAGGCTTAATACTAATTCCCCCAGTATCGAAAGTTATGCCTTTGCCAACAATGATATTGGGTTTTTTTGTTTTTGCAGCCCCAGAGTATTGCATGATTATAAATTTAGATTCTTGTGCGCTTCCATTACCAACAGACAAAAGACAATCCATGCCTATTTTCTTCATTTCTTTTTCGCCCAGAATTTTTGTTTTAATTATAGGAAAAGACTTTGATAGCTTTTTAGCTTGAGAAGCCAAAAAAGTGGGAGTACATATATTCGCCGGAGTATTAGCTAATTCTCTTGAAGTATTCATTCCAACACCAATGACATGTCCAATTTTTAACGCTTTATTAAAAGTAGTTAAACCTTTCTTATCTACGTTTTTAAGTAAAGTAACTTTAGATAAGATATTTTTTGACTGAGCTTTTTTTCCTTTAAAGAAGTATTTGTAACAACTTGCTTCAAGAGTTCTAGCCAAAATTTTAAAATTCCAATCTTCAGTTCTGCCCTTGATAGCCAAAGCTGGAAGATAAATATGAACATTCTTCACATTAGATTGAATAGCAGCACTAGCTATCTTTTCAGATAAAGAAAGAAATTCTTGTTCACTCATTTCTTTATCTTTTTTTCCACAACCTAAAAAATAAACCTTTTCAGAGTTGGTGCCGTTTAAATTTGGTAAATAAACTTTATTACCAAGCGAGCCAGATAATTCATTGCGGGAAATTAATTTTTTTATGACGCCCTTAGATTTTTTATCAAAAATATCAGTAATATCAGAAATTTTTTTGCTTTCATAGAAGGTCACGATTAAAGCTTCGCTTTTTAATTTAGTAAGTTCACTTATCTTAATTTCTGATAATGAGATGTTGATTAATTTTTTCATTTTTACTCCTGATAAATTAAATTTTGTTTTTATGAGTTAAAATCATTAAAAACTTATTATGCCAAAAATCATAGTTTTATATATTTTAAAACAAGTAACAAAAACAATCTTTTTTACTTTTTTAATCCTCTTTGGAATTCTATTTTTTAATGAATCAATTCAGTTTTTAGAAAAAGCTTCTAGAGGAGATTTATATCCGAGTTTGTTGATACCCGTCTTATTCTATAGTTTACCTGCCACATTAGAAGTTTCTATACCGATTTCAGTTTTTCTAGGAATTTTAATATCTATATTTAACCTAAATAAAACTAACGAACTCTCGTTTATTTATCAATTGGGAATGGGCCAAAAAAACTTAACACTTATAACTTTAATTCCTGTTATTTTTTGCTCTATCTTTGTCTTTTTTAATTCTTTTTATTTTGTTCCTCAATCAAATGAAAATCTATCTTTTTTATCAGACTCTCAATCTTTTTCAGATAAGTTTAAACTCATGGGGGAAGGAAAAATAAATACTTTTCCCGACTTAGGTGGAATTATTTTTGCAAAGGAGGCCTCTGATAGAGGATTTAAGGACGTATTTGCGAACTTCAATTCAGAAAACTCTGATCTTATTTTAAATTCAAAAGAAGTTTTAGGCTCTTCTCAAGATGAAAAACTAAATAAACTTACTTTTGAAAGAGGGAATTTAGTTATCCCATCTCAAAGCGGAACAATAGATTTGGAGTTTGAGGAATTATTTTTTCTCTTTAATAAAAAACAAAAGTTAGCTGAAAAAAATATAGAACGAATGTCTTTGAGTTTGTTAATTCAAGAAGATATAAATGAGGATTTTTATACGGAATTCTTAAAAAGATTATCTTTAAGTCTAATGTTGATAATTAGCTCTTTATTGGCTATTCCGCTTAGTTTAAGAATGGCAAAAAAAGGGAGATTCACAATGATACTTTCTGGCTTGGTAATTTTCTTAACTTATTATGGGTTAGTTCAAGGTCAAAAGGCTTTAGTTTTAGAAAGCTCATTTTCTTCTTTTCAAGTTTTTAGCTTTTTGCATTTTATTTTTGTAACAATTTGGCTTTTACTTTATGGGTTAGAACAATATAGATTTGAATTAGTGAATTTCATAATTGCAAGAAATTCAAAAAATTTTTTCATTCAAGCATTCTTTTTAACTGCATTAGTTTTTTTTCTACTTAATATTTTATATTTTAACTTTTAGATGAATTTTTTAACTGGAGGAATTTTAGGACGTTCTTTTTTAACTCAATCTGTTAAAACATTTTTTATTGTTTTTTTTATAGTTTTTTCCTTAGATTTTTTAATACAAATTATTTCCGAAATAGAAGACATAAATAAAAATTATAGTTTTTTATCTGTAACAAATTACTTACTTTTAATTTCGTTAGGAAGAGCTTGTGAAATATTGGCACTTTGTTGTGTCATTTCATCTATTCTAACTTTTGGACTTATTTCAGATTCAGGGGAACTTACTGCAGCGAGAATTTTAGGAAAGTCTCTTTTCTCGACTATATTTGATATTCTAAAGCCAATTGTTTTCTTTCTATCATTGAGTCTTTTTCTATTAGAGTTTGTAACTCCAGGCTTAGAAAAAAAAGCACTTTTTCTTAAATATGGCAATTCAATAAATTCTGAACAAATTAAATGGGTAACCAAGAATGATAGTTTTGCGAAATTTAAAATAAATAACCAAGTTCTTGAAGATGTTTTTCTTTATCAATTTGATTTAGATAAAAACTCTCAAGAAATTATAAGTTCAGAAAAAGTTACTATAACAGAAGAGGGTTGGAACTTTTTTAAACCAAAGGACATTACAAGAAATAAAATTCTTAGAGAATTTATTTGGCAAGATGGACCTGAATACGGTTTTAAAGATGAATTGGGAAGGAAAGAAATGTCTTTAACACAAGTTTATAAAATCTTGGATGATGCTGGGCCTAAAAGAGAAAAAAATATGATTTCTTATGAGTTTTGGAAAAAATTATTTGAACCGATATCGGCTATTTCCATAATTATTTTTGCTTTAGCAGTCTCATTTAAGTATTTTGGATTAAATAAAAACTTAGAAAGATTAATGTTTGGAGTATTGATTGCCTACGGTTTTAACTTGTTGCTAAAGATCTTTGGAAATATTGCAATCATAAATGGTTTTTCACCTGGCTTAGCCATTGTCGCGCCTTCATTAGTTTTAATGTTTATTGGTTATAGAATGTTTAGAAATCAATAAACTCTTAATATTCTGGTTCCAGAAAAATAATCTCCAATAGTTTTTCTTTCTTTATTAAAAATAATAAATATAAAATTTGAGAGAAAAAGAATTGAAAAAAGCAAAGAAAGGAAACATCTAAATATCATTGTCTTCAAGCTTATGGTTTCGTTGATAGTTCCAACTAATTTTATTTTCCAAACTTGCATTCCTAAAGTTTGCCCTTTATTGAATTTCCAAAAATAACAATAAAATATAAAAATTAAAGCTATAAAAGAGAATTGGAGAAATAATATTTCAATTTTATTTTCAAGAGCACTTCCATTTAGATATGTAATTAAAATTACATAACTCATGTATATTCCTATAATAAGAATGGCGTCATACAAAAGTGCTAAAAGTCTTCTTAGCAAGTTAGCTTTTGTTTCTGTGACAGAATCATTCATAAATTAAAAATTTTTTACTACATATTAAATATGAATTTTATCCGATTGAAAATTATTTTAGGTTACCTAGGATTTTTACCATTTGCTTTTTTTACAATTCTGCCGATGATTTTTGGTGAAGTTTTAGCTATTTGGTCTTTACAAATTCTTTCAATTTATGGAGGAATAATATTATCTTTTTTGGCAGGAATGACTTGGGGATGGTCAGAAAAAGAATCAAATAATTATAATTTATTAATTGGAATTTTATTTTCTCTTTTAGGTTTTTTAATAATTCTTCTTGCAGAAAGTTTTTTGATTTATTCAATGATTATAAATTTTTTTTCTTTTCCACTTTTTTATCTTTTTGAAAAAAAGAGAGGTCTTTTTTTTAAAAATGAAGATTATGAAAAATTAAGACTTTATTTAACTAGCGGAGTGAGCGGGTGTTTTTTATTTGGTTTTTTAAACTTTTTTTGATGAATTTTTAATCATTCGAATGAAGTTCTTTATTAAGTTTTGCAATATTTTTATTGGGACGACATTGAATAGAACCGCTAAGAGAATTTCTTATAAAAAGTAAATCTGATTGAGATGAAAGATCTGAAGCTTTCAATATATCCGTGATTTCTCCCTGATAATTAACCATCTCTACTTTAGACGCAGCAGTTAGATAAAGACCAGCTTCAACAGTACAACGGTCCCCTAAAGGTATACCAAGTCCAGAATTTGCACCTAATAAACAGTTCTTTCCCAAAGAAATTTTTACTTCATTTCCTCCGGACAAAGTACCCATTGTTGATGCCCCACCACCAATATCAGTTTTATCACCAATAACTACGCCTTGAGAAATTCTTCCTTCTATCATTGCCTCTCCCAATGAACCAGCATTGAAGTTAACAAAGCCCTCATGCATAACTGTTGTTCCTGATCCTAGGTATGCTCCTAGTCTTACTCGATTTGCATCAGCAATCCTAACATCTGACAAAATTACATAATCTGTCATACGAGGAAACTTATCAACACTATGGACTAGGATATGCTTATTTATTTTTTTTGTTTCCTTTTGCTTTATCTGAAAGTCTTCTAAAGAAAAAGGACCTTCTGAAGTCCACACAATATTTTTCAAAATACCAAAAATACCATCTAAGTTTATTTCGTTTGGTTTTACCAAACGGTAAGACAGCAAATGAAGTTTGAGATATGCCTCGGGTACGGATAAGGGTGCCTCAGAATCATTAACTATTACTTTTTCATAAGTCTTATCAGAAGAATGTATATCTGAAGAAGATATATTTTCTTCAGAAAAAAACATTTCAAGCCATTCGCCTTTGCTATTTTTTGTTCCTATCCCAAGGCCAGTCCAAGTATTACTCATTATTCAAGATCTTTTTTATGCTTTCTAAAGCTTTAGATGTCAATTCTATATTATGTACTAAGGCAATTCTTAAGTATTGTTCAGCTGGATTTATGCCTTTATTCTCTGAACCCAAATATTTGCCTGGTAAGACTATGACCCTTTCTTTGTCATAAAGTTTTTTTGTAAAAGACTCTGAGTCTTTTACTTTTAACCAAAGATAAAATGCTCCTTCGGGAATAAGAGAATCTCTTTCTAAGATATTTTCTGCCAAATTAAATTTTTCTTTATACATATCTCTATTTTTTTGAACTATTGAATCATCTTGCCAAGCTAAAACACTTGCTCTTTGAATTGGTAGAGGGACGCTAACACCATGAAACATTCTGTATTTTGAGAAAGATGAAATAATTTTTTGATCTCCAGTCGCACAACCTGATCTAAATCCGGGAAGATTGGAGCGCTTGGATAAACTATGCAAAACCATTATATTTTCAAATGAACTATTAACTTCATCTGCTGCCTGAAGAAGAGAAAAAGGTTTATCTTGAAAATAAATATCTATGTAACACTCATCACTTAGAATTTTAAAATTGTACTTTTTACTTAATTCTACAACCTGACATAGTTCGTCTTTTCTCATGACACTTCCTGTCGGATTAGAAGGAGAACAAAGTACTAAGAGCTGACATTCTTGCCAAATTTTGTGATCAATACTATCAAAGTCTATTTTAAAGCCATTTTCTTCTTTGCAATCTAAAAAAAATGGCTTTGCGCCAGCAAATAATGTGGCCCCTCCATAAATTTGATAAAAGGGATTCGGCATACAAACATAAGGTTTTCTTTTAATTTTTTTTCTATCTACCATAGTTTGAATGGCCGAAAAAGTTCCTTCCCTAGTGCCTCCAACTAAAAATATTTCTTTATCTAAAATATTATTTAATTTGAAATTATTTTTTAGATAACTTTTGTAACTGCTCTTCAATTCAGGAATCATTGCCATCGGAGGGTAATGGCTGAAAAGATTTTTTTGCTCATTAATCTCTTCCAATACTTTAGGATTTGCCTCGTGTTTGGGCTCGCCAATAGAAAGATTAATCTCTCCATTGGATTGTTTCGCATCAATTAAATTTCTAAGACGTTCAAAAGGATAAGAATTAATTTCGTCGATAGTGGAATTCATGAATTAAAAATTTTCTTCTTCACGTCTTGTTAATATTTCAGATCCATTTGAAGTTACTAAAATTGTATGTTCCCACTGAGCTGAAAGCCTTCCATCAACTGTTTCCACAGTCCAACCATCTTTTTTGGAAAGTTTTGTTTTGTGTGAGCCTAAATTTAACATCGGTTCAATGGTAAAACACATGCCTTCTTCTAGTATCATCCCAGTATTTGGAACTCCATAATGAAGCACTTGAGGGTCTTCATGGAAATTTGCGCCTATTCCATGTCCACAATAGTCTCTAACAACTGAATAGTGATTACTTTCTGCATATTTTTGAATTGCATATCCTATGTCTCCTAATTTCATACCTGGCTTAACAACTTGAATACCTTTGTACATGCTTTCTTGTGTAATTTTTACTAACCTTTCTGCATGGGGTTTTTTATTTCCAATAAAATACATTTTGCTTGTATCTCCGTGATAGCCGTCTTTGATAACAGTTACGTCAATATTCAAAATATCTCCATCTTTTAGAATTTTTTTATGATCAGGAATCCCATGACATATCACTTGATTAATAGAAGTACAAATTGTTTTAGGGTAGCCCTTATAATTTAAACATGCAGGAATACAATTAATTTCATTAACAATAAAATCATGACATATATCATCTAGCTCTCCCGTTGAAACTCCTTCTTTTACATATAGATCTATCATTTCGAGTGTTTTTGCAGCCAATTGGCCAGCAACTTTCATTTTTTCAATTTCTTTTTGGCTTTTTATCATTTAACTCATAGACTAATTAGCGATAATTTATTATAGTCACTTTCTAATGCAAACAGCATTAGTACATTTGATCGCGATACTTAGTTTTAACTATGTCGCGATTTTTTTTAGCAAATTTTCGCTTCTTTATTTAAATCAGAATGGATTTTAAACCAGCTAAATTGATTTTGAAATCAGGAGAAATTTTTTCTGGCGTTAATTTTGGTTCAAATGAGCCAAAAATAGGAGAATTAATTTTTAATACTGCAATGACAGGATATCAAGAGATAATCACCGATCTTTCTTACACTGATCAATTAATTTGCTTTACGTATCCACAAATTGGAAATACTGGAGTTAACAAAGAAGACTTAGAATCTATGACAGGAGGATGTTCAGGAATAGTAATTAAAGATCTTTCTAAAATAGAAAGTAATTGGAGAAAAGATAATGATCTTTCGTCTTTTTTAAAAGAGAAAAATATTTCTGGTATAGCTAATGTTGATACTAGAAAGCTCACAAGAATATTAAGAGATAAGGGTTCTCAAATATCTGCTATTGTCCCTGAGGAATATTCAAAAAAACAAATAGAGGCTTTATTTAATTCTTTCGATGGGATTAAAGGAAAAGATTTAGCAAGAGAAGTTAGCACCAAAGAAGCATACATTTGGAAAGAGCCTTCATACAGAAAAGAGACTAAAAAAAATTCATATAAAGTAGTGGCCTACGATTTTGGTGTGAAACATAATATTTTGAGACTCCTTGTGGACAGAGGCTGCGAAGTCCTTGTGGTTCCAGCAGAAACTTCTGCAGAAGATGTCATGAAAGAAAACCCAGATGGTATTTTTCTATCTAACGGTCCAGGCGATCCAGAACCATGTGAATATGCAATTTCAGCAATAAAGAAATTAATTGAAATTAATATTCCTATTTTTGGAATATGTTTAGGACACCAACTATTGGGATTAGCTTTAAATTTAAAAACTGAAAAAATGAAATTTGGTCACCATGGAGCAAATCATCCCGTACAAAATATCCTTGATAAAACAGTTTCCATAACAAGCCAAAATCATGGCTTTACTATTAGCGAAGAAAGTTTAAATGATGATGTGATTATTACTCATAGATCATTGTTTGATAAGTCCATTCAGGGAATATCATCAAAAGATGGGAGAGTTTTTAGTTTTCAAGGGCATCCTGAAGCCAGTCCAGGCCCTAAAGATATTCAAAATTTATTTGATAAGTTTATAAATAATATGCAATCTCAAAAAAGCCTAACTAATGCCAAAAAGAAATGATTTGAATTCAATTTTGATTATAGGGGCCGGCCCTATAGTCATTGGCCAAGCCTGCGAATTTGATTATTCTGGTGTTCAGGCCTGCAAGGCACTAAGAGAAGAAGGTTTTAGAGTTATTTTAGTCAATTCAAATCCTGCTACAATTATGACAGATCCGGAACTTGCAGACTCAACTTATATAGAGCCTATAAATTGGAAGGCCTTAAAAAAAATTATTGAAATCGAAAAACCAGATGCAATCTTGCCAACGATGGGAGGTCAAACAGGTTTAAACGCTGCATTAGATTTAGATAAATTTGGAGTCCTAAAAGAATATGATGTTGAATTAATTGGAGCAACAAAGGAGGCGATAGATAAAGCTGAGGATAGGGAAAAGTTCGCAGAAGCAATTGCAAAAATAGGATTATTCACTCCTAAAGCTGGCTTAGCTCACAACCTGAAAGAAGCAACCGAAATTCAAAGACAAGTTGGGTTTCCTTGTATCATCCGCCCAAATTTTACAATGGGGGGAACTGGGAGTGGGATTGCATACAATACCGAAGAATTTGAAGAAATCTGTGAGAGAGGTTTAGATTTATCCCCAACAACAGAACTTTATATCGATCAATACCTATCTGGATGGAAAGAGTATGAAATGGAAGTCGTTAGGGATAAATCCGATAATTGCATAATTGTTTGCAGCATTGAAAACTTTGATCCAATGGGAGTTCATACTGGAGATTCAATAACAGTTGCTCCAGCACAAACACTTACTGACAAGGAATATCAACATATGCGAGATGCTTCTATGGCAATTTTGAGAGAAATTGGTGTTGAGACCGGCGGCTCAAATGTTCAATTTGCCATAAATCCTGAAAATGGAGATATGGTTGTGATTGAAATGAATCCAAGAGTTTCTAGATCTTCAGCTTTAGCTTCAAAAGCAACTGGATTTCCTATTGCTAAGATAGCAGCAAAACTAGCCGTCGGATTCACCTTAGATGAATTAGAAAATGATATAAGTGAAGATGGAATACCGGCATCGTTCGAGCCAACAATAGATTACGTTGTGACAAAAATTCCGAGATTTAATTTTGAAAAATTTGCTGGCGCCTCAAATAAATTAACCTCTCAAATGAAATCTGTTGGAGAAGTAATGGCAATAGGCTCAACTTTTAAAGAATCTTTTCAAAAAGCTATCAGAGGTTTAGAGATTGATAAAAGCGGGTTAGATAGATTTGAAAAAAAAGTAAACAAATCTTCTTTAAGGGCCGGAATTATTTCTCCAACCCCAGATAGAATTTATTATGTTGCTGAAGCTCTAAGAATGGATTATTCAATTGAAGAGTTACACATAATGAGTGGAATAGATCCCTGGTTTTTGAAAGAATTAAAAGAAATTGTTGATTTTGAGAAAAATATTTCCCACAAAGATTTTTTAGATAATAAAAAGGAATTTTATAAAGCTAAAAAGATGGGTTTTTCAGATAAAAAAATTTCTCTCATAAGAAATGAAAAAGAGGATGACATTAGAAAAGTCAGAAAGAATTTAAAAATAAATCCAGTATTTAAAAGAGTTGATACTTGTGCGGCTGAATTTAAAACTTCAACAGCATATATGTATTCTACTTATGAAGATGAGTGTGAATCTAATCCAACGAGCAAAAAGAAAGTCATGGTTTTAGGAGGCGGTCCCAATAGGATTGGCCAAGGCATAGAGTTTGATTATTGTTGCGTTCATGCAGCTCAAGCTCTAAAAGAAAACGGATTCGAAACAATTATGGTTAATTGTAATCCAGAGACTGTGTCTACGGACTACGATACATCGGATAGATTGTATTTTGAACCAATTACTCTTGAAGACGTTTTAGAAATAATTGAAATAGAAAATCCAGATGGACTCATAATTCAATATGGAGGTCAAACGCCTTTAAAACTTGCAAATGATTTAGAAAAGTTTGATGTCCCAATTTTCGGCACCTCTCCGGATCAAATTGATTTGTCCGAAGATAGGGCTAGATTTTTAGAATTTGTAAAACAAAATAATCTTACGCAACCTCCAAATGGGATGGCTTCTGATAAAGAAGAAGCTATCGAAATAGGAAATGAAATTGGCTATCCATTGGTTGTGAGACCCTCTTATGTTTTAGGAGGCAGAGCAATGGAGGTTGTATATGGTGCAGATGACTTAGTAAATTATTTAGCAGAAGCTTTTCAAGTTAACGATTCAAACCCTGTTTTATTAGATAAGTTTTTGGATGTTGCAATTGAGTTTGATGTAGAAGCTATTTCTGATGGCTCTAAAATATTGATTTGTGGAATTCTTCAACATATTGAGCAAGCAGGTGTGCATTCAGGTGATTCAGCTTGTTCCATTCCGCCTTATAACATAACAGTTGATATAGAAAATAAAATCAAAAATGAAGTAATAAAAGTTATTAAAAATATGAATATTATTGGATTAGTAAATGTCCAAATAGCATACGTGAACGATACCGTTTATCTTCTAGAAGTGAATCCAAGAGCATCTAGAACAATTCCTTTTGTCTCAAAGGCTTTAGGAATGCCTTTGGCAAAAATTGCTGCAAGAGTGATGGCAGGGCTTTCTCTTGAAGAACAAAAAATCTTAAATATTCCAGAACTAAAATTTTTTAATGTAAAAGAAGCAGTTATGCCATTTGAAAAATTTCAAAATGTTGATCCTATTTTAGGACCAGAAATGAGATCTACCGGAGAAGTCATGGGAATTGGCAAGACATTCGAAGAAGCTTTTGAAAAGGCAGAAATTGCTGCAGGGGTAATTATTCCCGATGCTGGTTCAGCATTTATTAGTGTCAGAGATATCGATAAGCAATTTCTAAAAGAGATTGCTGAAGATTTAACTGAAAGTAACTTTTCCTTAGTTGGAACTAAAGGAACTGTAAGATCTCTTAATGAACTGGGTTTTCAAGCAAGACAAATTAATAAAGTTCTTGAAGGCAGACCACACATAATTGATCTAATGAAAAATAGCGAAATATCTTTAGTGATAAATACTACTGAAGGCAGAGAGTCAATTAAGGATTCTGCCTCTATAAGAAGAACTGCTTTAGAAGAAAAGATCTGTTGTACCACTACTATTCAAGGGGCAGTAGCAATTTGTAAAGTTATAAGAAATCAGCTTGATTGGTCGGTGCAAAGACTTCAAGATATACATTAAAGGATAGATCAATGGAAGAAAGAGAGCCAATGACAGTTCAGGGAGAACTGCTTTTGAAAAAAGAGCTTGAAACTCTTTTATCAGAAAGACCTAAAATTTCAAAAGAAATTGCTGCCGCTAGAGAGTTTGGCGATCTAAAAGAGAATGCTGAATATCATGCGGCTAAAGAACAACAAGGATTAGCTGAAGCTAGAATAAGAGAGATAGAGTCAAAACTTAGTAGAGCACAAGTTATAGATATTATGTCAATCCCTCCTTCTGGAAAAGTAATTTTCGGAACTACTATTAAGCTAGTTAAATTAACTGACGAATTAGAAGTAGAGTATAAAATTGTTGGTGAAGACGAAGCAGACGTTCAAATAGGAAAAATTTCGTATTCTTCTCCTCTATCTAGAGCTTTAATCTCAAAAGAGGAGGGCGATATTATTAAATTTGAAAGTCCTTCTGGAATACAAGAATACGAAATTATTGAAGTGGAACATAAATAATTGTGGCTAAAAATGAGTCTTATTATTCAGGTGAAAAATATAATTTATTAGCAAAAAAACAAGGTTATCGTTCGAGAGCAGCCTTTAAATTAATCCAAATAGACAAAGAAGAAAACATTCTAAAAAAAAACTTAAATATTATTGATCTTGGCTGTGCTCCAGGCGGTTGGTCACAAGTTGTGAGTGAAAGACTAAAAGGGACAGGATCAATAGTTGGAATAGACATATTAAATATGCCTAGATTAAAAGGCGTCGAATTCATTCAATGCGATTTGAGGAATTTTGATGTGAGTCAATTAAAAACTTCTATAGACGTTGTAATATCTGATATAGCCCCCAATATAAGTGGAGTAAATTTAGTAGATGACGCAAATATGATTGATTTATTAGAAATAGAGCTAAGCATAGTAGATAAAACACTTGTAAAAGGTGGCAATTATCTTGCAAAATGTTTTCAAGGTGATTCGTTGGAATATTTAACTTTCAATCTAAAAAAAAGATTTAAAATTTTAAAAAGAACAAAGCCTTTAGCTTCTAGAAATATTTCTAAAGAAGTTTACGTAATAGGCTTGAATAAAATATAAAAAGAGGAATTAATATGTCACAGTTTATGAAAAATGCGCTTTTATGGATGGCTATTGTTGGTATGACTTTCTTTGCTATTCAAAGCGTTTATGACGGTCCACCCAAAGAAAATATGACATATTCTGAATTCATATCTTTGGTTAATAAAGATCAAATCAGTACTGTTTCTTTTAAGGGAGATGGATTCACTATAGATGGAACTATGAATGATGGAAGCACATTCACAACTACCCGACCTATTTATGTTCAAGATAATCAACTGATGGATGATTTATTTGCTCACCAAGTAGAAGTTTTAGGAGAACAACCCCAATCAGATAGTATTTGGTCTCAACTCTTAGTGGCAAGTTTCCCAATTTTGATAATTTTAGCAATTTTCTTCTTTTTTATGAGGCAAATGCAAGGCGGAGCTGGCGGCAGAGGTGGACCGATGAGCTTTGGAAAAAGCAAAGCAAAAATGTTAGAAGGCGGAAAAGTAAAGACCACTTTTAAAGATGTTGCTGGAGTAGAAGAAGCAAAAGAAGAAGTTCAAGAACTAGTTGATTTTTTAAGAGACCCTACTAAATTTCAAAAACTTGGAGGAAAAATTCCTAGAGGTATCCTCATGGTTGGATCACCTGGAACAGGAAAAACCCTTTTGGCAAGAGCTATCGCAGGAGAAGCTAAAGTTCCTTTTTTTACTATCTCAGGTTCAGATTTTGTTGAAATGTTTGTAGGAGTTGGTGCTTCGAGAGTGAGAGATATGTTTGAACAGGCTAAAAGACAATCTCCTTGTATTGTATTTATAGATGAAATTGACGCTGTTGGAAGGCACAGAGGAGCAGGCTTAGGCGGAGGACATGACGAAAGAGAACAAACATTAAATCAGCTTCTAGTAGAAATGGACGGGTTTGAAGCGAATGAAGGAGTTATTATCATTGCTGCTACAAATAGACCTGACGTTTTAGATCCTGCGCTTCTAAGACCAGGAAGATTTGACAGACAAGTTGTAGTTCCTTTACCAGACATTAAAGGAAGAGAACAAATTCTAAAAGTTCACATTAAAAAGGTCCCTGTTGACAAAGATGTTGAGGTTTCTTTTATTGCTAGAGGAACTCCTGGATTTTCAGGAGCTGATTTAGCTAATTTAATTAATGAAGCAGCATTATTTGCTGCAAGATCAGGGAAAAAGAAAGTATCAATGATCGAATTAGAATTGGCAAAAGATAAAGTTATGATGGGTGCAGAAAGGAAATCCATGGTGATGAGTGAGAATGAAAAAACTCAGACAGCTTATCATGAAGCCGGTCATACAATTGTCGGTAAATGTTTGAAAGAGCATGATCCGGTTTACAAAGTTTCTATCATTCCTCGAGGAAGAGCTTTGGGAGTTACGGTTTTTCTTCCCGAAGAAGATAAATATAGTTTAAGCAAACAGGCTATTTTGGATAGGATTTGCGGTTTATTCGGTGGTCGTATAGCTGAAGAGTTAATTTACGGAGCAGATGGAGTGACAACTGGAGCCTCCAATGATATTGAAAGAGCTTCCGAATTAGCAAGAAATATGATCACTAAATGGGGTTATTCATCAAAACTTGGTCCAATGAAGTATTCTGAAGAAAGTGGAGATGAGCCTTTTTTAGGAAGATCTGCTGCAAGTTCTAGCACCGCATTTTCTGATCAGACTTCTGAACTTATCGATTCTGAGGCAAGGAAAATAATTGATGATTGTTATTCTGCAGCAACAAAAATTCTCAAGGATAATATTGATAAGCTTCATAGCATGGCAAAAGCTTTAGTAGAATTCGAAACGCTCGACAGCGATCAAATTGAAGATATTATGGCTGGTGCTTCTCCTAGGTCTAATGATGATGGCGACTCAGGAAATAAGAAAAAGAAGTCCACCAGCAAACCTTCGATTTCAGACCCTGCAAACCAAACTTAGATAAGATGCTCTTTTCTAAAAAAGAGCTTAATTTTGAAGTCCCAAAAGTAATGGGAGTTATAAATTTAACTCCTGATTCTTTTTCTGATGGTGGAAAGTTTATATGTCCGAAAACTCTAAAAACTGACAGAAATAAAGTTTTAAAAGAAATTGAAAAAATGGAGAGCGTAGGGGCCGCATTCATAGATATTGGAGCTGAATCCTCTCGACCTAGTGCATCATTAGTTTCAGTTGCTGAAGAACTAGATAGGCTCATGCCAATTTTAGAAGATATAAAAAACATAAATGCCATTGTTTCAATTGATTCTTCAAAAGGCGAAGTGATATTTGAAGCAATTAAAAATGGGGTTGATTTTATTAATGACATAAATTCATTAAAGGATCAAAAATCTTTAGAATTGGTTAGAGAACATAATCTTCCAGTTTGTATTATGCATAAAGAAAAAAACCTTTCTAAAAATTCAATTTGCTCTGAGATCGGAAACTTTTTTAAAAAAAAGATTTCAGAACTCTCAAAGAATGGAATTTCTAAAGAAAAAATAATATTAGACCCAGGATTTGGCTATGAAAAGACTCCTCATGAAAATTTAGAAATAATAAGTAAATTTAATTATACAAAATTCAAAAATCCTTGTTTGATTGGCATTTCAAGAAAAGGGTTTCTTAAGAAGCTGACAAAAGATACTAATTTAGATCAGACAAGTGCTACAACTGGTATAATTTCTCTATTAAATGGAGCTAAAATAATTAGAACTCATAATGTTCCATTGACTGCAACTATGATAGGTGAAGTTTTTGGCTAGGCTACTTAAGATTCGAAAGAGAAAGCACTTTGGTACAGATGGTATAAGAGGATCTATCTCTAAAGAAACAAATCCAGAATTTATCCTCAAATTAGGTTGGGCTGCTGGAAAAGTGTTTAAAGAGCAAGGAATCAAAGCACTTATTATTGGAAAAGATACGAGAATTTCTGGATACATGCTGGAAACAGCACTTCAATCAGGAATTATTTCTGCTGGAGTGGATGTTAGGTTGGTCGGCCCTATGCCAACGCCTGCGGTTTCCTATTTAGCTAGTTCATTTAAAAATCAAGCCGGTGTAGTCATAAGCGCATCTCATAATTCTTATGAAGATAATGGGATAAAGTTTTTTGGTGATGATGGAAAAAAAATTTCAAATGACTTAGAAGAAAAAATAGAAAAAAAATTAACTGAAGAATTAGATGTTTCCGAAGCAAAGAATTTAGGTAAGGCTGCAAGACTAACAGATGCCAGTGGAAGGTATATTGAATTTTGTAAAAGTTCTTTAAAAAGAAATATAAATTTCAATAAGCTTAAAATTGTTTTAGATGTTGCAAATGGTGCCACATATGATGTGGCTCCTAAAGTTTTTAAAGAACTAGGAGCTGAAATAATTGTTTTATTTGACACACCAGATGGTACCAATATTAATAAGGATTGTGGATCTACTAATATAAAATTTTTACAAAAAGGAGTTCTTAAAAATAAAGCAGATTTCGGAATAGCTTTTGATGGTGATGGAGATCGATTAATTATTGTTGATAAAAACGCTAAGGAGTTAAATGGAGATGATATTTTATTTGTGTTAGCTAGAGATAAGTTTGAAAATCAAATTACACTTGGTTCAAAAGGGATTGTGGGAACAATTATGACAAACAAGGGACTGGAAAATTCTCTTACAAAAATGGGAGTAGAACTAGTCAGGTCAGATGTCGGAGATAGATATGTTTTGCAAAAACTAGAAGAACTTAACTGGGACTTAGGAGGTGAGCAATCAGGGCATATTATCTCTTTGGATTCTTCAAACAGTGGCGACGCAATTATTGCAGCGATTAAATTTCTTGAAGCCTATATTTGTTCTGGTTTATCTTTGGATCAATTATTAAAACCTTTTACAAAATATCCTCAAATTTTAACTAATGTAAAAACCAAAAATTCTGAAAAAGTTCTTAAAAATAAAAATTTCCAAAATTTATTGAGAGATATATCTCTCAATTTAAAAAAATACGATGGAAGAGTTAACGTAAGGCCATCTGGAACTGAGCCATTGATTAGAATTATGGTTGAGAGTAAAAACGAAAAAGAGACTAAGTCTGCTTCAAAAATTTTATCTAATTTTGTAAAAAAATTAACTTAAGATGAAATACTTAATAGCAAATTGGAAGATGAATTCCATTGATATTGAGGAATGGCAAAATAGATTTAATAAAACTCTTAAGCTAATAAAAAAAGACATAGAAATTATTGTCTGTCCAAATTATTTAGATATTATCAAGTGCTCTCAACAGGCTCCTAATTTAATCATGGCAGCCCAAGATGTTTCTATTCATGACGATGGACCTTTCACAGGACAAATTTCTGCTTACCAACTTTCGAGGAGCTCTGCACAACTAAAATATTGCTTAGTAGGTCATTCTGAGGTTAGATTTAAAGGAGACAGTAACTCTATAGTCAAAAAAAAATCTCAAAAATTAGAAGGTTGTAATATAAATTCAATACTTTGTATTGGTGAAGACGAAAGCATCCTGAATAAAGGAGAAAGAGAAAAATTTCTTCTTAATCAATTAGATTCTTATTTTCAAGATGGACTTTGTCCAAAATTTATTGCTTATGAACCTATTTGGGCAATTGGAACAGGCATACCTGCAGATAAAAAAAATATTGATGACGCTTTAAAAATAATTTCTATTTTTTTAAAAGAAAAAAAACTGAAAAAAATTCCTTTACTTTATGGAGGTAGCGTATCCAGTAAAAATATCGAAGAAATTATGTCCTCAGATATTTTGTCAGGATGCTTAGTAGGAAATGCTTCGCTTGATGGTGAAGAATTTGCTAGAATCGCCAAAAAATTTTAGAAGATGTTAAATGTTTTAGTTGGATTACAAATTTTCATTGCTATAGCTTTGATTTTGATTATTCTTCTTCAGAATGGGAAAGGTGCCGATATTGGATCTGCCTTCGGCGGTGGTGGAAATAATGCTTTATTAGGGCCTACAGATTCAGCAAATATTTTAACGAAATTAACATGGGTATTGGTCTTTTTATTTTTTGTAAATACAGTTGCAATCTCGGTTTATCAAAAATATTCTTTTGAGTCTGAAATTGAAGTATTTTTAGAAGAATCAGAAGAAATTCAGTCAATATCTTCAGAAATAGAAAATTTACCAGATTGATTATGAAGTGCCGAAGTGGTGGAACTGGTAGACACGCTACCTTGAGGGGGTAGTGGGCTTATGCCCGTGGAGGTTCAAATCCTCTCTTCGGTACCAATACTTGACCTTATTTCTCCTAAATTTTATACTCCCGCCACTTAATTGCGGGGTGGAGCAGTCTGGTAGCTCGTCGGGCTCATAACCCGAAGGTCGTAGGTTCAAATCCTGCCCCCGCTACCAAATTTAGGCCCTTTATGGGCCTATTTATTATGATTTAGTATGAAAATAGAAAATGAGATAGAAGGTATTATTAGCAAGGATATTTGCAATCTTGGTTATATTTTATGGGGAATAGAGTTATCAGGTAAAAATAATTCAAAACTCATAAGAGTCTATATTGATAATGAGGATGCACCTATAAATTTAGGTGACTGTGAAAAAGTAAATATGCAAATTAAAGAAGTATTAGAAAACACTGAGCTTATTAATTTCAATTTTAGCTTAGAAGTTTCTTCACCGGGCATAGAAAGGACTTTTTTTAATATGGAACAGCTCAAGAACTTTAGAGAGCAAACTATACTTGTAAAATTTGAAGAAGATTCCCGAAAAGATTCTGTTTTAGGTAAACTTCTTTCTGTTTCTGATAATTATATTGAGGTTATGAACAATAAAAAAGAATCTATTAAAATAGACGCAAATAGTTACATTACATCAAAACTAATTTACAAAGGATAAAAATGAATGAAGAAATTTTAACAATAGCTGAGTCTGTATCTAACGAGAAAGATTTACCTAAAGAAACAATTTTTGAAGCAATAGAATTAGCATTGGCTAGTGCAGCAAAGAAAAAATTTACCGAAGAAGTCTCCATCAAAGTTGATATTGATACTGATACCGGAGAGTATTCCTCTTATAGGACTTGGGAAGTTGTAGATTTTGATAATTATGAAGAACCAAATTTTCATATTTTGGTTGATAGTGATAATGCAGAAGAAAAAGGGCTTAAAGTAGGAGACATTCATAGAGAACCAATAGAAAATCCAGAATTTGGAAGAATTGCAGCACAGGCTGCCAAACAAGTCATAGTTCAAAAGGTCAGAGATGCGGAAAGATTGGAGATAATTAAAAAATTTAGGCCTTATTTAGGAACATTAATAAATGGAACGGTAAAAAAAGTAACAAGAGAATTAATAATTGTAGATTTGGGAGATAATGCAGAAGCTTCTTTGCCAAGAAGAGATTTAGTTCAAGGTGAAATTTATAGAGTGGGAGACAGAATTAAAGGAATTCTTGAGGAAAGCGTAAGAGAGAATAGAGGAGCTCAACTAGTTTTATCCAGAAGCAGTAAAGAAATGGTAACTGAATTATTCAAACTTGAAGTCCCTGAAATCGCTGAGGAGGTAATTCAGATTAGGTCAGTGGCTAGAGATTCAGGAGCCAGAACAAAAATTGCAGTCAAAACCAATGATGTTCGAATAGATCCTGTAGGAGCATGTGTTGGGATGAGAGGATCGAGAGTTCAAGCCGTTTCTAATGAATTAGGAAGTGAAAGAATTGACATAGTGGTTTGGGATGACGATCCAGCGAAGCTTCTAATAAATACTCTTTCTCCTGCAGAAGTTACGTCCATTGTAATGGACGATGATTCAGGAATTATGGAAGTTATAGTTAAAGACGAAAATCTGGCTTTGGCAATCGGGAGAAATGGACAGAATATAAGATTAGCTTCAGAATTGGTTGGCTGGGAAATACAGATAAGTGGGGAAAATGATAATCTTGATGTAAAAGAATCTCCAAAAAATGCTCTCATAAAGTATATCGGTGTTGATCAAGAACTTGCAGATAAATTGATAGAAAATGGCCTTGACTCAGTTCAAAAAATTTCTCAATCAGAAGCAAAAGATTTTGCAAAAATTGAAGAACTAGATTCAGAAATTATTGATACTTTAATAGAAAGAGCTGAGGAAGCTCTTCTTGAAATCGCCATCGCTGAAATGGACGAAGAATCAGTTGAAACTGAAATAGATAGCACCTTGGAAAGTATTGAGTCACTTAAGCCGGAGTATATTGAGCTTTTAAAAACTGCTGGTATTAAAGATAAAGAAAATTTAGCTGATTTATCCTCTGATGAGTTATCTCCAATTTTAGATTTAAGCGAGGAAGAAGCAGGAAAAATAATAATGGATGCCCGAGCGGACTGGTTTAATTAATTAAAAGAAAAAAGTGAACGTAACACAGTTATCTAAAGCTATTGGCTTCGAGCCTGAAAATCTCCTTAAACAAATGTCAGCGGCTGGCTTGTCTCATAAGTCAATTACTGACGAAGTTAATAACGAAGATAAAAAAACTCTTTTAACTTTTTTAAAATCTTCAAAGAAGACATCAAAAAAAACTATTTCTTTAAAAAAAGATACTTCATCTGCAAAAAAGGGTATATCAATAACCAGGTTAAATCAGAACTTATCTGAAACAAAACCAACTACAAAAGCTGACTTAAGTGGAGAAATAGATTTTGACGCTGCAGAAGCAAAAAGAAAAGATGCTGAAAAAAAAGTAGAGCAGGCTAAAGAAGAAAAACAAAACCAAACTGTAAAAAGGATAAAGAAACCGTCCACTTCGGAAGTAAAAGTTCAAAAAAAATCTTTAGTAAATACTAAAATCCAATTCAAAGAAAAACAAGATTCAAAAAAAGATAAAAGAGAACTTGAAGGAGAAAAGTACTTAGAAACAAAACTTTCTAATGTTCAAGAGTTTGAAAAGCCTGCCGAGTTCATTCAAAAAGAAATTAAAATACCTGAAACCATCTCTGTTTCAGATCTAGCAAAAGATTTATCTATTAAATCTGGAGAGTTAATCAAAACTTTAATGAATAACGGGGTTATGGTCACTCTCAACCAATTTATCGATCAAGAAACAGCTCTAGTTGTTACAGAGGAGCTAGGTCATATAGGCATACCCTTTACAGAAAACGAAGAAGAAGAGAATTTAATTGAAAATATCCAATACGAAGGAGAAGAGGAACCTCGCAATGCAATTGTCTCTGTTTTGGGTCACGTAGATCATGGAAAAACATCTATTCTTGATTTTATAAGAAAATCTTCTGTTGCTGACTCGGAAGAGGGTGGAATTACTCAAGGAATCGGTGCTTATCAAGTTGAATATAATGATTCATTAATAACTTTCATTGACACACCTGGACATGCAGCTTTTTCACAAATGCGAGCAAGAGGAGCTAATTCAACCGATATAGTTATTTTGGTCGTCGCTGCTGACGATAGCGTTAAGCCACAAACGGAAGAGGCATACAATCATGCAAAAGATGCTGGCGTTCAAATTATTGTTGCGATAAATAAGATAGATACTCCAGATGCTGATATTGAGAAAGTGAAAGGTGACCTTTCAGCAATTGGCTTAGTTCCCGAAGATTGGGGAGGCGATACTCAAATGATTCCAGTTTCTGCTAAAAATGGAGATGGTATGAATGATTTATTAGATAGCATTCAATTAGTTTCAGAGCTAATGGAACTTAAAACAAATCATACTGGCCCCGCAGCGGGAATTGTTTTGGAATCTGGTGTAAGAAAAGGAGAAGGTTCAGTTGCAACTTTACTTGTTCAAAAAGGGACCTTACAGTCCGGTGATTATATTTTAGTTGGAGATCAATCAAGAAAAATTAGAGCTTTAAAAGATTTCAATGAAGATTTAATCAAACAAGCTATACCATCATCTCCAGTTTTTATTTCTGGCTTAGAGTTTCCACCTTCGGCAGGAGACGAGTTTATTGTTGTTAAAGACGAAAAAGCAGCAAAAACATTGTCAGAAAACAGAGCAAATAAAATTCGAGATAAAAGACTTGCTCAAAAAAGCGTCGTAAATATGGAAAATATTTTTGCGAATGCAAGCGAGGGAGTCAAACCATCTATAAATCTAATTTTAAAATCAGATACCAATGGCTCCTTGGAGGCGTTGTCTGGCGCAATATTAAACATGAACGTTGAAGAAGCAAAAATTAAAATCGTTTTAGATGCTGTCGGTCCAATAACTCCAAATGATGTTAACTTAGCTATTGCTTCTGAGGCATTTATTTTCGGTTTTAACGTTAGAGCTGAGACTGCCGCTACAGAGTTAGCTGAGCAAGAAGGAGTTTCAATTCAATATTTTGGAATAATTTATGATCTAATTGATGCTGTTAAAAAAGTAGTTGAAGGGTCGCTGGATCCAGATATAAAAGAATCTATTTTAGGAAAAGCAAAAGTTAAGGATATATTTAAGTCTCCAAAATTTGGGTTTATTGCAGGATCTGTCGTTGAAGATGGAACCATTTATCCCAATAAAAATGTGAGAGTTATTAGAGACAATACGGTTATACATGAAGGAATGTTAGATTCATTGAGAAGATTTAAAGATGAGGCTAAGGAAGTAAAGAGTGGAACTGAATGCGGAATAGGAATTACAAATTACACCGATATAAAAGAGGGTGATATTATTGAAGTGTTTCAAAGAGAAGAAATACAGAGAAAGCTATAGATTTGTTTGACTCACTACCATATAAAAGATCTCAAAGAGTTTCTGATTCGATTAAAAAAGAAGTTGCGTCCATATTTTTATTCAAAGTTAATGATCCCCGGTTAAGAAATATTACTATTACAAATGTTGTGCTTTCAGATGATTTATCTAATGCAAAGATTTTTTATTCAACTATTAACTTAAAGGATGAAGAAGTCTCTATTAAAAAAGCTTTAGATAAATCTAAGGGTTTTATAAGAACGATGTTGGGAAAATCGATAAGTTTAAAAAAAATACCAACTATTTCGTTTTTTAAAGACGATATTTAAAAATGTTATCTGGAATTTTAGTTTTAGATAAACCAAAAAATATATCATCAGGCAATTACGTTAGAAAATTAAAAAAATATTTGTCAAAAGAAAAGGTAGGACATGCAGGAACTTTAGATCCTATGGCTACCGGAATTTTAATTGCTTGTGTTGGACAGATGACAAGATTTTCAGACTACTTAGCTAATTTACCTAAATCATATGAAGCTGAAATATTATTAGGACAGCAGACTAATACAGGGGATATTGAAGGAAAAGTAATAGAAAGAACCAACTTTATTCCATCAAAAAATGAATTAGAAAAAATTCTTAATTGTTTTGTTGGAGAGATAGATCAGGTACCCCCTATTTATTCAGCTTTAAAATATAAAGGGAAATCACTTTATAAATATGCCAGAAAAGGGATAAATCTAGATATGAATTCAAGAAAAATAGTGATTCATGAAATTAATTTCATTTCTTTTGAAAAAAATATTCTTAAATTAGAAATATCTTGTGGAAGGGGCACTTATATAAGAGTTCTTGCCGAGGACATTTCAAAAAAAGCAGGAAGTTTAGGTACTCTTCTGAACCTTAGAAGAACTGAATCTGCAGGTTTTAAGGTTGAGGATTCTTTGAGAGAAGAAAGCTTGTGCAATGAAAATTTTAGAGAAAAAATAATTGCTCCTGGGGATGCACTAAATCGTCTAGATGATATACAATGCCGATCAGAAATTATAGAAAGAATAACAAAAGGTCAAAAAGTTGAAATGAAATTGACCAGTGAAGACAAGTTTTTAAGGTTATTTGATAAAAACAAAAATTTTATAGGAATTGTCGAAAACTGTAACGGCTTTATAAAGCCCAAAAGATTGTTAACTATTGATTAAAAACTGGAACGGAGGATGTTCTTGAGTTTAGGGACAGATAAGAAAAAAGAGGTGATGAATAAACACGCTAGGTCTGAAGTAGATACTGGTTCTCCAGAGGTACAAATAGCTTTGTTAACCGAAAACATTAGCGCATTACAAAGTCATTTTGATGAACATAAAAAAGATCATCACTCTCGTCAAGGTCTTATTAGAATGGTCAATAAAAGAAGAAAGCTTTTAGACTATCTTAAAAAAAAGGACCTTAAAAAGTATAGTTCCTTGCTTAAAGAACTTAATTTAAGAAAATAATTTAGATTACTTCAATCTAATCAACACAAAATATTATGGATACATCAAATATTATCTCTTGTACTAAAACTATTGCAGGCAGAGAAGTCACGTTAGAAACTGGAAAAGTTGCAAGGCAAGCAACAGCATCTGTCATAGCATCATCAGGGGATACGCAAGTTCTCGTAACAGTAGTGGCAGGTGGACAAAAGCCAGGCCAAAGTTTTTTTCCTTTAACAGTAAATTACATTGAAAAGTTTTATGCGGCAGGAAAAATCCCAGGAAGTTTTTTTAGAAGAGAAGGCAGGCCTTCAGAAACGGAAGTTTTAACGTCAAGATTGATTGATAGGCCTATTAGACCTCTTTTTCCAAAAGGTTATACCCAAGAAGTACAGGTGGTTTGCACAGTAATGTCGATTGATAATGATGATACAGCCGATATAATTTCATTGATCGGTGTTTCGGCAGCTCTTCAACTTTCTGGTCTCCCTTTTTCAGGGCCTTTATCAGCAGCCAGAGTAGGTTTTATAGACGGAAGTTATATTTTAAATCCAGGGCTTAAAGATTTGAAGGAATCTCAACTTGATATGGTTATTGCTGGCTCTACTGATGCAGTGTTTATGGTTGAGTCTGAAGCATCAGAGCTGTCTGAGGATCAAATGCTTGGAGCGATTCTTTTCGCTCAGCAGGAAATGAAGCCTAGTCTTGAACTTATTGAGGAAATGGTCAATCAAGCAACAATTACTCCAATTGAATATGAATTAGCAGAAGAAAATCAAGATCTCAAGCAAATGGTTTTAGATAAAGCTTCAGACTTACTAAAGAATGCTTATCAAATAGCTGAAAAAACTAAGAGACAAGAAGCTGTGGCCGAAGCTAGAGATCTAGTTAAAGCGGAGGTTGATGAAGAAGATGAAGATGCATTGAAAGAAGTATCGGATCAATTTAAAGCTCTTGAGTCTGATATCGTTAGGACAAGACTTTTGAATGGTGAGCCTAGAATAGATGGTAGAGATTTGGATACTGTTAGACCTATTGCTGTCGAAACAGGAATCTTGAGTCAAGCTCATGGATCGTCTCTTTTTACTAGGGGTGAAACTCAATCTATAGCGGTAGCTACTGTTGATTCTTTAAAACTTTCTCAACTTATTGACTCTTTACAAGGAGATTCTAAAGATCCTTTTATGCTTCATTATAATTTTCCACCGTATTCTGTAGGAGAGGCAGGAATGATGGGAAGTCCTAAAAGAAGAGAAATTGGACATGGAAAATTAGCCAGAAGAGCTTTGGAGGCTGTCATACCTAATCCAGAGGAATTTGAATACGCTATAAGAGTAGTTTCTGAAATTACAGAATCCAATGGCTCAAGCTCAATGGCAACTGTTTGTGCATCAAGTTTAGCAATGATGGATGCCGGTATCCCAGTAAAAAAACCAGTCGCAGGAGTTGCTATGGGTTTAGTAAAAGATAAGGATCAACACTGTGTAATAACTGACATTTTGGGAGATGAAGATCATCTAGGTGACATGGACTTCAAAGTCGCAGGAACTTCAGATGGAGTCACAGCTCTCCAGATGGATATAAAAATTGCAGGTATAAACGAAGAAATTCTTCAGGATGCACTAGAAAAAGCAAATACTGCAAGAGTTCATATACTTGGAGAAATGAACAAGGTTTTATCAGAGTCTAGACCAGAGTTGAATGAAAAGGCCCCTCAATCATTAAAAACTTCAATACCAAAAAATAAAATTGGAGAAGTAATTGGAAAGGGTGGAGCTACAATAAAGAAAATTACCGAGCAAACTTCAACTAACATTGACATCAACGATAAAGGTCAAATAAGCATCTATGGAAGAAGCAAAGAAGATAGAGAAGAGGCTTTAGCGATAATAGAATCTATGACTGCAGAACCCGAAGTAGGACTTATCTGTACAGGGACTGTTCTTAAAATTGTAGATTTTGGAGCTTTTGTTTCTTTTGATAATGGCAAAGAAGGCTTAGTACATGTTTCTGAAATAGCTGAAGAAAGAGTGAAAAATGTTTCTGACTACCTTGTAGAAGGCGAGGAAGTAGATATTAAAGTCATCGGAATCGATGATAGAGGCAAAGTAAAGCTTAGTATGAAAGCTGTTTTAGCCCCTTCCGAAGAGTAATATATTTTCAAATGCAGACACCTTTAATGGTGGCTATGCTGTGACTTGAACACAGGACCTCAGCATTATGAATGCTGCGCTCTAACCAGCTGAGCTACATAGCCGCAAGTGGATTCTCTTCATCAGGACATTAAATGTCAAGTAATCTCAGACATTGAATCTAAAAAGGATTACGTCACCATCATTAATTAAATATTCAGCTCCTTCCGATCTCCATTTGCCAGCTGCTTTACAACCTTGCTCTCCTTTAAATTCTATAAAATCGTCAAAACTTATTGTTTCCGCTCTAATAAAGCCTTTTTCAAAATCAGTATGTATTACGCCAGCGGCTTGTGGTGCTTTGTATCCGGATTTTATTACCCAAGACCTAACCTCTTTTTCTCCTGCGGTAAAAAAAGTCTTATAACCTAAGGTTTCGTATGCGGTCCTGATAAATCTATCTAATCCAGGTTCCTCTAAACCAATTTCTTTTAAAAAATCTTCTTTGTCGTCTCCTAATTCACTAATTTCCGCTTCTAATTGATTACACATTTCTATAACTAGAGAATTATCTTGTGTTGCTTTTTCTTTAACTTTTTTAATAGCTTCTGAATTGTTTTCACTTTCATCAACATTAGCAACATAGATTACTGGCTTAAGAGAAATTAAATTGAACTCATTAATAATATTTATTTCATCTTCATTGCAATCAATTGAACGAGCATTTATTCCTTTAGATAAACTAGATAAAAATTTTTCAATTGTTCCTAATTTTACAGAGATTGTTTTGTCACCACTCTTAATTTTTTTCTTTAAAGATTCTTTTGTTTTTTCCAATATTTCAATGTCAGAAAGAATTAATTCCGTTTCTATAATTTCAATATCTTGAAGAGGATCTATTTTTTCATTTATATGAGTAATTTTTTGATTTTCAAAACATCTCACAACATGGGCAATAGCCTGAGTTTCTCTTATATGACCAAGAAATTTATTACCCAATCCTTCTCCTTTAGAAGCTCCAGAGACTAACCCTGCTATATCAACAAATTCAACCGTGGCAGGGATAATTTTTTTTGGATTAACAATTTTTTTTAATTGAACTAATCTCTTATCCGGAACATTCACAATTCCTGTGTTTGGGTCAATAGTGCAAAAAGGAAAGTTTTCTGCTTGGATGCCTGCTGAGGTTAGTGCGTTGAATAATGTAGATTTACCAACATTTGGCAAACCTACAATTCCACATTTAAAAGACATTATTTGGAATGAAGAATGTTTAGAGCTTTATCCCAGCTATCATTAATTATTAATTCAATAACTTCTATTCCACTTCTAATTGCACATAAACGTTCTTGTCTTTCTTTTAAAGAGCCTTTTTGAACAACATATTTATTAACTAATTTTGATTCACCAGGATGACCAATACCAATTCTCATTCTTTTAAAATCTTTTCTACCTCCAAGGCTTTCAATGATACTCTTCAATCCGTTATGACCGCCATCACCGCCGCCATCTTTCAATTTACAAGTTCCTGAAGGCAAATCTAAATCATCATGAATTATTAAAACTTTGTTTAAAGGCAAGTTAAGTTTTTTAATTGTTGGTTTTAATGACTTACCACTATGATTCATGAAAATATTAGGAATTAAAAAAAATACCTCTACATCCAGTATTTTAAAAGAGCTTATTTCTCCTTTTATAGATTTATTCTCTTTTAACTCTAGGGAATTTTTCTCTAAAAATAAATTTATTAAATCTTTTCCAGCATTGTGTCTAGTATTTGCATATCTCGTACCGGGATTGCCTAGACCTGCTATTAGAAACTTTTTCATACTCTAAAAAAAAGAGTTCTTTAATCTCCTTGTTTTTCAGACTCGTCAGTAGCTTCACCACCATCTTCTTGCTCTGCTTCAGATTCAATGACTTCCCCATCTTCACCTTCAACAACTTCAACTTCTTCTTCAATATCTAATGTAGCCCTTGTAGCCGAACATGCCACAACGGGTTGATCTTGACCATTTAAAAGGTTTTGAGATAGTTCTACTCCCTCAGGAAGAATAAGAGCGAATTGCATTATTGCTGAGTTCAATTCTATATTTGTGCAATCTATTTCTATGAATTCTGGGAGATTGTCAGCTGAGCATGTTAGTTCGATGTCATTTTTATTCTTTGATAGCATGCCTCCCTGATTTTTTACTCCAACGCATAATTCTTCATTTATATATTTAATTGGAACATCTAAGGTAAGCTTAGTCTTTTCAGACACCCTCTGAAAATCAACATGAATTGGCTCGTCATTTGCAGGATTAACTTGAACGTCTTTTAAAAGAACTTTAAATTCTTTACCACTTTCTTTAAGATTTATAATTTGAGAGAAAATACTAGGCTGCTCTAGCGCCTTTCTGAGGTCTTTGCTCAGTAACTGAATTTTTACAGAATCTTCATTGTTGCCATAAAGAATTCCAGGAACATTTCCATTTTTTCTTAATATATTAGTTCCTTCGTTTGAATCTGTTCTTAAATTAATTTCTAACTCTGTTTGTAAAGACATTTTGACCTCTTAAAGAAACATTGCACTGATAGATTCTTCCTTATTAACTCTATTTATAGCATCAGATAATGTTTCGTCCATAGAAATGATCTTAATCTTTTTTAACTTTGAAGCATTTTCTGAGAGAGGGATTGTATCAGTAACTATCAATTCGTCTAGCTCTGAATTACTAATTCTTTCAATTGCTGGTCCAGAAAGTACCGCATGGGTGGCATAGGAAACAACTTTGCTAGCACCTCCTTGTTTAAGCGCATCAGCAGCATTACAAATTGTACCCGCAGTATCGATGATATCATCTATTAATATACAAGTTTTTCCTTGAACATTTCCAATCACGTTCATAACTTGAGATGAGTTTTCTTTTTCTCTTCTTTTGTCGATTATGGCTAAATCAGCATCGTCTAATAATTTAGCTAAAGCTCTAGCTCTAACCACTCCTCCGACATCAGGAGAAACTATGATTTGATCTTCATAAGAGGATTTAACAATATGATTATGTATAACTTTTGTTCCATAAACGTTATCAACAGGAACATTAAAAAATCCTTGAATTTGATCTGAATGCAGCTCTATAGTTAAAATTCTGTCCGCTCCAGCACTTTGCAACATATCTGCAACTAACTTAGCACTTATTGGAACCCTCTCAGATCTCACTCTTCTATCCTGCCTAGCATATCCAAAATAGGGAATTACCGCTGTTATTCTAGATGCAGAAGATCTTCTTAGAGCATCTATAAGAATAATAAGCTCCATAAGATTGTCATTTGCTGGGAAACAAGTAGATTGCAAAATAAATACATCTTTTCCTCGCACATGTTCATCGACTCTGATATTTAATTCTTTGTCACTAAATTTATCTACCAAAGCTCTTCCTAAAGTAGTATTTAATTTTTTGGCTATTTTGTTGGCTAATTCAGGATTTGAATTTCCTGAAAAAAGAACTAGGTTATTTTTATCATTCATAATTTATGTTGGCTGGGGTGGATGGATTCGAACCATCGCATGGCGGCATCAAAAGCCGCTGCCTTACCGCTTGGCTACACCCCATTTTTATTTAATTCTTTTAATAAAGGCGATTCGTTTAAACTCCTTGTTACAAAATAATTATTATTTTTTGGAGCATTATCTATTATTTTACTTGCCTCTTCAAAAGAATTAAATATTGCATACAAGGCAGACCCTGTTCCGGTTAAGTTTCCTTTTTTTATAGATTCTAACCAAATAAAAGAATCATCAACTTCTTTATAATTTTTTCTAGCCCATTTTTCAAAAAAATTAAAATCTTTACTATTTTTTGAATTTTTAAAATCACTAATCTCTATTTCTTGAAAAGCCTTTGCAGTTGAAATGTTACATTTAGGCATAACTAAAAAAATTATTTCTTCTTTTAATAAAGTTTTGGAAAATATTTCCCCTTTACCATTTGCTTTTCTTGCAACTCCCTCAATAAAAATTGGAACATCAGAGCCTAATGAAGAACCAAGATCCTTTAAAACATTATTATTTAAATTTAATTTCCAGTATTTGTTCAATACAAGTAGCACAGTCGCAGCATTAGAACTTCCGCCTCCAAGGCCTGAGCCAATTGGAATATTTTTCTTTATTTTTAGAGAAACTTCCTTATTAATTTTGTAAGTTTTTTTTAAAAGATGGATTGCTTTATAGGCAAGATTATTTTTTTCCTTTACTTTTGGGCAAGTAACCTGCGAAGTGCTCGTATCAAAATTGAAAGTTATTTCATCTCCCCATTCTAAAAATTGGAAATTAGTTTCAATATCATGAAAACCATCAGGCCTTTTTTTTAAAACATTAAACCCTCTATTTATCTTGGCTGGAGAAATAAAAATCATGATTTAAAAATAACAGCAAATTTAAAGTTTTTATATGAACCAACAATTTTCTTAATTTTTTTATTTGCATAAATTTCTTCTTTGGTAATTGTAACGTTTTGCGTTGCATACTCTTTGCATTCATTCAGGTTGCATAATTCACTAAGCCATTTACTAAATCTAGATATTGTAATTTCTTCAATTAAATTTTTGACAGTATTTTCCTCATAAGATTCATTAAAATTGCTATTAATTTTTTTTTGATTTCCATCTCTGACTTCGGTAACTAAGAAAGTTTTTGGATATCTATCAAGGTTAATTTTTATTTGGCTAATTTCTTTTTGATTAAAAATAGAAATTTTTCCAGAAATGTAAGTATTTTCTGAAAACATTGAGAATTTTCCTATTATTTTTTTAGAATAAGAACCATTTTCCAGATTGGTGGTTGAACAACTAATAAAAAGAATAAATAAAGATAAAAGGAAAGGCTTTTTAAAATGCATAATTAAATTTTTTTAATAGATATCGATTTATAATAACCAAATTAGTCATGCTGGATACAATTTTATTAAAGTTAGATTCTATAAAAGAAAGATACCTTTTTTTAGAAAAAGAACTATCTAATTCTGAAATAGTTAATAATCATCAACTTTATGCGAATTATTCTAAAGAATATTCAAATATAAAAAAAATAGTAGAAAAATATGAAGAACATAAAACATATTTAGAAAATTTTTCTTCAACTAAACTTTTACTTGAAGACTCGGATCCTGAAATAAAATCCTTAGCTCAAGACGAATTAAATATTATTACTGAACAACTGAAAATAAATGAATTAGAAATAAAAAAACTTTTAATACCTGAAAATGAAGATGATGAAAAAGATGTGTTTTTAGAAATTAGAGCAGGAACAGGAGGGGATGAAGCAGGTTTATTTGTTGGGGACTTGTTTAGAATGTTTACTAGGGTTACCGAAAGAAAGAAATGGAAAATAGAACTAATTAGCTCGAGAGAAAGTGAAAAGGGTGGATTCAAAGAAGTAGTAGCAAAAATTTCCGGCAAACAAGTTTACAGGTTTCTCAAATTTGAATCAGGAGTACACCGTGTTCAGAGAGTCCCTGATACTGAATCTCAAGGGAGAGTGCATACGTCGGCATGCTCTGTTGCAGTTTTACCAGAAGTTGAAGAATTAGATTCAATTGAAATTGATAAATCAGAAATTAGAGTCGATACTTTCCGCGCATCAGGGGCAGGAGGACAGCATGTCAATAAAACAGATTCAGCAGTAAGGCTGACGCATATACCTACCGGATTGGTTGTTGAATGTCAGGATGGGAGATCCCAACATAAAAATAAAGCAAAGGCTATGACTTTATTACAGTCAAAGTTGATGGAACAAGCAAATAATAAACAAATTGAAAAACAAGATTCAGAGAGAAAAAATATGGTGGGCAGTGGAGATAGGTCAGAAAAAATAAGAACCTATAATTTTCCTCAAAATAGAATTACCGATCATAGAATTGAATATTCAATTCACAGTTTAGAAGCCTTCTTGGATGGCGATATTGATGAAATGATAGAAACGTTAATTGAGGAAAATCAAGCGAGGTTATTGTCGCAATTGGAAAGTAATCTTTAAATAATGACATATCAAGATGCTCTTAATAAAGCAAAAGAAAAAATAGATAGTTTAGATGCAGAATTGATATTGGGATTTATTCAAAACCAAACAAGAGAAAAAATTTTTACAAATTTAAATTCTGATTTAAGTTTAAAAAAATTTCAAAACTTCTATGAGCTTGTGGAGAAAAGAAGAAAAGGCTTTCCTTTAGCTTATATAACAGGAAAAAAAGAATTTTGGAAAAGTGAATTTGAAGTTAACAATTCAGTGTTAATACCAAGACCAGAGACAGAATTGATAGTCGAAGAAGTTTTAAAAGAGAAATTAAATAAAAAAATTATTCTAGAGCTAGGAACAGGATCTGGAAATATTTCTATTTCTATTAAGAAGGAAAATCCAGGAGTAATAATTTATGCAACTGATATTTCAATGGGCGCTCTAATGACTGCAAAAAAAAATGCAAAATTTAATGAAGCAGACCGTATAATTTTTATGAATCACGATTGGAAGAGAGAATGGCTTTTTCCCAACTTAGATATAATTATTTCAAACCCGCCGTATGTGGACAAAAAATCACTTGATAAAGATGAGGATGGAGTCTGGTTTGAACCTGAAGAAGCATTATTTTCAAAAAAATCGGGTCTTAAAGATATTATGATCATATTACAAAAAAGCACAGTTTTTTTAAAAAAAGGGGGCAAACTTTTTCTTGAGCACGCCCCCTCTCAAGCTAAAAAAATAGTAAGCATTTCAAAAAAAGTTGGTTACAAAGAATTAGAACAAAAGAAAGATTTAAATAAAGACATTAGAGTATCTATACTTACAAAATAATGAAACAAGAAGAACTCATGAGGTATAGCAGGCATATTATGTTGCCTGAAATAGATATTGTTGGCCAAGAAAAGTTAGCTAATTCTTCGATTGGAATTATAGGTTTAGGCGGCTTGGGCTCGCCTTGTTCAATTTATCTTGCAGCTTCAGGGATTGGTACTATGAATCTGTTTGACGACGATAATGTTGAGCTATCAAATTTACAAAGACAAATTATATTTAATTCATCTGATGTTGGAGCAAAAAAAAACTTAATTGCAAAAAAAAAGCTTCTAAACCTAAACGAAAATATAATTTGTAATTCTTTTTCTGAAAGAATAACCAAAAAAAATATAACTAAGCTTTTAAAAGATTCAGATTTTGTAATAGATTGTTCTGACAATTTTGAAACAAGAAAAATTATTAATGAGTATTGTTTTAAAAATGACAAAGACCTTATAAGTGGAGCTTGTATTGGTTGGAAAGGACAAATTTTTAATTTTAATTTTTCTTCTTCCAACTCCTCTTGTTACGAATGTTTGTTTGAAGAAATTGAAGAAGAAGATTTATCCTGCAGAGAATCAAGTATTTTTTCTCCTTTAGCTGGATTAGTTGGTACTTTTCTCGCAATTGAAATAATAAAAAATATATTAGAAATTAATAATTCTAAGGAAAATTTTATTGAAATTGATTCTTTGACTAACGAAATACAAAAAAGAAAAATTAAGAAGAATCCTTTTTGTAAAATATGTAAAAAAAAATAAGTTGATGCTTTTTGAAAGCAAAGATATCCTTTAAGACCAAAAAATAAATATGGAGAAAAAATGCTAGGAAACATGATGCAGGATCAATTACTCATTTCCGGAGTATTAGAGCACGCTATAAAGACTCATCCTCAAACAGAAATTGTTAGTCATACAATCGAAGGAGAAATTCATAGATATTCAATTGAGGACTCTTCAAAAAGAGCAAAAAAACTGGCCAATGCTCTAAAAAAATTGGAAATAAAAGAAGGCGATGTTTTAGGAACAATTGCTTTAAATGGTTACAGGCATTATGAATTATATTTTGGAATTTCCGGTATTGGCGCAGTTTTGCACACTTTGAATCCAAGATTATTTCCAGAGCAAGTTGAGTACATAGTCAATCACGCTGAAGATAAATTTATTTTTGTAGATCTTCCTTTTTTACCTATTATTGAAAACGTCTATGAAAATATTCCTGATGTAAAAGGAATAATTCTTTTATGTGAAAAATCTCAAATGCCAGCCGAAACAAAAGTTAAAAACCTCATTTGTTATGAAGAACTAATTGCTGAAGAATCTGATGAAATAGATTGGCCTGAATTTGACGAAAATACAGCATCATCTTTGTGCTACACATCTGGGACCACAGGAAATCCAAAAGGAGTTTTATATTCTCATAGATCGACAATTCTGCATGCTTGGTATGCTTGCGCAGCTAATGCCATGAATGTTTCTTCTACAAGCGTCATACTGCCAGTTGTTCCTATGTTCCATGTTAATGCTTGGGGCATCCCATATGCCGCTGCAATGTTTGGTTCTAAATTAGTTCTTCCGGGACCGCATACAGGCGGAGAAGCTATCAGTAAGTTAGTTCAATCAGAAAATGTTACAAATTTAATGGGAGTTCCTACTGTTTGGTTAGATCTTCTTAATTTTACAAGAGAAAATAACATTACTCTGGAATCTGTTACGTCGGTTTTAGTCGGAGGATCTGCTGCACCAAGAGCGATGATAAAAGAATTTCAAGAAAAACACGGAGCTTTTTTATTACATGGCTGGGGAATGACCGAAATGAGCCCGCTTGGAACTTTAAATGCTTTTAATAGCGATATGGTAAATATGGATTTGGAAGAAAGATATGATTTACAGACTAGTCAGGGAAAGGCTATCTATGGCTGTCAAATAAAAATTGTAGATGACGTTGGTAATACTTTACCAAATGATGGTAAGACTTTTGGAAGATTGATGGTCAAGGGACCTGCAATTATTGAAAGATATTATAAAGGCGAAGAAACAGCTTTAGAAAATGGATGGTTTGATACTGGAGATGTTTCAACTATATCAAAAGACGGATACATGAGGATTGTGGATAGGAGTAAAGATGTTATCAAAACAGGTGGTGAGTGGATTAGTTCAATTGATTTAGAAAATACTGCTGTCGGACATCCAGGCATTGCTGAAGCGTGTGTTGTTGGAGTTCTTCATCCTAAATGGGATGAAAGACCCTTGATGTTCGTTGTCAAAAATAACTCTGAGGATTGCGATAAAGATTCTGTTCTTAATTATTTGTCAGATAAAGTTGCAAAGTGGTGGCTACCTGACGATATAATATTTGTAGATGAATTACCTCATGGCGCTACTGGTAAATTATTAAAAACTGGATTGAGAGAAGAATATAAAAACCACTTAATGAATTAAATTAAAGGAGAAAATTATGGCTGGATTAGTACCTGCAGATACTTTAAAAGACTATATCGGAAAAGATATGGGGGAATCGGATTGGTTAGTTGTAGATCAAGATAGAATCAATCAATTTGCTGACGCAACATTAGATCATCAATTTATCCATGTCGATTCAGAGAAAGCTACTCCGCTTTTTGGATCGACAATAGCACATGGGTTTTTATCTTTATCTTTGATGGCTGGCATGCCAGCTCCACAAGTAGCTCCAGAAAATATGACCATGGCTTTTAATTATGGGCTAGACAGAGTTCGTTTTTTAACACCAGTTAATGTAGGATCAAAAGTTAGAACGAAAGCAAAACTATTATCGGTTGATGACAAAGGCGATGGAAGATATTTAGTAAAAAATGAAGTGACTATGGAAATAGAAGGTCAGGAAAAACCAGCATATATTGCTGAATCTTTGACTATGTATGTTACTGCTTAAGTTTTTTGTTCAAAAGTTCATTTACTAATTTAGGATCAGCATTACCTTTAGTTTCTTTCATAACTTGACCGACAAAGAAACCAAAGAGCTTATCTTTGCCATTTAAATACTGTTCGAATTGCTTTGAATTATCTCTTATTATTTTAGTAATAATTTCTAAAAGCTCGTCTTCTCCCTTTACTTCATCAAATCCTTCTTTTTTAATCAAAACATCAATGGATTCGTTGGATGACCAACATAACTCAATTATTTTTTTTGCTCCCGGACCAGATAAGGAACCCTCTTCTAATCTAGAAAGTAAATCAATCATGTCTTTGCTAGAAATTTTAGAATCCTTAATTTCACTATTATTTTTATTTAAGATAGCCATTAAGTCTCCCAAAATCCACTTAGCTGCAAGTTCAGGCGAAGATATTTTTTTTGCAACTTTTTCAAAAAAACCACTTAATTCTTTTGAAACATTTAAATTCTTAGATTCGTATTCAGATATTTTATAATCTTTAATAAACCTTGAAATTTTTTGTTCAGGAAGTTCGGGCAGTGTTTTTTGAATTTCTTGTATTTTTTCTTTAGAAATTTTTACTGGTATTAAGTCAGGATCTGGAAAGTATCTGTAATCATTAGCATGTTCTTTTGAACGCATTGAACGTGTTTCATCTTTATTAGCGTCATAAAGTCTTGTTTCTTGATCAATAGAACCACCATTTTCAATAATTTCAATCTGTCTATTTATTTCATAATTTATAGCCTTTTCTACAAATCTAAACGAATTTATATTTTTTAGTTCCGTTCTATTACCAAACTCTTTATCACCATATTTTCTTATAGATACATTTGCATCACATCTCATAGAACCCTGCGACATATTCCCGTCGGAGATTTCTAAAAAAGTAATTATCGAATGGATTTTTTTCAAATAAGCTACAGCTTCCTTGGCAGATCTTAAATCTGGCTCTGAAACAATTTCTAAGAGAGGTGTTCCGGCTCTATTTAAATCTATAGCAGATAGATTTTCATATTTATCGTGCAAAGATTTGCCAGCATCTTCTTCAAGATGGGCTCTTGTGATACCAATAAACTTCTCTTCATTATCGACTTCAATACTTATTTTACCTTCACCTACAATAGGATCATCAAGCTGACTTATTTGATAACCTTTTGGTAGATCAGGATAAAAATAGTTTTTCCTTGCAAAAATTGCTTTAGATGAAATATTTGCGTTAATTGCACATCCAAACTTTATTGCCATTTCAATAGTTTTTTCATTCAAAACGGGCAAGACTCCTGGCAAACCAAGGTCGACTAAGGACGCTTGACTATTTTGCGTTTGTCCAAATTTTGTTGGTGCATTAGAAAAGATTTTGGATTCAGTAGATAACTGAACATGAACTTCTAATCCAATAACTGATTCCCAAGTATTATTCATTATGAAAATTGCTATTTTGTTGGAATTTATTAGAAAGATTAAATAAATTTCCTTCCTCTAAATAATTTCCAATAAATTGTATGCCCAAAGGTAATTTTTTTATTTTTCCAGAGGGAATAGATATTGCAGGCAAACCAGCTAAGTTAGCAGGGATTGTATAGATATCCTGTTCATACATCTCTACTGGATTTTGAATAGAATTTAATTTGAACGAAACGTTCGCACATGTCGGCATCATTATGGAAGATACTTCTTTAAAAGCATTCACAAAACTCTGCTTAATCAAATTTCTAATTTTTTGAGCTTTAATATAGTAAGCATCATAGTAACCAGCCGAAAGACAATATGTTCCAATTAATATCCTTTTTTTTACTTCTTCTCCAAAACCTTCAGCTCTAGAGCGTTCATACAAATCTTCTAAATCTTTTGGATTATCGCATCTATGGCCAAACCTCACACCATCATACCTAGATAAATTTGCAGAACATTCTGCAGGAGCTATCACATAATAAACAGGTAGAGAGTATTGAATATTTTTAAGATCAATCTCTTTAACTTTTACTCCCGATTTTTTAAGAATTTCTAAAGATTCATAAAAGTTATTCTTTACCTTGTCATCTTTAATATTTTCAATAATATCTTTTGGAATACCTACAATGTGTTCTTTATCTTTAGATTCAGCTTCATTAAGAAAAGAAGGTACTTTTGTATTTATAGAAGTAGAATCTTTTTCATCAAATCCTGCAATATTTTCTAAGGCTAGAGCTGCATCTAAAGCATTCTTAGCAAATATACCTCCTTGATCAAGACTAGAAGCAAAAGCTATCATCCCCCATCTAGAAACCCTGCCATAAGTTGGCTTTATACCTGTAATTCCGCAAAATGCAGCTGGCTGCCTTATAGAGCCGCCGGTATCTGTTCCAGTAGCGAAAGAACATAAATTTGCAGCAACAGCAGAAGCAGATCCTCCTGAAGAGCCTCCCGGCACTCTTTCAGGATCTATTGGATTTAATACATTCCCAAAGAAACTTGTTTCATTAGAGGAACCCATAGCAAATTCATCCATATTTGTTTTACCCAAGTTCACAGTACCTGAATTTGATAGCTTTTCATAAACAGTGGATGAATATGGAGACACAAAGTTTTCAAGCATTTTGGAGCCACAAGTTGTTATCTGATCTTTAATACAAAATATATCTTTGTGAGCAATAGGAATTCCCTCTAAGCTTGAATTTTTATTTTTGGCAATTTTTTCATCAGATTTTTTTGCTTCCTTCAGTGCATTTTCATTTAATGATATGAAAGAATTTAAAGCCTTTTCTTGATCGATCTTTTTTAAATAAAATTCAGTAAGTTCCATAGAGGAAAATTTTCTTGATTTCAAACCATTAATTTGATCAATAAGACTTAACTTTGATAAATCTTCCATATTATTCAATAACTTTCGGAGTGAGGTAAAAACCGTCGTCCGTTTGTGGTGCGGATTTTTGATATTCATCCCGTTTAATCTCTTTAGTTGCTTTATCTTTTCTTAAATTATCGGCTTCTTCCAAAGGATGACTCATTGGTTCAATTCCTGAGGTATCAATTTTGTTCATTTCTCCAACCATCTCTAAAATAGACTCTAAATCTTTAACCAAATCAGACTTGATTTTTTCGTCAATTCTAATTTTTGATAAAGAAGATATGTTGTTTAGTATTTCTTCGGAAATTTTCATTTGTATAGATAAAAAGGTTATTATACCAATTGAAAAAAAACTTTTTGATAGATAAGTTAATTTGCAATGGCCTCAATTTTTAAATATTTAAAAGGTTTCTATTCTACTGATCTTTCTATAGATTTGGGAACCGCTAACACTTTGGTCTTTGTGAAAGACAAAGGAATAGTTTTAGACGAACCATCAGTAGTTGCTATAAAAAAAGCAGATGGACATAGGACAGTAGTAGCTGTTGGCTCGGAAGCTAAAAGGATGCTCGGAAGAGTTCCCGGAAATATAGAGGCTATAAGACCTCTCAAAGATGGTGTTATTGCGGATTTTCAAGTAACAGAGAAAATGCTTCAGCACTTCATCCAACTAGTCCATGGTGAAAACTTTTTTAAGCCAAGTCCAAGAATTCTGATATGCGTGCCTTGTCAATCAACTCAGGTTGAAAGAAGAGCCATTAGAGAATCTGCTCTGCAAGCTGGAGCTCGAGAAGTGAGACTAATAGAGGAACCAATGGCAGCTGCTATAGGCGCTGGATTACCCGTTGAAGATGCATCTGGTTCTATGGTGGTTGATATAGGTGGAGGGACTACAGAAATTGCAATTTTAGCTCTTAATGGAGTTGTCTTTTCTAGCTCTTTGAAAACTGGAGGAGATAGGTTTAATGAATCTATAGTTTCTTACCTTCGAAGAAAATATGGAGTATTGATAGGAGAATCAACCGCTGAAAGAATAAAAGAAAAAATTGGATGCGCATCTTCTGATAGTGAAGAGCTAAATCTCGAAGTAAGAGGGAGGAATTTAGCAGAAGGGGTTCCTAATACTCTTAACTTGAGCAGCAAAGAAGTTTACGAGGCAATTTCTGGACCTTTATCAGCTATATTGCAGTCTATTAGAAATGCTCTAGAGCAGTCTCCTCCGGAATTGAGTGCAGATATTTCTGAAAGAGGTATTGTTCTGACTGGTGGAGGAGCACTACTTAGAGATTTGGATATTATGATTTCGGACCAAACTGGAATTCCTGTTTATGTAGCTGAAGATCCATTAACGTGTGTGGCTAAAGGAGGAGGAATAGCACTTGATATATTAGATAAATATGACGTAGATCTTTTGTCTACTGAGTAAATTTAATATGTTCCAAAAAGAACACAAACAAACTTCAATAGCAAGTAACGCAATCTTCACTACTGGCTCTATGAGAGCATCGAAACTTCTTCCTTCTCTTATTTTTACAATCTTTATTCTAATTTTAGATATTAATTTTAGTCTTGGTAAGGAAATTAAATCTGCATTTTTAGAAAGCTTTTCTCCCATAAGTAATTTATCGCAATCTACCACTGAGTTATCAAAAGAGATCAGTCTTTTTTTTACTTCACAATATAAACTTGTTAACGATCTCGAAGAAAAGAATAACGAAATCGAAAAATTAAATTTTGAGCTTCTTAAATTAGAACAATTATCAAAAGAAAATGAAGAGCTATTAGAGATAATGGGTTATACAAAAAAACAAACTATTTCTAAATCAGTAATAGGAGAGATTATTGATATGTCTTATTTTCCAAAAGAATCAATTAGTATAAAAACTAATATAGCTGAGATCTCAGAAGAAATGGTGGCTTTAAGTTTAAATGGTCTGGTTGGAATAATAGATCAAATTTTTCCAAGCTATGTCAAAGTAATTCCAATTTATGAAAAAAAGGTCAATATTCCTGGGGTAATACAGAGAACAAACCAAAATATTATTCTTGAAGGAATTGGAGAGCAAAATAAATTACTAATTAAAAATTTTAAGAAAAACTCAAATATATTATTAGAAGATAAGGTTTTCACCTCCGGATTAGGGGGAAAATATCCTAAAGGTTTCTTAATTGGTATAGTAAATAAAATTTCCGCTTCTAAAGATGATTCTATTCTAGAAGTAGAAGTACAATCATTGTCAAATTTTGATACTGGAACAAAAATCCTTTTTGCCAATCCATGACAGAATACCTCGATAAAAAAAATAATTTTATTTCTATATATTTCTTTATTGGAATAACAATATTAATTTCACTTGTAATAGAGATTTTTATATCAAATTTATTTAATTTATCTGTTTATCTTCCTATAACTCTTATGTTTCTAATATATTGGAATATGGCACTTCCTAAAGATATAGGGTTAATTTGGGCAATGATATTTGGTTTTTGTTTAGACGTTAATCAAGAAATATTATTGGGTTCTCATGTATTACTTTTTTTACTTATTTCTTACTTAACACAAAGATATTTTCATAGATTAAGAGCTCTTTACATGATTCAACAATCATTATTCGTTGCTGTCGTTATTTTAATATATCAAATTATTTTAATTCTTTTTTTTAGTGAATTTAAAGGAAGTATCTTTTTGGAGTTGATTCTAATGACAGTTTTATCTGCTTTTTTGTGGCCAGTTATTTTTGGAATCTTGCGGCAATTAAGAATTAAATTTATTCAATCAAGCTAAGAATAAAAGTAGGTAGCTAGCCCAAGGAAAGAGAAAAATCCAATTACATCAGTTACTGTTGTTACGATTACACTTCCCGCAACTGCTGGATCCATTTTTAGACCTTTTAAGAGTATGGGAATTCCCATTCCAGACAAAACACCCGCAACCAAATTGATAATCATTGATAAGCAAATTACCCATGCAAGCAACCAATCTTGAAACCATGAACAAGCTATCAAACTAAGAATAACTGCCCATATAAAACCATTAGATATTCCTACCATCAGTTCTCTGTTGAAAATATATAAATAATTTGCCCTTACTATTTGGCCTAGAGCTAAACCTCTAACAGTTATTGTAAGAGTTTGTGTCGCAGCTACTCCTCCCATACTAGCAATTATTGGCATTAAAACTGCTAAAAAAATAACTTGTTCTAAGGTTTCTTTAAAAATATTAATAACTGAGGCAGCTATTAAGGCAGTTAGTAGATTTGTTCCAAGCCAAAATCCTCTAGTCCTGATAGCGGTGCTCGTTTTTTCAAAAGTATCACTGTCTATCCCTGAAATTTGCCTCAATGATTCGTCTGCTTCTGATTTTATTTCGTCTATGACATCGTCAAAGGTAATTCTACCTAATAAATTATTTTGATTATCTGTCACTGGTGCAGAAATTAAATCATTTTTCTCAAAGACTCTTATTACTTCTGATGATTCTGAATAAACATTTATAGAATTGGTCTCGTCTTCCATTAAATCCTTCACTAGCTTATCAGGAGAGTTAGTTAATATTTTAGAGATAGAAAGTATTCCTCTAAATTTATTCGTCTTACTTACAACGAAAAGACTATCTGTTGCCTCGGGGAAATTTTTTTTTATTCTCAAGTACCTCATTACCACTTCTAAAGTATGATTAGGCCTTATTAAAATAAGGTCAGTGTTCATCAGCCCGCCAGCAGTATTTTCAGGATAATCTAAGACTTTTTTGATTAGTTGCCTATTTTGATCAGTCATAGCATCTAATACTTCAGCCGTTACTGTTTCTGGAAGATCTTGAAGAATGTCTGCTATTTCATCTGGTTCAAGATTTTTTATAACTTCAGCTACTTCGACAGGATCCATAAAAGAAAGAACCATTTCTCTTACTTCGTCAGAGAGATTACTTAAAACTTCTCCCTCAATATTTTCATCGATCAATTGCCAAATTATTGCTCTATTATTTGGGGAGCTAGACTCTATCAGGATTGCAATATCATATGGCGGTATGTCATTAAACATCCTTTTTAAATTTTTGAATTCTCCCTTTGATAATTCTTCTTGAACAAAACTTATATTTAAATTTGACGCATTATTCATTTTCTATTTATAGAAGAAGGTATATTTAGTTCCTCTCTGTACTTTGCTATGGTTTTTCTGGAAACTTTAGTATTAAATTCTGAATTAAATATATTAGAAAGTTCTTCGTCTGATTTTTTTTTAATTCCTTCTTTTTTGATCTCATCTTTAAGAAATTCGTAAATTTTAGTTCTAAGACTTTTTTTAATCTGCAATTGATTGGTATAAAAATTCTTTTTTTTCATTAACTTCATTCACCTAAATAAGTCTTTTTAACTATTTCATTATTGGAAACTTCATCAGGAGTTCCTTTTGAGATTATTGAGCCTTCGCTAATAATAAAAATTTCGCTGCAGATATCCATTGTTGCTTTAACATTATGATCACTAATTAAAATACCTAATCCTTTACTAGAGAGTTTTTTTATTAAGTTTTTTAATTCGAGAATTGCTATTGGGTCAATTCCTGCGAATGGCTCATCGAGCATTATAAATTTAGGATTTAAAGCAATTGATCTCGCAATTTCTACTCTTCTTCTCTGCCCCCCAGACAATTCGCCTCCTTTTTGTGATGTGATAGAACCAATGTCAAAGTCTTCAATAATTTCTTCTGTCCTTGAACTTAGCTCTCTTTGATCTAATTTTTGCGCCTCAAAAGCAGACTTGATATTATCTAAAACAGTTAAATTTCTGAAAATAGAAGGCTCCTGAGGTAAATAAACAATTCCTAGATTTGCTCTTTCTCTAATTGTTTTATTCGTAATAACTTTTTGATTAAAAATAATTTCCCCTTCAGAAGGCTGAAGAAGTCCTGCCAATATATAAAAAAATGTAGTTTTTCCTGCTCCATTCGGCCCAAGCAAACCACTAATGCTGTTGATGCTTATCTCTGTATCGATAAATTGCAAAATTGTTTTTTTGCCATAATGCTTAGAGATCTTTTTTGTTTTTAAAATCATTAATTTTATTAATACTTATTTTATCACTTTTCATGATTGACTTTTCTTTGGTGTTTATTTCAATATTTTGTCCTTTGTATTCTTTTTCATCAAAAATAAGCATTAAATTCTTACTAAAAGAAATTCTATTTTCTAGAAAATAAAAATTCATTTCATCAGCTTCGCCGGTGAATGGTTGATTTAGATACATTCCTTTAAAAATAATTTTGCTCGGTATAAATAATTCTTCAGTACCATAATTTAATTCTGAACTCTCAGAAATAATCTCAACCTCAATTTCAGAATTTTTTATATTAATAATTGGATTAAAAATATCTAAAATTTTAGAATTAGATAATCCATTAATCATTTTACTTTTTAAAGTTACGTCAATGTCAGACTCAAAAAAATTGAGTTTGAGATTTATATCTTTAGCTTGAAATATGTTTAAATTTTGATTCTTTTTTGATTGATCAGTTTCAGAATCAATATAGTAAGAAGTTAGGAAAAATGTAAGTGCGATCAACGCCAATAGCAAGACAATATAAACTGAGATTTGTTTGTACATTAAATGATCTTCGCTTCAATAATATCGTGCATTCTGATGATTCCTTCTACTCTACCTTTTTCGTCTTTAACAACAAGAGAATAAATTTTATATTTATTCATTTGATCAATAGCGTTTTTAATTTGCATGTTTTTGTTAATTGCTTGAAATTTTCTTGTCATCAAAGCATTGATTTTTAAATCTTCAATATTAGAATTTTTATTCAGTAATCTTCTAAGATCACCATCTGTAAATAATCCAATTATTTTTCTTTTACTATCTTTTACAAGTGTAAGCCCAAGACCTTTGTTTGATATTTCATAAATCACATCTTTCATGGGTGCTGAATCGGAAATTAATGGAAGAGAATTACCAGAGATCATTAAATCTTTTACTTTAAGAAGACTTTTGCCAAGTTTTCCGCCAGGATGATTTTTTGCAAAATCTTCTGGAGAAAATTTTCTAGCTTCGAGAATAGCTATGGCTAAGGCGTCTCCTAAAATTAACATTGCTGAGGAGCTCGTAGTAGGAGCTAAATTTAGGGGACAAGCTTCTTCCGAGATTTCTAAGTGCAAATTTAAGTTAGAGTTTTTTGCTAAGGATGATTCTTCGTTTCCCGTTATGGAAACTATAGTTCTAACTTTTGACTTACAAGTAGGAAAAATTTGGACAATTTCTTCTGTTTCTCCAGAAAATGAAAAAATTACTAAAATATCATTTTTTTTTAGACTACCAAGGTCACCATGACTTGCCTCTGCTGCATTCAAATAAAATGATGGTGTACCTGTACTAGAGAAAGTAGAAGAAATCTTTGCTGCTATATTGCCAGATTTACCAATTCCCATTAAAACAATGTTACCTTTACAATTTATTATTAACTCACAAATTTCATTAAATTTATTTCGATCAATTTGATTCGGAATTTTTGCCAAAGAGCTGACTTCTTGTGCAAAAGTTTTTTTGGCTGAAGCAAAAAAATTAGGACTTTTTTTATTCATAACAGATAATTCTAACTTTTATAGTAGACTTTTTATAATAACTGATTGATTTTATGCGAAAACTTCTAATATTTTTCATTTTATTTGTTTTTTCTATGGTTTCTTTTTCGGGAAATGAGGTTGAAGAATATGTTTTAAAACAACATAACAAGATCTTCAAATATATAAATGACTCAGAAAATCTTCTTAAAGAAGACAGAATCAAATTCCTAGATGGATTAGAAGATACTTTGAAAGATTTGATAATTTCTAAAGAAATCTCCAAAAGAGTTCTTGGAAAAAAAAATTACTTAATAGCGACGAAAAAGCAAAAGAATGATTTTGATTTAAAATTTAAAAATACTCTTTTCGATACTTATTCAACAGCCTTAGTAGAAATTGATAACGCAAACATAATCATTGATTCTCATGTCCATCCTAATGAACGTTTAGATTTAGCAATTGTCAAAATGAGTGTAAGTGTTTCTGATACAGAATTTGATTTGATTTATAAAATGAAAAAAATAGAAGGAAAATGGAGAGTCATTGGAATGATACTAGACGGAATAGACTTGATTGCAATATTTAGAAAGCAATTTAATAAACTTCTAGCTGATTTTGATGGAAATTTTGATTTAGCAATACAAAATTGGGAATTAGATAGTTAAAATTTCTTAATATGGATAAATTATTAATTGAAGGTGGCTTTCAACTTAATGGCTCCATTACAGCTTCAGGCGCAAAAAATTCAGCACTGCCTATTTTAGCAAGTTCAATACTTCTTAAAGACAAACTAACTCTAAGCAACATCCCTCATTTGAACGACATTACTACAATGTTAGAAATTCTAAGTTCAATGGGTGCTTATATGACTTTTAACGAGAATATGGATATTGAAGTAAATACCAGCTTAATTAATAATCTGAAAGCTAGATATGAACTTGTCAAAACAATGAGGGCTTCAATCCTTGTTCTAGGCCCTCTATTAGCAAGATTTCATGAAGCAGAAGTCGCATTGCCTGGAGGATGTGCAATAGGAAGTAGGCCCGTAAATTTGCACTTGGATTGTATGAGAAAATTAGGTGCGAACATTGATACCAGTAATGGATATATTAAAGCATCAGCTAAGGGGGGATTAACAGGTGCAAATATAGAATTTTCTCAAGTAACAGTAACAGGAACAGAAAATGCAATTATGGCTGCCACCCTCGCAAAAGGCCAAACAAAAATTACCAATGCTGCAAAAGAACCAGAAGTTACAGATTTAATTAAGTGCCTAAATAAAATGGGAGCTAAAATTCAAGGGGAAGATACAGATAAGTTAATTATCGATGGAGTGAGAGAGCTGAAGCCTACAAATTTTTCCGTTATGCCTGACCGTATTGAAATAGCAACTTATCTCACTGCAACAACAATGACTGGAGGAGAAATAACTGTAAAAGCAGTTAATCCAAACACTATTGATAAAGTTCTTCAAAAATTAGAACTTGCTGGCGCCAAAATATCTAAAGATAAAGATTCGATAAGTTTAAAAATGAAGAAACTACCTAGTGCAGTAAATATTTCAACTGCTCCTTATCCTTCTTTTCCTACCGATATGCAAGCCCAATTTATTGCCATGAATTCAATTGCGAAAGGTCAGTCTGAAGTTATAGAGAATGTGTTCGAAAATAGATTTATGCACGTTCAAGAGTTAATCAGGATGGGAGGGAAAATTGAGTTAAAAGGAAACTCAGCTATGATCGACGGAAACCTTAACGGATTAACCTCCGCTCCCGTTATGGCAACTGACCTGAGAGCTTCGGCAAGTCTAGTTTTAGCTGGCCTGGTTGCTAAAGGAATAACTAAAGTAGATAGAATTTATCACATAGATAGAGGATATGAGAGAATTGAAGAGAAGTTAAAACTTCTTGGAGCAAAGATAGATAGAATTTCGGAATAAATATGTTAATTGCATTGCCTAAAGGAAGATTGCTTCCAGAAATAAAAAAGTTATTTTCTAAAATCGAAATAGATTTTGATGAAAACTCTCGAAAACTAATAATTGAATCCTCTGAAGAAAATATAAAAATAGCTATTTTGAGAACTTGGGATATACCTAAGTTTGTAAATTATGGTGCTGCAGATCTTGGTGTTGTAGGAAAAGATATTTTATTTGAGACGGATTTAGAAAATAATTATTACGAAATATTAGATTTGAAAATTGGAATTTGTAGGATGTCTCTCGCTTCATTGGATAATAAATTACCTAAAAATAAAAAAATAAAAGTTGCGACTAAATACCCCTCATTCGCTAAAGATTTTTTTTCCAAGCTCTCGAAAGACATTGATATTGTTATTTTAAAAGGAGCTATAGAGATAGCACCAATTCTAGGTCTTTCAGATTGTATAGTTGATCTCGTTCAAACAGGGAAAACTTTAAAAGAAAATGGACTCAAAGAACTTGATTTAATTTCAAATATTAGTTCTAAATTGATAGTGAATAAATCTTCATTTAAATCAAATAATAAAACTATTAAAAATTTACTAGAAAAACTTAAAAAAGAAATATGACAAGACATCTCATTCAAGAACTTTCTTTCGAAGATTTCATGAACAATTATGAGGCTATTAACCCACTTAAGACCTCTGAAAGATTAAAAAAAGAAGTTTCGAAGATTTTAGAAGAGGTAAAACTTTCTGAAGATGAAGCATTAATAAATTTTTCAAAGAAGTTTGATAATGTGGAATTTTCATCAGCTCAAAATTTTAAATATGAAAAGAATGATTTTAGAAATGCTTATGAAAATATAGATAGTAAAATCATCAAAAACTTGGAATATTTAAAGTTGAGAATAACTAAGTTCCATTCAAAAAAAACAGTGACTGGTTGGAAATCAGAAGATTCGGCTTTCAATGAGTATGGACAAATAGTTAGACCGATAAATAGAGTAGGTTTATATGCTCCTGGAGGCACAGCTACCTATCCATCTTCTGTTTTAATGACTTCAGTTTTAGCCAATATTGCTGGAGTGAAAGAAATAATTTTAGCTTTTCCTCCTTCAGACGAAAATATTACAAATTTAATGTTAGCTTGTTGTCATATTGGCGGAGTAACAGAAGCATTTAGTATCGGCGGAGCACAATCTATCGCTGCTATGGCTTTTGGAACAGAATCCATAAAAAAAGTTGATAAAATTTTTGGCCCTGGAAATCAATATGTTGCAGAAGCTAAAAGACAGGTTTATGGAATAGTCGGTATTGATTCTTTAACAGGCCCTTCTGAGGTGATGATAATTGCAGATGACTCAGCAAATCCAGAATATATAGCTGCTGATCTTCTTGCTCAAGCTGAGCACGGAGTAGATTCTTCATGTTTCTTAGTTTTGATTGGTAGAGAAATAAAAAAAAATATTACCGATGCTTTGCAAAAACAACTATCCAATTTAAAAAGATCAGATATTGCTAAAAAATCTTTAGAGAATTTTTCCTTTTTAGTTGAAGTAGAAAAATTTAATGAAGCAGAGTTAATCTGTAATTTTGTACATCCGGAACATTTACAAATTTCTTTAGAAAATTCAGAGCAACTGGTGAAAGAAAATTTATCGGCTGGAGCAATTTTTATAGGTTCTTCTAATAGCGCAGTTTTTGGTGATTATTGTGCAGGACCCAGCCATGTTATTCCTACTAACGGTGCTAGCAGGTTTAGCTCTCAAGTTAATTTAAGCGACTTTTTTGTTACATCTTCCTATTCTATTCTTACTGAAAATCATGATAGTGATGAATTGCAAAAAGTCATTGATAGCTCAATTGACATAGCTGAGATGGAAGGGCTCTTTGCTCATTCCGAAGCATTGAAATATAGAAAAAAAAATATAAAGTCTAATTAATAATTGCTCTATAACTATCCATAACTATATCTACAGGAATAGCAAAATTAAGCCCTTGACTTCCACCTGATGTGCTTTCAATAAAGTTGGTTATGCCAATTAATCTCCCTTTCGAATCAACCAAAGCTCCCCCAGAATTTCCAGGATTTATAGATGCATCAGTTTGAATGAAAGAACCATTTTTATTTTTAAATTGTCTATTTATTGCACTAACAATTCCAATGCTAAAAGACTGACCTAATCCTTGCGGATTACCAATCGCAACGACAGTTTCTCCAACTCTAAGATCTTCCAAATCCTTTCTAATCTTCATTGGAAGGTAGGTTTTATTCCCCAAAGTTTTTATTACTGCAACATCTGCATCTAAATCAAATCCTATAATCAATGCCTCTTCAGTTGTTCCATCATTAAATTCTACGATTAATTTTTGATTATTTTTAAAAGAGTCATCTACTACATGAAAGCTGGTAATTATATTTCCTTCTTCTGTGATGATGACTCCCGATCCATTGGGGACAAATCCTGTTTTGATTACTTGCTTAAATCTTTTAATTCCCAACAAATTCGATCTTTCTTGCCAAGCTTTCCATTTTTTTAAACTCCAAATATTCACTACTGAAGGAGAAGTTGTTTCCAAAGTTTTTGGTAAATTGTCATTTTGGTTCAAATTTAAAAACAAATAACCTGAAAATACCCCTAAAAGAAGCCATAAAGATAAATTTTTAACAAAATTTTTGTTCATATCTATTGGAAATTATAATCTCTCTGAGTTAATATTCACGCCCTCCGTAGTTTAATTAATAGTTATGAAAACAAAAAGTTATAAAAATACTGATTTGGATAAGAAGTGGCTTCTGCTTGATGCAAGAGATGAAACTTTAGGAAGACTAAGTTCTAAGATTGCATCTATTTTAATGGGTAAAAACAAAGCTCAATATACACCGCATAACGACCTAGGAGATTATGTAGTTGTTGTAAATGCAGAAAAGATCAGAGTTACAGGAAATAAAGACATTCAAAAAAAGTACTACAAACATACAGGTTATCCAGGAGGACTAAAGTCATCTACGTTTTCTGAAGTTATCGAAAAAAACCCTGAAAATGTAATTTTAAAGGCTGTGAAAGGGATGCTACCTAAAAACAAACTTTCTAGTTCCATGATATCCAAATTAAAAGTATACGAAGGCGATAATCACCCTCATGCCGGACAAAATCCAATTAAAATTGAGCTTTGAAAATGGAAAATAACTTTACTTACGCTACTGGACGAAGAAAAACCTCAACTGCAAGGGTTTACCTTACTAAAGGTAAGGGCAACATATTAGTAAATGATCTACCGTTAGAAGAATACTTTGGTAGGGAAGTTGCTAAAATACTCGTCAAACAACCCTTGGTATTGCTTGATATGTTAGAAAAATTTGATATTAAAGTTAAAGTTTCAGGAGGTGGTTCATTTGGCCAGGCCGGTGCGATCAGACACGGCATAGCTAGAGCCTTAGAAAAGTATGATGTTGACAATAGACCTTCTTTAAAGTCTGCAGGTTACCTAACTAGAGATTCTAGGAAATCTGAAAGAAAAAAAATAGGTCTAGTAAAAGCAAGGAAATCAAAACAATTTAGTAAAAGATAAAATTTATGGTTCAACCAATCTCTCCTCCCAATCCAGGTAGAAGAAAGTTCTTATCATATGCCACCAGCTTTTTAGGTTTAATTGGTGCGGCTTTCGTCGCTGTGCCTTTCCTAAGTGCTTTCAAGCCCAGTGCGAGAGCCGAGGCTGCAGGAGCACCCGTTCAAGTTGATATTTCAAACATAGGTTCTGGAGAAATGATGGTAGTGGAGTGGAGAGGAAAACCCGTTTTTGTGGTTAAAATTTCCGACAATTCTATAAAACTGCTTAGTCAAGTTGATTCTAAACTTGCAGACCCTTTATTGGAAACGCCTTTTCAACCTGAATATGCAAAAAATGAATTTAGATCACGAAAAGAGGGCATCGCTGTAATAACAGGAGTATGTTCTCATTTAGGTTGTTCTCCAAAATATTATCCTGAGGCTGGTTCGACTGATTTTGATCCTGATTGGCAAGGAGGATTTTTTTGTCCTTGTCATGGATCTAAATTCGATCTTTTGGGTAGAGTTTATGCTGGAGTTCCGGCGCCTACTAATATGGAAGTGCCTCCACATTATTTCTCAAAAGAAAACATTTTAGTAATAGGGTCCGACGGAGTTTCATAATGGCTGCAAATGAAAAAAATTCAGGTGGAATAGTTAACTGGTTTGATACCAGATTCCCTGTAACAGACTTACTTGAGAGACATTTATCTAAATATCCTGCACCAACCAATTTAAATTTTTGGTATTTGTTTGGGTTTTTAATGATTGTGGTTCTCGCGATGCAAATTCTTACAGGTTTGTGGTTAATGATGAATTATACTAATACTGCTGAAGAAGCCTTTTCCTCCGTCGAATATATTATGCGAGACGTAGAATACGGTTGGCTTTTAAGATATATGCATGCAGCGGGAGCCTCTGCTTTTTTCGCTCTAATTTATTTACATATGTTCAGGGGCATGATGTATGGCTCCTACAGAAAACCAAGAGAATTAATCTGGGTCGGAGGCTGGGTTACCTATGTACTTCTCTGCGCAGAAGGATTCACTGGATATGTTCTTCCCTGGGGCCAAATGTCTTTTTGGGCTGCTCAAGTAATAATTTCTTTGCTAGGTTCGATACCAATCATAGGAGAAGATCTAGCTACTTGGATTAGAGGTGATTATTTAATTTCGGGAATTACTTTGTCTAGATTATTTGCTTTTCACGTAGTTTTACTTCCGATAATGATAATCGCAGTTGTATTTTTCCATATTTTGGCTCTTCATGAAATTGGATCTAATAATCCAGATGGAATCGATATCAAAAAGCATGTCGATAAAGATGGAGTTCCATTGGATTCTAAACCGTTTTATCCATACGATATCACTCATGATATTTATGCTTTGGGAGTATTTCTTCTTATTTTTTGCTCGGTTGTATTCTTTTTTCCAGAGGGAGGAGGGTATGTCCTAGAGTATGTGAATTTTGAGCCAGCAAATCCTCTTTCAACTCCCGCTCATATAGTTCCATCATGGTACTTCACACCTTTTTATGCAATGTTAAGAGCAGTAGATTTTTCTTTATTTGGTTTCACTGCAAAATTTCTTGGATTCGTCACAATGGCGGCTGGAATTGCTATCTTTGCTGCTTTGCCATGGTTAGATAGAAGTCCTGTGAAGTCAATTAGATACAAAGGAATTTTAAGTAAGGCATTTTTAGCAGGATTCGTAGTAAGCTTTTTTGTCTTAGGCTATTTGGGTGCCGTACCGCCGTCTGACTTAAAGAACCTCTTAGCGAAGGTCTTTACTGTGGTTTATTTTTCATACTTTTTATTAATGCCAATCTATACCAGGCTAGAAAAATGCAAACCTGTTCCGGAGAGAGCTCCTGGGCATTGAAGATGAGACTTCTCTTTATAATTCTGTTTTTTTCTAGTTTTTCTTTTAGCGCAGAGGGAGATTTTAATTGTGGAACGATTGAGTGTGATAACTTTTCCGCCGATACAACTGATCTAGCTTCCTTACAATCTGGATTAACGACATACATGAATAATTGCTATGGCTGTCATTCTTTGAAGTATTCTAGGTACAACAGAGTTGCTAAAGATTTAAAAATACCAATAGAAATTTACCAAGAGAATCTTATATTCGACGGGTCCAAACCGGGCGAATTAATGAATATAAGTCTTAATGAAAAAGACGCCGTCGAATGGATAGGAGCTAAACCACCTGACTTAACTTTGGAGGCAAGAATCAGAAAACCAGAGTGGATATATACTTATTTAAGAACTTATTATCCCGATGCTTCCAGACCATACGGAGTGAACAATAAAGTCTATCAAAATGTATCTATGCCAAACGTTTTGGAAGACCTTCAACTTAATCTTTCTGCAGCTGAATTTGATAAAGTTATTTATGACCTTACAAATTTTTTAGTTTATGTTGCTGATCCTTCTGCTAACGAAAGAAAAAGAATAGGAGTTTATGTTTTGCTGTTTCTGTTATTATTTACTTCTTTCGCTTATCTAACATACAGAGAATTTAAAAAAGAGCTTAAATAGAAATGAGTTTACTCAATAACCGTTCAAACATGGTCTTGTTTCAAAATGAAATGGGTCATAGAAGTCAAAAAATAAGAATGGTTCTCTCTGAGAAAGGCATAGCTTGTGACTTTGAAAGTTTAGATCCAGAAAATATACCTACCGAAATTTTGGAAGTTAATCCTTCAGGTAGTCTTCCTTTATTAATAGATAGAGAACTTTCTTTATATCACTCTGGTTTAATTGTCGAATATTTAGATGAGAGATTTCCTCATCCTCCTTTGTTACCTGTCTATCCTGTTGCGAGAGCCCAAACAAGGCTTATTCTTCACAGAATAGAGGCAGATTGGTGTGAGCCAATGGACATCATAGAAGAAGGGTCTGCTTCAAAAAATGAAAAAACGAAAAATAAGAAAATTCTTGAAAAAAACTTATCTAATTCCTTATCTTTATTTAACAATCAAAACTTCTTCAGAAGCGACGAACTCACTGTTCTAGATACGGTAATTATGCCAATTTTGTTTAGGTTGTCTTTTTATGGAATCAAATTACCGTCTAATAAGGCTGCAAAACCCTTAAATGAATATTTAGAACGTATGAGAGAACATAAAAGTTTTGCTGATAGCATTTCGGAATCTGAAAAAGAATTGCTAATTTAAACTTTGAATCAATTTTCCTTCCTCAAAAGAAACGTTGATAGGTTGAATTTTAATTTGATTTTTCGAGTAGTAATACGCTCCTAAAAGACCAAAGTAATTATTGCCACGATTTATGAAATTTATCAGGTCGAATCCTAAAGAATAATTAATTTTTGATTCTGGAGAATAAGAGAAAAAATTCTTATTTCCAAGATTTATTCGGTTAACTAAAATAGGAAACTCTAAACCATAAGTTCCTTCCAAATCACTCATTGATGAAGTTTCTTTCCATACGTCAAAATGATTGGGTAAATTATAAATTTCTAAATCAAAAAGTAGATTATATTTAAATGCCGGAATGATCCTGTTGGCTGTATCCGAACTGGAACTTAGGAATACTTTGGAAATATCTTTTCTTGATCTTGAAATAAATTTGAGATCTTGACCAATGGTTTTTTGAAGATCATTTCCTCTTTTTTCGCTATTTTTCAAATCAAAAGCAGAGGCTATTTCATCTTCAAAGTTTTTTGAATCTTCAATTAATAAAAAATTATCTGGATTATATTTAATTTCTTTTCCCTTAAGAGCAAATCTTAGTTTTTCTATCTCATTTATATTTTTTGTGATGAATAAGTAATCTTCATTAGCAAATAGATCATTTAAGACTAATCCCTCAAAAAAATTTTGGTCATTAAGACTTATAAAATTACCACTAAAGACATCTTTTTTTTCTTCGAGGTAGACCAATAATAAATTTGAATCATAGTTATTGAGACAATTGGCATTTAATAAATCAGGCGTAGTTGGAAATACAATAATTTTATACGAAGTTGAGTTAGTTACTTCTTTACAAAGATCCTCAAAGATAATTTCTTTAAAAGAAATTTCTCTTCTATTTTTCTCTAAAGATTTCTGAAAAAAGAAAGATGTTCTAGCGCCTTCAAGAAATATATTAGTTTTATTAGTGTCGTCATCAAAATAAATAAGGTGAAAATCTTTGGTTTGAGATGAAGCAGAGATGCTTTTCAGTAATTTCTTGCTGATATCATTTGGATTATCATCTCCATAAAAGTTTATAATTCTTGAATTGCTAGTTGTGGCACAGCAAGATAGGATTAAAAGTACCGCAGATATAAAAAGTATTTTTTTTGGAGTAATGCTATTCATTTTTCAGGAACATTATATTTGGTTGCAACACCAATTGGTAATTTAGGAGATTTCTCATTTAGAGCTATAGAAACTCTCAATGAGTCAGATTTAATTCTTTGCGAAGATACCAGAAAAGCAAAAGTATTCTTAAAAGAATTTGATATCAAAACTAAATGTAAATCTTTGCATGAATTTACCAATCCTAAAGTCATAGAAAAATATATTTCTTATCTTAAAACAGGCAAATGCATAGCTTTAATTTCTGACGCAGGAACTCCTTTAATATCAGATCCAGGTTACGAGATTGTTAAAAGGTCAAAGGAAGAACAAATAATGGTAAATCCGATTCCAGGCCCAAGTTCAGTAATTTCAGCTTTAGTAGCCTCAGGACTAAAAATAGATAAATTTATTTTTGAGGGTTTTCCTCCAAGAAAAGCAAATGAACTTGAAAGTTATTTGGAAAAATTTCTTTTTGAGAAAAGGACTTTAGTTTTATTTGAATCACCAAGAAGAATTAAAAAATTAGTACAAACTTCTTTAAAAATCTTTGGAGGAAAAAGGCGAGTATGTCTTGCAAAAGATATTTCAAAATTACACCAAAAATTTTTTACTGGAACAATTGAAGCTCTTTTAAATCAAATAGAAAAAAATATAAATTTAGAAAAAGGTGAAATAGTTTTTTTAATTGAAGGAACAAAAGATAAGGCGGCTATTAATGATGCTAATTTAGAGATTCTAGTAAAAAGTTTAAAAGCCGACTTGCCATTAAGAAAAATTTCCAAAGTTGCTTCAAAAATCTCTAAAAAAACATCTAAAGAAATATACGACACTTTTAAAAAAAACTAATATAATGCCGGCGAGCTAACCGAGTAATCGCTGATTTTTTAAATCAGAGGAAAGTCCGGGCTCCGAAGGATAAGACGCCAGGTAACGCCTGGGAGTAACGAAAGTTATTACGGCTAGTGCAGCAGAAAATAAACCGCCTAATTTTAGGTAAGGGTGAAAAGGTGAGGTAAGAGCTCACCGTATATCTGGAAACAGATATAGCTAGGTAAACCCCGTCTGGAGCAAGACTAAATAGAGATTCTTTAATGTTATCCGCATTGAATCTGGGTAAGTTGCTAGAGATTTATGGTGACATAAATCCAAGATGAATGATTACATAAAACAGAACCCGGCTTATGGGTTAGCTCTCTATTTAAACTTTAAATACCCCACTTAAATGCTTCTAAAGTGTGTAAAAGTGTGTAAAAATAGTCCGTAGTGTGACAAAAGGGACTAATTTATGGCTGGAATTTATGGTTTGAGCAGTCTTGTCTTAGACAATAAGGGAAGAATTGCAATGCCTGCTAAGTATAAAGAGCAACTCAGAGAGTTAGCTGCAGGCTCTCTTATTGTTACTAGAGATCCTCAGTATCCATCTTTGCTTATATATCCGGGTAATTTATGGAGAGAAATTTCAAGTTCTTTTGAAAACTTATCGGGATTAAACCCTCAATTAAGAGCTTTGCAGTGGAATTTTTTAGGGAACGCACATCAAATAGATTTTGAAGTTTCTGAAAGAATGAATATCTTATTTCCGCAAACATTAAGAGAGTATGCTCAATTAAAAGAAAAACAAAAAGTAATTTTAATTGGAATGGGGCAAAAGTTTGAACTTTGGAGTGAAAAAAACTGGAAAGTCAAAGAACTTGGTAAGGAAATCAAAGGGGAAAGAATAGATATTGAACTCCCCGAAGAGGTAAGGAGGATTCCATTCTAATGTTCTCTCATGCGCCTGTGATGATTAATGAAAGCATCGATTCACTTGTACTAAATAAATCTGGAGCTTATTTGGATTGCACCTTTGGATTGGGAGGTCACTCAAAAGAAATTCTTAAGCGATTAAATTCAAAAGGCACTTTAAATTCAATAGATCAGGATCAAACGGTAATTGAGTATGCTAAAAAGATTCAAGATCCAAGATTTAAATTCGAATACTCAAAATTTTCAAAAATTGGAGAGCTTTTTATCAATAGAAAGTTCGATGGAATTTTGTTTGATTTAGGAGTTTCTTCTCTGCAATTAGATGATGCTGCAAGAGGTTTTAGTTTTCAAAAAAATGGAAAGCTGGATATGAGAATGGATCAAAATGATAAAATTTCAGCTTTGGAATGGGTTAACAAAGCAAAAGAAAAAGAGATAGCAGATATTTTTTATTATCTGGGAGAAGAAAGAAAGTCCAGATTGTTTGCAAAAAGAGTCATCGAAAAAAGAAGAACTAAACCAATTGAATCTACTGAAGATCTAGCTGAAGTAACTTATGCTGGAAAAAAATTTAGAAATTCAAAAAAACATCCCGCCACAAATATTTTTAGAGCTATAAGAATTTTTATCAACAATGAACTTGAGGAAATTAAGAAAGCTCTGCAAGCCTCTATTGATCTTTTACAAGACAAAGGAAGATTAGTCGTCATATCTTTTCATTCAATGGAGGACAGGATCGTTAAAAATTTCTTAAAAGGGAAGCTAGATGATCAAGAAAATACTAATTCTATTCAAATCATAGGAAAAATAATTAAGCCTTCTCGAGAAGAGATAAATCTCAATGCAAGATCAAGAAGCGCTATTTTGAGAATTGGAGAAAAAACAAGTGGTTAGCTTAATAAACAAATATTACTTAATTGCTTTCCTTGGAGTAGCGATCTCTTTTTTAGCTATTACAAAAATATATAACGTCAACGAGTTCAGAACATTAAATTCAAATCTTGATAATGAAAAATCAAAGAAACTGGTTTTAGAATCTAAGTTTATTGAATTGAATAATAAGCTTTTATATAAAAAATCTTTTATGGAAGCCAATAAAAAGTCTCAAATAAATCTTGCTATGGTCAAGCCAAGAAAAATTGAAAAAATAATTTTTAGAGAAAAAAATGGAAATTAATAAAATAATAATTTCAATCTTTTTGGTTTTATCTTTTTCTGTTCATTCTGAAGATAATGAAATCAAATCAAGAAATTGCCACTTCGTTTGGAATGAAATTTTTTGTCTTTCTCAAAATGGAAAATCTTTTGACAAAGAAGATTATAAGAATTCAGATTTGGTTAAGCTTTCTGGACAAGAGCAAAGTGAGCTTGAATTGATAGATAGTTTTTATCTTATACAACAAGAAATCTTATTTCATAAATTGATAATTAAGTCTATAGATCAAACTAGATCTGGGAATATAAAAGTTTTTCTAAAAGGAGGTCAAGAGATAAGATTTCAACAACATAAATTAGAAGATCAGCTCTCTCGCCTAAATCTATTTTTAATTTCAAGTGAATCAAAAAAATTAATTAATAATTTTAAATCCATAGATCTTAGATATAAAACTAAGATCGCAATTAACTATTTCTAATGGCTGCTAATAATTATCAAAATATTAAAATTGGAATTGATATAGGAACCTCAAAAGTAGTATGCCTTATAGCCGAGGCTTCACCTGATGGAATAAATGTTATTGGTCTTGGCTCTCATCCGTCTAGAGGTTTGAGAGACGGCGTAGTAGTTGATATTGAATCTACAGTAAATGCTATAAGACAAGCTACTGAAAGAGCAGAGATGATGTCAGGAATCGCAGTCAACAAAGCATATGTAGGTATTTCAGGAGGAAGTTCCTGTGGTCTAAATTCAGAGGGCGCAGTGCAAATTAGGGACAGAAAGGTCAAGGCTAGCGATGTAGATAAAGTTATAAATTCAGCAGGTGCGCAAAGTATTTCGGAAGGTCATAAAATGTTACACATCTTGCCTAGGGATTTTTTGATAGATCAACAAAGCGGGATAAAAGAACCCTTGGGGATGGCTGGAGTGAGATTAGAGGCAAAAGTCCATCTTGTTACCTGCAGTAAAAATGCTGCAGAAAATATTGATTCTTGTATGAAGGCATGCGGAATTTCTGTCGAAAATTATATTTTAGAACAACTGGCATCAAGTTATTCTGTCCTTACAGAAGATGAAAAGAAATTAGGGGTATGTTTAATTGATCTTGGCGGCGGTACCTCAGATGTCGCAATTTTCATGGATGGATCTATTAGCCATACTGTGAATATTCCTGTGGGTGGAGACCATGTTACAAATGATATCGCTAGAGCCATTCAAACTCCAACAAATCAAGCCGAAGAATTAAAGAAAAAGTATGGTTGTGCCTCGAGTGCTCTTACTAGGGAAGGTGAACAAATTTCTTCTCCTTCGATAAATGGAAGAACAGATAAAATTTTTTCTAGGCAAGCCTTATCTGATGTTATTGAACATCGATATGCTGAGATCTTTAATTTAATTAAACATAGACTTGGAATAAGCGATTATTCACAAGCATTGCCAGCTGGATTTGTATTAACAGGAGGAGCATCAAAAATTGAAGGCATTTCTCAATTAGGAGAAGAAATATTTCAAATCCCTGTCAGAGTAGGTCAGCCAAGCGGATTAATAGGTTTAACAGATATTTTAAAAAATCCTGTTTACTCTACAGCAGTTGGATTAGTTTTGTATGGACAAAAAGAAACCGAAGAAGATTATCTTGATTTTGCATTTACTAGAAATAAAGGTTTAGTAAATCAAGCATTTAAATGGATTCAAAATAACTTTTAAATTTTATAGGAGGCAACTATGAACTGGAAAGTAATTGAAAAAACTGGGAAACCAGGTGCTCTAATTAGAGTAGTTGGAGTAGGAGGTTGTGGCGGAAACGCTGTTGATCATATGGTTAAAAGCGGACTAGAAGGAGTGGAAACACTCGCAATAAATACCGATAGCCAAGCTTTGGAAAATAGTAAGGCCGACATTAAGCACATGTTGGGCGAATTAACTAATAGCGGTCAAGGAGCAGGAGCAAAACCAGAAGTTGGAAGAGAAACTGCTTTAGATGATTACGATCGTTTAGAAGCACTTTTAGAAGGTTCTGATATGGTATTTATAGCCGCAGGAATGGGAAAAGGGACAGGAACAGGAGCATCTCCTATTGTAGCCCAAGTAGCAAAATCTATAGGAGCATTAACTGTAGCCGTAGTTACCAAGCCATTAAAGCTAGAAAGGAAAGACGAAATTGCCGAAAAAGGTATTGAGGCTCTAAGGTCTGAAGTTGACTCTCTTATTACAATTCCTAATCAGAAATTGACCGAGGTCTTTGGAGGAGACTGTGATTTTACTGAAGCTTTTGCACATGGAAATGATGTTTTGTTAGGAGCTGTCAGAGGAATTTCAGATATTATCACTAGCGTTGGGACCGTTAATGTTGATTTTCAGGATGTCAAAACTGTAATGTCTGAACAAGGTACTGCAATGATGGGGACTGGTATTGCTTCTGGACATAGCAGAGCTTTAGACGCAACTACGGATGCTATTGGAAGCCCGCTTCTTGAGGATATCAGTTTGCAAAACGCCAAAGGAATATTAGTAAATATGACTGGAGGAGAAAAAGTAACAATTGGAGAGATAGAAAAAATTCTTGAGCAAGTCAATGAATTTGCTGCAGAAGGAGTTCAAATAATTCATGGAGTTGCAATCGATAAAACCATGAACAAAGACGATCTAAAAGTTACTATTGTCGCTACTGGTCTTGGGGATGGTAAGAAGAAATCAAGCTTTAGTTCCGACGCAATGGGAATAAGAGATTCTTCAATCCCATCTATAAACTCTGTCAAGCCTATAAATGATTTGCAAGAAATCGAAACGGAAGCTTCATTAGATTATCTTGATGTACCTTCATTTGTTAAACGTCAAATAGACTAGTTTGAATTTTGAACTTACAAGCAAATACAGAGAATTAATAGTTTGGTTCTTTGTATTTTGCTTGTTGGTTTCACTACCAATAAGATTTTATTTTTTACAAAAATATGAGTTTGAGACAGCTCTAAATAAATCAAAGGCTAGTTCAGAAAGGACATTAAAACTTTTATCTAGAAGAGGAAAAATACTTGATAGAAATTTTCAAATTTTAGCTGAAGATATTCCTTCATATGAAGTAGGAATACAAGTAAATAATTTTTCCTTTGATCCATCTCATATTTCTTCAATATCAAGAATTTTAGATATTGATTCAAAAAATCTTAAAAATAAGCTTTCTAATAAAAAAAGGAAATATATAGTTTTGAATCATAATGCTTCTCAAGATGAACTTAACAAACTCAAAGAAGAAAAAATTCCTGGAATTAGAAGTATTTATAAATATAAAAGAAGCTATCCTGAAGGAGAAATTCTTTCTCAAGTTGTAGGACTTACAAATTTCGAAAATAAAGGACAAGAGGGTATTGAGTTATCGGTAAATAAAAAACTATCTGGTAAAGATGGCTTCAAAAAATATGTTAGGACAAATAAAGGTGAAATTATTGAAACTCAAATAATTCCACCAAATCACGGGCAGGACATCACAACAACATTGGATGCAAAGCTTCAATATCTTGTATACCAAGAATTAAAAAAGGCTTTTGATTACTATAAAGCTTCATCTGCATCTGCAATCTTAGTAGATCTGAAATCTAAGGATATTTTAGCAATGGCTAACTATCCTAGTTTCAATCCGAACGATAGAAGAGGTATGAATCCAAATCTTCTCGCAAATAGATCTGCTACAGATTTGTTTGAACCAGGCTCTACGGTAAAACCACTTGCTCTTGCAGGTTTGCTTCAAGAAGACGTTATTTACAAAGATACAATAGTTAAAACTTCTCCTGGATATATTGAGTATGAGGGTTTTTTAACCAGTGATTTTAAAGATTATGGAACTCTAAATTTGTCCGATGTTATTTCTAAATCGAGTAATGTTGCTATGGTTAAACTTTGTGATAAATCAAATTCAGAAGAAATAATAAAGAACTTTTACAAATGGGGTTTTGGAAAATATATAAATGAAATTTTTATTTCAAATAGGGAGGGTTTTTTACCTTCGAGTGCAGATTTGTCAGCAAGAGAAAAAGTAAGTCTTTGTTATGGATACGGTCTTCAAGTTACATTAATTCAATTGGTTGGAGCTTATACTGCTTTGTTTTCAAATGGGCAATTTCAGGGATTAAATTTAATTTCTGGATCTTATAACGTTAATGAAAATGAAATAATTTCATCAGAAATTGCAGAGGAAATAAAAATTATGCTTTCTGAAGCTGTGAATAATGGAACAGGAAGAAATGCTTTGGTGAAGAACACAAGAATTATCGGCAAAACTGGAACTACAAAAAGGTTAACAAATCAGGGATATAATGAAGAATCTTTTAACGCAAGTTTCATTGGAATGGCCGAGTTAGATGATAAAGATTATGTTTTGGGCATCTTAGTTAGAGATGCAAAAGAAAATGGGGAAGGTGGAGGCCAAGTAGCAGCGCCTGTATTTTCAAAAATAATAAAAAGCATACAAAACACTCTCTAATGAAATTTAAAGAATTATTGCCTGAGTATTCAGGAAAGGTTTCTGATGATGAGTTAAGTTCAGTAGCTTTAAACTCTCAAGAGATATCTAAAGGGGACTTATATATTTCTATAGCAAAAGATATTTCTCTTCAAAAAAAATATTGCCAGGAAGCTCTGAAAAATGGAGCTAGTTTTGCGTTGACTAATAATCTTTCGATTCAAAATATACCTAAGAAAATCATTTTTGTTAAAAACTTAGAAAGAAAGCTTGGACTTTTAAGTAACAAATTTTTCGAAAATCCTTCAAAAAAAATTACAGTTTTTGGAATAACTGGAACTAATGGGAAATCATCTGTTTCTTATTATTTGTTTCAATTATTTAATCAAATTAAAAAAAGTAGCGGGTTAATTTCTAATATTAATTTAAAAAATCCTGGAATTTGTATTTCAAAATTAACTACTCCAGACATCTTTAGCTTAAATAAAATTTTAAATGACTTTTTAATGAATAATAAAGAGGCTGCAATATTTGAAGTTTCGTCACATGGAATAAAACAAAAGAGAATTGATGGAATAAATTTTGATTATGGATGCTTAACAAGTTTTTCAAGAGACCATCTTGATTATCACTCATCGATGAAAGAATATGAAAAAGTAAAAGAATCTTTTTTTGCAGATAATAAATTTAAAGGAGGGGTTATAAACGCAGATTCAAAAATTGGTAAAAGAATACTACTAAAAAATAAAGAATTCGTATCAATATCGATGGAAGATAAAAAATCAGATATTTTTATAGAAAAGAATAAAAGTAAAAAAGTAATTAATTCACCGTGGGGAAATTTAGAAATGCCGAATCAAATTTTTGCTGATTATAAAATGTTTAATATTGCTGCTGCTTTAGGACTTTTCTGTCTTTCTCTAAACAAAATTAATTTAAGAAAATTAAATCTAGAAAAAATTAAAGATCTACCAGGTAGACTTGAAAAAATTAATGTTGCTTCAAATAAATATTGCTATATTGACTACGCTCATACTCCTGATGCATTGGAAAAAGTTCTCCAATCTTTAAAAAATAAATATCGAGGAAACTTGATATGTTTATTCGGTTGTGGAGGAGATCGAGATCAGGGCAAAAGAGTTTTAATGGGATCGGTCGCAGATTCACTGGCAGATAAAATTATCTTAACAGATGACAATCCAAGGTTTGAAAACCCGAACCAGATTGTTATGCATATATCTGAGGGAATAAAAGATTTTAAAAAAGTAAAAATAATTTCTGATCGAACAAAAGCTATTAAATATGGTCTAAAACTTCTAAGGGAAGATAGGAAAGAATCAGTATTGTTGCTTGCAGGAAAGGGACACGAGTTTAATCAGGAAATCAAAAGAAAGACTTTTCACAGTAATGACTATGAAATAGTCAGGAGCCTTATTTAATTGTTAACAGAACATAAGTTAAGCAATATCTCAAAAATCGGTAGATCCAATTTAATTGGAAACGATACTTTTTTTAATAATATTTCAACTGATACTAGAGTTTTATCAAAAGGGGATATTTTTTTAGCATTAGTCGGGTCAAATTACGACGGACATGATTTTATTAATGAGGCATTTGATAAGGGCGCAAGTTGTGTAATTTCTGAAAAATACTTGACTGGAAAAACATACATAAAAACTGAAAATAGTTTTTTATTTTTGGAGAAATTAGCTAATTTTCAAAGATCAAAATTCAGAAAAGATATTATTGCCATCACAGGTAGTAATGGAAAGACTTCAACTAAGGAAATTCTTTTTCAAATAGTTGATGGATTATATGAAAATAAAGATTTCGTATTTAAGTCTCCAGGAAACTGGAATAACAAATTAGGCTTATATTTATCTTTGCTTGGTCTTAAAAATAATCATGAATTAGCTATTTTTGAAATTGGTACTAATGCCGAAGGAGAGATAAAAGAATTAGCGTCTTTTTTAAAACCTAATATAGGAGTTATTACAAATATTGGTATTTCTCATTTAGAGGGATTAAAAAGTATTGATGGTGTTTTCGAAGAAAAAACAGACCTTTTTAGTTTTGTTTCATCAAATGGAACGTGCTTGATAAGAGCTAAAAATGAATACCTAGAAAAAGCAAAAGAAAAAATAAAAAAAAGAAAAAAAATATTTTTAACAATTAAAGAAACCCAGAGTTTCGATCAAAACTTTGAGATGGCTGAGGCTGTAATTTCTTGTTTGCCAGAAAAAATTAAAAAAAAATATCATTCTTCAAAACAAAACATTGAAGATCTTGAAAAAAAATCAACCGTTCCTGGTAGACAAAAATTACTGATCGGAAAAAATAAAGTTAATTTGATAGATGATACTTATAATGCAAATCCTGATTCTTTTCGAGCTGCTTTCCAAAAAATAAGAACAATGTCTTACAAAAATAAAATCTGCGTCATGGGAAAAATGAATGAACTTGGAGATCAATCTCAATATCTTGAAGACAAAGTTATAAAAGATGCTTTAGATATATTTGATCAAGTTATAGCACTTAATTTAGATTCAAATATTAAAGCTAATAATTTTAAAATTGTAAATTCAGAATCAATTTTTAAAAATTTAGAAATGTTTATTAATAAAGATTCGGTAATTCTCTTTAAGGCATCTAGATCAGTTAAAATGGAGGAAATAGTTAAACTATTTTTATAAAATGTTTTTACCTTTATTAGATTATCTTTCAGAAAGTTATGGCCCATTTAGAGTTTTTAATTATTTAACTTTTAGAGCAATACTCTCAACATTAACTGCTTTGGTCTTTTGTCTTTTTTTCGGTAATCCAATAATAAAATATTTAAAAAATAAAAATTATGGTCAAGTAATAAGATCAATAGGACCAGAATCACATTTAGAAAAAGGAGGAACTCCTACCATGGGAGGCATATTGATATTAGCTGCCATCATTTTTTCTTGTTTATGTTGGGGAGATTTAGAAAGTAAATTTTTATGGATTTTATTATTTATAATTTCATCTTTCGGAATTATCGGATTTCTGGACGATTATTTAAAATTAAAAAATCAAAGTAGTGACGGGTTATCAGGCAAAAGTAAGCTTTTTTGGCAATTTTCTTTTGCCACAATTGCAGTTTTAATTTTATATTTTTCCGCTGAAACTTCACAAGAAACAAGCTTGATACTTCCCTTTTTTAAAGAATTCTCTCTCGAATTAGGAATTTGGTTTATCTTTCTTTCTTTGTTTGTCATTGTCGGAACAAGCAATGCTGTAAATCTTACTGATGGATTAGATGGTTTGGCAATAATGCCCTCAGTAATGGTGGCTGGAGGATTAGGCGTTGTCGCTTATATGTCAGGAAATATAATTCTTTCTGATTATTTAAATATTCCTTATTTACCAAACTCAGGTGAAATTTTAATCGTATGTGGAGCGCTTATCGGAGCTGGAATTGGATTTTTATGGTTCAACACCTATCCTGCACAAATATTCATGGGAGATGTAGGATCACTTTCTTTGGGAGCAGCAATAGGGACAATTGCTGTAATGGTAAGACAAGAAGTAATTTTAGCTATTATGGGAGGAGTATTTGTTATGGAAACTCTTTCTGTAATTATTCAAGTAGTTTCATTTAAATTACGAGGTAAAAGAGTATTTAAAATGTCTCCTATTCATCATCATTTTGAATTATCTGGATGGGCGGAACCGAAAATTATAGTTAGATTTTGGATCATAACCTTGATATTGGTTTTATTTGCTCTTGCAACTTTTAGGCTGAGATAGATTTTGTGGTGTTTTAGATGGAATCCGTCTTAATCCTTGGAACAGGTTTGACCGGACGATCAGTTGCAAGATACCTGAAAGATAAATCTCTCTTTAATTTTTTTGATACTAGAACTAAAGAAGAACTTTCTCAGATTTTTAGTGATAACCGAGAGTTTCTAGAAAATTTAAAACCCTATAATCAAATTGACTTAAATAATTATTCGCGAGTTATTTGCTCTCCAGGATTTGACATAAAACATAAGATTTATCAAAACATTATTAGAAAAAAAATTCCGATAGAAACAGATATTGAAATTTTTACTAAGAAGCATGATTCCAAAAAAATATTAATCACTGGAACTAATGGAAAGTCAACGGTTTGTTCGATGTTAGAAAAAATTTTAATAAGTAATGGTTTTAAAGCTAAAGCAATAGGCAATATTGGGTTACCTGTTTTGGACTGCATTGAAGAAAATTTAGATTATTCTCTCATAGAGGTTTCAAGCTTCCATTTAAAAATAAGTAATAATTTACATTGCGATGTCGCAACAATCTTAAACATTACTGAAGATCATATGGATTACCATAAAACATTTGAGGACTATTTAAAAACAAAGAATTCTATCTTCAATAAAGCAAAAGTTAAAATTGGAAATGAAGCCAATAAACATGTTATCTCTGATGTGGATATTTTTTTTAGTACTCAAAACTTGGAAATTGAAGAACAAAATTTAAATGCTATCAATGCTATTTTAAAATCTTTAAATTTGGAAATTGATTCAAGGAATTCTCTAGAAAACTATTCAAAACTTGAACACAGATTTGAAATCTTTCACAAAGACAAAAAAGGAAGGATCTTTATAAATGATTCTAAAGCGACAAATATTGGCGCTGCTAAAGAAGCAGTTAAGAGTGCAAAAAAATTAGGAGAGGTTAGTGTTTTATGTGGAGGTAGAGGTAAGGGCGTGGATTTTAATGAATTTTCTAATTTTTTATCAATAAATTGCAAAAATATTATTTTATTTGGTGAAGACAAGGATCAAATTAAGAGAAATATTTCAAAAGAAAAATTATTTGAAGCTAAAGATTTAAAAGAAGCTACTGAAATTGCAAAAAAAATAACTCTTTCAGATGAAGTGATTCTTTTGTCACCAGCTTGTTCAAGTTTTGATGCTTTTCCAAGTTATGAAGAAAGGGGAAATATTTTTAAAGAAACGGTCTTAAATGAATAAAATTAATAAACAATCTCTTTTGCAAAGAATATTTCTCGGAGAGCTTTATAGAAACTATGACTTAAAAGATTTTGATTGGGGCATAATCTTCTCAGTATTCTTTCTCACTCTATTTGGCATAGTTATGGTTTCTTCTGTTTCTCTACCATTAACAGAAGGAAGTTTTTCTTTGATTATTTCTCATATAAGTAAAGTAATAATTGCTTTGATTATTTTTCTGCTTATTTTTAGGTTTCCAACAAATTTTTGGTCGAAAGTTGATATTCAAATTTTATTAATTGCTTTCTTTTTGCTTTTCTTAGTCTTTGCGCCGATTATTGGACAAGAAGTAAATGGTGCAAATCGATGGATCAGAGTTTTTGGGTTTTCTATACAACCTTCAGAATTAATGAAATTTGCTTTGATAATTTACATTTCTTCTTATTGCTCAAGGAGATTAGATGAGTTTAAAGAAAAATGGCTAGGCTTTTGGAAACCAATTTTAGTGGTTGTTGTGGCAATATCCCTTGTTTTATTTGAACCTGATCTTGGTTCTTCAGCAGTTATCTTTGTAGTTGCTTTAAGTATCATGTTTATCGCAGGAGCACCTTTGAGACACCTTTTAGTAATTTTTTCTTTAGGAATGTCAGTTTTTATTTTAATGATATTAACTGTCCCTTGGAGGATGAAAAGAATTTTAAGTTTTATGAATCCCTGGGATACTTATCAAAATGAAGGGTGGCAACTTTCCCACTCTTTGATTGCTTTTGGGCGAGGAGATTGGTTAGGTGTCGGTTTAGGAGAAAGCCTTCAAAAATTACATTATCTTCCCGATGCTCAAACCGATTTTATTTTTGCGATTATAGCTGAGGAAATGGGATTACTTTTTTGTATCTTTTTAGTAGCACTATTTTCTTTTTTAATTTTTAAATGTTTTTACATAGGCAGGTTAGCAAGACATGCTAATTATTATCTTGGTTCCTACATTGCCTATGGTGCTGGTATTTGTATAGCCCTTCACGTATTTATAAATATTGGAGTCTCTAGCGGTATGCTACCCACCAAAGGGATAACTCTTCCTTTTATAAGTTTTGGAGGTAGCAATCTTTTACTTATGTTTGCATTAATTGCATTAGTGTTGAGGATTAATTTTGAGATCTCAGAATCTTTTACAAACAAAAATAAAATTTTAAATGTCTAAGATAGAAAAAATTTATATTCTTTCAGGAGGTACTGGAGGACATGTATATCCAGCAAAAGTAATAGCTGAAAAATTCCTTTCTGAAGAAACTGAAGTGGTATGGATTGGTACCTCTAGGGGACCAGAAAAGAAAATTGCTGAAAATTTAAATATTAAATTTATAAAAATTCCATTGTCAGGATTTAGAGGAAAATCATCTGTTTCAAAAATTAAAGCGCTTTTTGCCTTCATGTTAACTGGGCTTTATTTGTTTATAAAAATTAGATCAATAAAACTTTTTTCTAAAAACGAAACTCCTTTATTAGCTTTCGGAGGTTATGTTTCTTTAGCAGCTTTTTTTTATTTTAAAGGGCCTGTTTACCTTCAAGAACAAAATACCATTCCAGGTTCGGTATCAAGGCTTTTAGTTAGCACAAAAAAAGTAAAAAAAGTTTTTTGTGGCTTCAAGCAGACCCAAATTTACTTTGAAAAAATATCCAATGAGAAAGAAATTAAAATAATTCTCTCTGGCAATCCAATAAATCCAAAAATTTATAATTTATTTCATGAAAAAAAAGGAAATTTTTTAAAAGATCATACTTTAAGGATTTTAATTTTAGGAGGCAGTCAGGGTTCAAAAAGTCTTAACCGTTTATTACCAAAAGCCTTATCTAAAGTTGAAAATTTATCTATCAAACATCAATGTGGGAAAAATAACTTTAAAGATACCGAGAATTTCTATAAAGAAAATAAAATTCACGAAAAAGAATTAGAAATAGTTGAATACATAGAAAATATTCACCATTTCTACGATTGGGCAGATATTATAATTTGTCGTGCTGGAGCACTTACAGTTTCTGAAATTTCTGCGTCAGGTTCTTTGGGAATTTTCATTCCTTTGCCATGGGCAATAGATAATCATCAGTTTTTTAATGCTAAATACTTAAGTGACTTAAATGCAGGATTTCTTATAGAAGAAGATGAAAATTTGGAAAAGAGTCTTATAAAAATTCTCAATGATATTAAAGCAGAAAACAAAGAAAAATTAGAAAACATGAAAGAAAATTCATTCAAAGCAGCAATAAAGCATCCAGAAGAAATTATTCATGAAGAAATAATGAGACTTTGATGAAAAAAATAAAAAATATTTACTTAATTGGAATTGGTGGAGCCGGCATGAGTGGAATAGCAGAAATTCTATTAAATTCTGGTTATAAAGTTTCAGGATCTGATAATGCCTCATCATCGGTAACTTCAAGATTACAAAATCTAGGGATAAAAGTTTTTGACAATCATGATTCTGAAAATTTAAATAAAATTGATCTCATAGTTTATTCATCAGCAATTTCTGAAGATAATCCCGAAATCATCCATGGTAAAAAAATGGGAATTTCGATAATTAGAAGAGCTGAAATGTTAGCTAATTTAATGACTTTAAAAAAGAGTATAGCCATTGCAGGTAGTCATGGAAAAACCACAACTACATGTATTCTTGCTCATATATTTACTAAATGTAATCTCGATCCAACATATATTATCGGTGGAAAAATAAAATCCTTTGAGTCCAATGCTGCACTTGGAAAAGGACCTCATATTTTAGCTGAAGCTGACGAAAGTGACGGTTCCTTTTTATTATTAAGACCAAACAATCTAATTATTACAAGCATTGATAATGATCATTTGGAAACTTATGATGGAGATTTCAAAAAGTTAAAAGAAGCATTCAAAGAATTTGCTATGAATGTTCCATTCCAGGGAAAAATTGTTTGTTATGGAGATAACATAGAATTAGAAAAGTTAATTCAAAAGGTTCCGAGGAATTTTATAAGTTACGGATTTAAAAAGACGAATGATTTTCAAATCACAGATCTCATGCAGTCTATTGAAGGATGCAAATTTAGTTTAAAAAATAATTTGGATAATTCAAATTTCAAATTTTTTGTTCCTTTGCATGGGGAACACAATGTGTTGAATGTTGTAGCCTCTATTATTATGAGTATAGAAGAGGGAATAAAAATAAAAGATATTTCAGAAGCTTTATTGTCTTGCAAGACAGTTGAGAGGCGTTTTGAAGTAATTTCAAATAATATTTTTAATAAGGGAATAACTCTTGTTGATGATTATGGACATCATCCTAAAGAAATAAGTGTTACTTTAGAGACGGTAGATAAAATTTGGAAAAATAATAAAAAAATAGTTATTTTCCAACCCCATAGATATTCAAGGACAAAAGCTTTATTTGAAGAATTCGTGGAAATTCTATCCAAAATTGATGATTTGATTTTATTGGACGTCTATCCGGCAAGCGAAAAGGTTTTAAAAGGTTACGAAAGTAAAGATTTATATAAGGCAGCAAATAAGAGAAATAATATAATCAAAGCTGAAGGAGTAGAGGATGCCTTAGAGAAACTTAAAAAGCTTGTCAGTGATCATTCTTTAATCCTTACACAAGGAGCAGGAAATACTTCTGCACTAGCAAAACTTATATCGGAATATCAATGAAAGATTTTAAATCTCTTGATATAGGTATTTTATATGGGGGTTGGTCTGCAGAAAGAGAAATTTCCATTAAAAGTGGAGATACAGTATTCAATTGTTTATTAGAAAACGGCTATAAAGCGAAACTTATTGATTTGGTTTCTGAAGAAATTGCAACCAAAGAAAAAACATACGAAGGCATTGATTTAGCCTTTATTTTAGTTCACGGAAGAGGTGGAGAAGACGGATTTCTCCAAAACTTTTTAGATAAAATTAATATACCTTATACAGGAAGTAACGCGCTTTCCTCAAAATTAGGAATGAACAAAATTTCTACAAAGAGAATATGGCAGAGATTAAATATTTGCTCTCCAAATTTTGTCGAATTTAACAATAACTTTGAAGAAATTCTAAACCTATCAAAAAAAGTTGTAGTCAAGCCTGCTAGCGAGGGCTCAAGTTATGGAATCTCAATAATTGAAAATAAACTAGCAAGTTTAAAAAACGCAATAGAAGATGCGAAAAAATTTGATGAAGAAATTTTAATCGAAGAATATGTTGAAGGAAATGAGTTGACGGTTTCAATTATAGGTAATCAGGCTTACAGTCCTTTGGAAATTATTCCTAATTCTGATTACTATGATTTCGATGCCAAATATAATCAAAAAGATACAATTTATAAAAAAGCAGCCCTAGAAGAAAAAAGAGAGATTTTTTTAAAAAAAGAAGCTATTAAATGTTTTGAGGCTATCGGTTGTTCGGGTTGGGGGAGAATTGATTTGATTGACGATGGTAGTGATTTTTATTTTTTAGAACTTAATACCGTTCCTGGTATGACTGAAAAAAGTCTAGTTCCTAAATCGGCAAATTTAGATAACGAGTCTCTAATTTTGATATTAGAAAAAATCATAAAAAAAGCTATTGCTTAAGCAGTTATTTTAAAATACACTTCGCAAAATTTCCTTGCTTCTACAGAATTAGTCATAGAGGCATTTACCAAAAGGATTGAATATGAATCATTACGAATTAGTATTTATTGTTAACCCTCAATTGTCGAAAGATTCTAAACTCTTTGATAAATGTAAAGAACAAATTACCTCTATTAACGGAATTTTACATAGAGCTGAAGATATTGGATTAAGGGATTTAGCATATCAAATAGACGATTGTTCGAAGGGCCATTATTTTTTATTAAATTTTGATTGTCCGCCAAATCATTTAAATGAAATTGAATCATTATTTAAATTTGATGAAACGATCTTGAGATCATCCATAGTTAAAAAAAGAAGAGCCGAAACAGAAACATCAGCATTAATGTCCCAAACAAAAAACAATCAAGTTAATACTGAAAAAACTTTAAGTGAAGAGATTAAGACAGAAGAAAAAGCTGAAACTAAGTCAGAAGAAAAAAATGAGAATACAGAACTTTCTGACTCGAAAGAGGAAAGATAAATGAAAAGGAAATTTGATAAGAAAAAATCCAGAAATCAAAATACTGATAATTTGCTCAATAAGAAAAGAGTTTGTCAATTTACTGCAGCCAACGTTGAAGAAATAGATTACAAAGACGTTGATTTACTATCTAAATTTATTAATGAGTCTGGAAAAATCTCTCCTGCAAGAATGACAGGAACAAGTGCAAAATATCAGAGACAACTTACAACTGCTATAAAAAGAGCGAGGCTTTTAGCTCTTCTTCCATACACTGATAGTCACGATTATTAAAATATGAAGATTATACTGAAAGAATCTATTACAGGCCTTGGCTCCCCGGGAGATCTTGTGGATGTTAAGTCAGGTTACGGCAGAAATTTTTTACTTCCTCAAGGAAAAGCAATTCCAGCAAATGACCAAAATCTCAAGATTTATGAAGCTGAAAAAGCCAAATTAATGGAAGTAGAAGAACAAAAAATTTCAGCTGCGAAAGAAATTTATGAAAAATTAAATGAATTTAGTTTGGAAGTGAAAGTTGCCGTATCGGAAGAAGGAGTAATGTATGGCTCTGTTGGAACCAAAGAAATTTCAGAAGGACTTGAAGTAGAAGGATTTGAAGTGGAAAGACAATCTATAAGATTACCTGATGGTGCATTAAAGGAAATTGGCGAATCAAAAATAGATATTGAACTTCATGCAGAAGTCATAGCTTCGATAAATTTGTCTATCAAGGCCGAATAAATTAAATTCTTAATTGTTTTAAACTCTTTCTAGTGGGAGAATACTTTGCTGTCTTATGAGAAATGAATTTGAGCAACCAACATCAATTGAAGCTGAAAAAGCAGTCTTAGGTGGAGTGCTTTTGGATCCAGAATTATGGGATTCTGTTGCGGTCTTAATAGAAGAAGATGATTTTGCACTAACCGAACACAGACTTATATTCAAAGCTATTAAAAAGCTCCATAATCTTGGCATTAAATTAGATACTGTGACTTTGATTGAATCTTTGACATCGGATCCTGATGTTTCTTCGGTAAGAGGATTTGACGAAAAAGAATATATAAAAAAATTAGCAGTTGAAACTCCAGGAGTGGCGAACTTTTCCAATTATGCTGAAATAATCAAGCAGACCTCGAGTTTAAGAAAACTAATATCGACTGCTACTGACATAAGTAAACTAGCAAGTGAAACAGATTCACTGGAAAGTGAAACAGCTTTTAGCTCTGCTGAAAATAAATTAGTTAAATTAAGAGATTCTCTAGATAGAAAACATGGACCTAAATTAGCTGCAGATTTGATACAGCCTGTTTGGGATAATATGGAAAAAACTTCCAAATCAGATTCTCCTTTAGTGGGATTTAGTACTGGATTTAGAGACTTAGACAATATCACTTTAGGTCTTCAGGAAGGAGATTTAATTCTTGTTGCCGGAAGACCTAGTATGGGAAAAACAGCTTTTGCCCTCAGCATGGCAGCAAACTTTATCCAAAATGGGTTGCCAGTTTTATTCTTTAGTATGGAAATGTCTAACCGATCAATTATGTACAGACTTCTTTCAATCATTTCTAAAGTAGATTTAAAAAAATTACAACAAGTCAAAGATTTGGAACAAGACGATCATCGTAAAATTGAAGAAGCAGCATCAATTTTGAATAAAAGTAAATTATTTATTGATGATACTTCAGGTTTGACTCCCTCAGAAATTTTATCCAGAGCAAGGAGGTTAAAAAGAGAACACCCCGAGCTTGCCCTTATTGCAATCGATTATTTACAGTTGATGAGTTCCGATACTGGAAACGATAATAGAGTAACAGAAATGGGTGATATTTCTCGATCAGTTAAAGCTATCGCAAAGGAAATAGATGTCCCAGTTGTAGCGCTTTCGCAACTGAATAGAGCATCTGAATCAAGAACAACGAAAAGACCGGTAATGGCCGATTTGAGAGATTCAGGAGCTTTAGAACAAGACGCTGATCTGATTCTTTTTCCATTCAGACCAGAAGTTTACGAAAAAACACCCGAAACTGCAGGGCTTGCCGAAATAATTGTTGCAAAACATAGAAATGGTGAAACCGGAAAGAGAAAACTTCATTTTGCTGCACGATGTGCAAAATTTGAAGATTTAGCTCTTGATGATCCAGCTCTTACAAGGCCTGACGATGATTGGGACGAGTAATTGTGACTAGGCCTACAGTTGCAGAAATCAATCTGTCTGCAATAAGAAAAAATTTAAAAAAAATTAAATCTTTATCTAAAGGTTCTCTTATATATCCTGTTGTTAAAGCTAACGCTTATGGACATGGCTATAAAGAAGTTGTCAAAGAAATAGAAAACTTGGTGAATGGATTATCTGTTGCCACTACTGAAGAAGCATTGGAGATAAGAAGAATTACCAATAAAAGCATTCTCTGCATGGAAGGACCTTATGACAAAAAGGAATTTGATTTGTTAATTAAAAATAAAATAGATTTAGTTATTCATTCAAAGAGACAAATCGAGTTTATTGAACCAATTGATCGTTTTCCTAAAGAAATTAAAGTTTGGATCAAGGTTGATACGGGAATGAATAGATTAGGTTTCAAGGAAGAAGAAATTATTGATGCTTACAAGCAACTTCAAGCAAAAACAAAAAAGATTGTTTTAATGAGCCATTTTTCATCTGCAGCTGGAACTAAATCTTCGAAGATTAATTCTAAAAAACAAATTGATAGCTTTAATAAGATTGAAAAAAAATTGAACAAGATGGGCTTTAAGCCGCTTTTAAGTTTATGTAATTCAGGCGGTCTTTTAAATTACAGAAGTTCTCATAAAGACGTAGTCAGACCGGGGGTTTCTATATACGGGATTGATCAAAAAGAGATAGGAAATAAAATTGATCTTGAAAATGTTTTGACTTTTAAAACAAAGCTAATCTCAATTAAAAAAGTCTTGAAAGGCGATAAAGTTGGTTACGATGGAAAATGGACTGCAAACAAAGATTCTACTATTGGCATACTTCCTGTTGGATATGCAGACGGATATCCTTTATTGATGGGTAATAATGGTTATGTTGTTATAAATGGAAAGAGAGCCAAGGTTATTGGCAAGGTGTCAATGGATTTAACTGCGATAGATATTTCAAAGATCAAAGATGTAAATTATGAATCTGACGTTATTTTATGGGGAGAGGAACTGCCAATAGAAAAAATTGCTCAAGCAACTAAAAACATTCCCTACACAATAATGACTTCTTTATCTGCAAGAGTAAAACGAATATATTTATAAAAAAGTTAAAAATTTGTGTATTTAATTCAAATTGGAAGATAAAATTTAAATATGAAAATTACAAAAGTTAAAGAAACGCCAAGAAAAATTAGAGAATTTCCAGTAGAGAATGAGTTAGGACTCTCCGAACAACAAGTTGAAGATGTAGCAGAGATATTTCAAACACCTTTGACAGGAGCTTACAACTGGGACTATACAATTCAAGATAATAGAATTAAGAGACTATATGAGCTAGGTAAAGAGCTAAACTGGAATGCTGGTACTGATATAGATTGGTCTCAACCAATGCCGGATAGAGGAGATACTCCTCCGCTAATATTTTGGGATGATTATAAACCTTATCAAGATCTGTCAAATGAAGATAAGTTTAAATTCCTTCAGCACAGAGGTTCTTGGTCTTTGAGTCAATTTTTACACGGAGAGCAAGGCGCTTTATTGGTCGCATCTCAACTTGTTTCTTGTGCCCCAACGTTTAATGCTAAGTTATATGCTGCTTCTCAAACTTTTGACGAGGCAAGACATGTAGAGGCTTTTAATAAATATATACAAACAAGACAGAGAATGATGTACCCAATTGGTAATGGATTAAAATCCCTTTTGGATAAAATTCTTACCGACCCTAGATGGGATTTAAAATTTATAGGTATGCAAATAATCATAGAAGGCTTAGCTTTAGCAGCTTTCAACGTTGCAAGACAAGGCACGAACGATCCTGTGTTTAAAGATATGCTTTACTTAATAATTAGAGATGAAGCTCGACATGTAACTTTCGGAGTTAATTATTTAGAAGAATTTATTAAGACCTTATCTAAAGAAGAACTTGAAGAGAGGGCAATGTTTGCTTATGAAGCATGTTTAGTTATGAGAGGAAGATTAATGTCAGCGGACGTTTATGAGAATTTTGGTTGGGACAAAGAAGATGCTCAGGCTTTTGCTCAAAAAGCTGATGTCGCTAATAATTTTCAACACTTATTATTCACAAGAGTTGTGCCAAATTTATCAAGAATAGGCCTTCTAACAGAAAAGGTTAGACCTCTCTACGATGAGTTGGGTGTTTTGGAGTACGAAAATTGGCCAACTGATGGAGATATCGACTGGGTTTCTTTAGAACAGCCTTTAGATTTTTCAGAAACAGCTTAAATTCATTGTAGCTTAGCTATCTTCTTGTTAAGATGATATTCCATCTTGACAAGGTTTTTAGATGGCAAGTAAGCCAAAGTATATTTTCGTATCAGGAGGAGTTGTTTCTTCTCTTGGCAAGGGGATTCTCTCAGCATCTTTAGGTGCAATTCTTGAAAGCAGAGGGCTCAAAGTCACAATTTTAAAACTTGACCCTTATATAAACTTAGATCCAGGAACTATGTCGCCTTTCCAACATGGCGAAGTTTTTGTTACAGAAGATGGTTCAGAAACTGATTTAGATTTAGGCCACTATGAAAGATTTTTGGACTCAAAAATGTCTTACAAAAATAATTTTACTGCAGGACAGGTTTACGAAGACGTTTTAAGAAGAGAAAGAAAGGGAGAGTTCTTAGGAACGACAGTCCAAGTAATACCTCACATTACTGATGAAATTAAAAAAAGAATTGAGAATGGAGCAAAAGGTAATGATGTTGCAATAGTTGAAATTGGCGGCACGGTAGGAGATATTGAATCTCAACCTTTCTTAGAAGCAATTAGACAAATGAAGCTTGAATTAGGTGCGACCAGAGCTTTATTAGCACATTTGACGCTAGTTCCTTATCTTAGCTCTTCTGGAGAAACCAAAACAAAACCAACCCAACACTCTGTAAAAAGTTTGTTGTCTCATGGACTTCAAGCAGATTTATTAATTTGCAGATCAGAACAAAAATTGTCAAAAGCTGATTGTACAAAAATAGCTTTATTTACAAATGTCGAAACTGAATGTGTTTTTACTTTGCCCGATGTTGATTCGATTCATTCTATCCCAGTGATGATGCATTCTCAGGGACTGGATAAACAAATAACTAATAAATTGAAATTAAAATGTGGCAAAGCAAAATTGAGTCAGTGGAAAAAAGTTTCATCTTTAGAAAAAGAAAGAAAAGGAAAAACCACTATTGCAATGGTCGGAAAATATACAGAATTAGCTGATGCATATAAATCAGTCAATGAGGCTTTGGTTCACGCAGGCATACATAATAAAACAGAAGTAGAAATCCAGTATTATGATTCTGAACAATTTAAAGATGGTATCAAAAATTTTAAAGCAGACGGTATTTTAATTCCTGGCGGATTTGGAAATAGAGGAATCGAAGGGATGATAAATATGGCTAAGCACGCCAGAACAAAACAAATACCTTATTTTGGTATTTGTCTTGGCATGCAAATTGCAGTTATTGAATTTGCAAGAAACGTTTTAAAAATCAAAGCCGATAGTACAGAGTTTGATAAAAAGACTCCTAATCCAGTCATAGCTTTAATCACTGAGTGGATGGATGAAGATGGTCTTGTTCACATGAGATCGGAAAAGTCAGAAAAGGGCGGAACAATGAGATTAGGTAGCCAGGTTTGTAATTTAAAAAAGGGCAGCAAAATGGCTAAGCTTTATAAAAAAGCAAAAATTTCTGAAAGACATAGGCATCGATATGAATTTAATAATAATTACCTTCCTCTGTATGAAAAAGGTGGCATGAAAATTATTGGAAAATCTGAAAACAATTCTTTGGTAGAAGCAATTGAGCTTAAAGAACACAAATGGTTTATTGGATGTCAGTTTCATCCAGAATTTACCTCTGATCCAAGAGAAGGACATCCCTTATTTAAAGGATTCGTGAAAGCTGCAAAAAAACATTAAACTAAAAAAATGAACAAAATAGAGTTATCAAATTTTGAAGTATCAAATTCTTCTAAGTTAGCTGTAATTGCCGGCTTAAATGTATTGGAAACTGAAGAACAAGCAATGGAAGTAGCAAATACTTTAAAAAAAGTAACCACCGAATTTGGTAACCCGCTAATCTTTAAAGCTTCATTTGACAAAGCTAATAGATCATCGGTTGACTCATACAGAGGTCCAGGATTAAAAAAAGGCTTAGAAATTTTAAAAAACTTGAAATCCGAAGGTTTTGATTTAATCACCGATATTCATGAGATCAATCAAGTTGAAGAAGTAGCAGAAGTAGTCGATGTAATTCAGATTCCTGCTTTTTTGTGTAGGCAAACCGATTTAATTAAAGCTGCTTGTGAAACTAATAAACCTCTTAATATTAAAAAGGGTCAGTTTTTATCTCCAGAACAAATTGAAAACATAATTTTAAAATGTAAAAACTTTGACAATGAAAAAGTAATGATTTGCGAAAGAGGATCTTCGTTTGGTTACAATAATTTGGTGGTGGATATGTTGGGAATGTCAAAAATGAAAGAACTTAATAGTCCAATTATATTTGATGTTACTCATTCCCTTCAACTACCCGGAGCTCAAGGAGATTCAGCGGGTGGAAGAAGTAAACAGGCTCTTGATTTAGCTCTTTCTGGAGTTGCTATAGGTTTGGCAGGAATCTTTATTGAAGTTCATCCAAATCCTGAAAAAGCATTATGCGACGGTCCGTCTGCAACAAAATTAGACGAGTTTGAGAGTTTTTTAAGAAAAGTTTCTGAAGTTGATAATCTTATTAAAAGCTTCTAATAAAATGAAAATAAAAAAAGTTGATGCCTATGAAATTTTAGATTCCAGAGGAACTCCTACAGTTGCAGCCAGAGTTATCTTAGAAAATGATATGGAAGAATTTGGTTTGGTTCCGTCAGGCGCATCCACAGGATCAAAAGAAGCGGTTGAAAAAAGAGATGAAGGAGATAGCTTTGATGGCAAGGGCGTTCAAGGTGTTATAAAAGATGCTGAAAAATCATTTTTTCCAGAATTCATTGGCATGGATGTTGAAAATCAAATAGAAATCGATTCAAAAATTATCGAGTTAGACGGCACAACAAATAAAGCCAAGGTTGGGGCTAATATTACTTTGGCGCTCTCTTTAGCTGTTTGCAAAGCTGCTGCAGCAGCAGAAAAGAAAAAATTATATTTGTATATAAATTCATTATTCAAAAATTTTTTTGGGACCAATGTTCAAATGAAAATGCCTTTACCAATGATGAACATCTTAAACGGAGGTGCACATGCCAACAACGGTTTAGATTTTCAAGAGTTTATGATTCAACCAGTAGGGTTTTCATCATTCAAAAAAGGGTTAACTTGTGGAGTAGAAGTCTTTAACTCTTTGAAAAAAACTTTAAACAAAAAGAAATTTTCCACTGCTGTTGGTGACGAAGGCGGCTTTGCCCCTGAAATTAGCTCATCAGAAGAAGCTTTGAGTCTGATATCTGAAGCTATCTTAAGTTCAGGTTATAAAGTTGAGGATGAAGTTACTTTTGCCTTGGATTGCGCATCAACAGAAATTTTCGATGATGGAAGTTATATATTTTCAGATAATAAGAAATTATCTAGTGAAGAGCTGATTAATTATCTCAAACAGCTTAGCAAGTCACACCCAATTACTTCAATAGAAGACGCATTAGATGAAAACGACTGGTTAGGATGGAGTCATCTAACAAAAGAAATGGGAAAGGAAACTCAACTGGTAGGAGATGATTTATTTGTTACCAACAAAGATATATTTCAAGAAGGGATTCAACAGAATATAGCGAATTCAATTCTCATTAAAATAAATCAAATTGGAACTTTAACCGAGACTTTAGAAACAATAAATTTGGCTAAAAAGAACAACTATACAACTGTAATTTCCCATAGGTCGGGAGAAACCGAAGATAGTTTTATAGCAGACTTAGCAGTTGGTTCTGGAGCAGGACAAATAAAAACAGGAGCTCCTTCTAGATCAGACAGAACTTCTAAATATAATAGACTGTTAATGATTGATGCTTGGGAAAACTTCGAATTTTTAGGAAGAAACGAATTGAATTAATGATTCGAAACTTATTCAAAAACTTACCTTTTGGAATAATAATCTTATTAATCATAGTTTTTATTTATTATATTTATGAAATCTTTTTCGGAATGTATAGTTTTAATGAGATAAAGAAATTAGAATCTAAAAAAGATATTATTTTAATAGAAAATAATTTACAGATTGAAAAAAATAAAAACTTAGAAAGTGAATTAGATAGTCTCACTCATGATGAAGATGCCTTGGAGGCTTATGCGAGACAAGAGTTGGGGCTTATAAAAGAAGGGGAAATCATAATAGAAATCGAAAATGATTGATGATTATTTGGCATTAATACCTGCAGCAGGAGTTGGAGCTAGAGCTCAGCTTAGTACGGCTAAACAGTTTCTGAAAATAGGGGAGAAAACAATTCTTGAGCATGCAATTGACCCTTTTATAAAGGATGAAAATTGCAAAAAAATATGTGTAGTTACTAATGAAGAAGACGACCTTTGGCCTTCTTTGGGTATTTCAGATCATGAAAAAATAACTTCTTGTTTTGGAGGTTCAACCAGAATGTACTCGGTTTTGGCTGGCTTGGAGCTACTAATTGATCAAGAGGATAAATCTAGTTTGGTTGCAATTCATGACGCTGCTAGACCTTGTTTGCAAATAGAAGATTTAAAAACTTTAATGGAGTATGCAGACGAAGAAATTAAAGAAGACGGACAGGGTGCTTTTTTAGCATACCAGCCAAATGAAAGCATTAATCAAAGCAGTAAGGAAAAAATTTCTAAAATTCTTGATCGAAACAATATTTGGCTGTCGGCCACTCCACAAGTTTTTATTCTAGAAGATGTATTCAAGGCATTAGGTGAAGCAGTAGATAATGAAAAAACATACTACGATGAGGTGAGTGCAGTATATAGTTTTTATAAGAGTTCTATTAAACCCATTAATTCCAGTCGAATGAATCTAAAAGTTACTAAGAAAGAAGACATTGCTATTGCCGAATTATTTTTAAAATTGATGGGACGTCTGTGAGTAATCTTCGAATCGGTTTTGGGTTCGATTCTCATCAAATTGAAAAAGGAGACTCAATGACGCTAGGCGGAGTTGAAATTTCTTGTGGCTATCAAATCATTGCTCATTCAGATGGCGATGTAGTAACGCATGCAATTTGCGATGCTTTGTTGGGCGCTGCTCACTTGGGAGATCTAGGTTCTTTTGTTCCTGATGATGATTCCACAAAAAACCTTTCTAGCTTGGTGATTTTAAAAAATATCATGACGAAGATTGCTGATCTCAATATGGCAGTTATTAATATTGATTCTACTTTTGTTGGCAATATTCCTAGATTAGAACCACATAAAGTTAATATGGAGCATAAATTAGCTGAGGTTATTGGCATTGATTCGGACAATATATCTTGCAAAGCTACTACTACCGATGGCATGGGTCCGGAAGGAAGAAATGAGGGCATCTCAGCATATGCAACTGTATTATTGGAAAAAATAAAATGAAGATTTTATTAACCAATGATGACGGTTATGATCATCCAGGAATTAATACTTTATTTCAGGAATTATCTAAACATCATGAAGTTTTCATGATGGCTCCGAATACCAACAAAAGTGGTTTTAGCAGCGCATTAACTTTTTTAACTCCCATTACAGAACAAAAAATAGAAGAAAATGTCTATAAAATTGACGGAACTCCAGTAGATTGCGTACGTCTGGCCCTAGAAGAATTTTGTCCTTTTGTTCCTGATTTAGTTGTTTCGGGGATAAATCCAGGACCAAATATAGGTCATTTGATGCTTTACTCTGGTACAGTTGGAGCTGCAATTCAAGGCCGAGACTTGAAGTATCCATCGATTGCAATTTCAGTTTCTTCTTTTGAAATTTCAGATTATTCGTTTGCGGCAAAAACGGTATTAAAGATTTTAGAAAATATTACTGATTTGAACTTATCAGAAAAATCTATTTTAAATGTGAATGTCCCTGATCATAATTTATTTAAACAACCGCAAATGAAAGTTACCAAAACTTTTATTGATGAAGAAGCTTCAAGTGATGATAAAATAGAGAACGATGTTAGCTCTTTAGAATCTGGGAATATTTCAATTTCACCAATAAAGATTTCAACTTTCGATGAAGCAAATCTAAAAGCTGTGGATACTTGGCTTGGAAAATTTTAAAACTAATTACAAAACAGAACTCACTTATGACCGAGCAAGAACTGCACTTGCGGAAACTTTAGCCTCTAAAGGAATTGCAGATGTAAGAGTTTTAGAAGCAATTCTCAAGACACCTAGACATTTATTTATTGACGGCGCTTTTTCTAGTCGAGCTTATGAAGATATGTCATTGCCCATTGGTTATCGACAAACTATCTCTCAACCTTATGTAGTAGCAAAAATGACGGAGATATTAATCAAAGGTAATATTTTGGAAAAAAAACCTTTAGGTACAGTCTTGGAAATAGGAACAGGATGCGGTTATCAGGCAGCGGTCATTTCGAGATTTTGCCGTAAAGTGTTTTCGTTAGAAAGAATAAAGCCATTAGCTGAAAGAGCAGAAGAAAATCTAAAGAGGGCAGGAATAAAAAATTTTTTAATCAGATGGTCAGATGGCACTCTAGGTTGGCCCGTACCTAAAAAGTTTGATGCCATTATTTGCACGGCAGCAATCCCGGAAATACCAGCAACTTTAAAAACACAATTAAATATTGGTGGTAAATTAATCTGTCCCTGTGGGGATCAAAATAAACAAAGTTTAGTTTTCTTAGAAAAATTGGCTAAAGATAATTATAAGGAAACCATCCATGATTCTGTTTTGTTTGTGCCGATGTTGAGTGGAAAAATACAGGATTAATAAATCACATTATTCAATTTTTGGTTTTTCTTCATCAGACATGTCAGATGGTTGAATAGTGTGGAGTAAAGTAGCCGCTAACTTATTATCGGCATTAAATAACTTACCTTCAACAGTAGCAAGTTTTTGACCAAGTTTAATAATTTTAACTTCAATCACTGCCTCACCAACTGCAACCGGTCTATGAAACAAGACATGAAGATCTGTCGAAAGAGGGCCCTTTTTAAATTCGTATGCAGAAATGATCACCATAGCAGTAGCATCATCCATAGCAGCAGCGATCATACCGCCTTGCACCATATTCATAGGATTTGTGGACTCAGGTGGAAAAGTTACTTTAATTTTAAAGGTATCATCAATTTTTTCTAAAAACTCAAGATTAAAGAATTTTGCCGTATTACCTGGTTTATGTTGATTCAACCAGTCTAATGATATATCCATGATTCTCTCCTTGAATTACTACTCTAGAATTAAAGCATCTATTTTATTGGGAATGTCTTTCCATTTTTCATGATCAGGTAAAGGTGCTTTTGCTTCTGTAATATTTGGCCAAATCTTGGAGTATTTTTCGTTGATTTCAATGAAATCTATTTCATCAGCAGGCACTTCGTCTTCAGCATAAATTGCATTAACTGGGCACTCGGGTTCGCATAAACCACAATCAATGCATTCTTCAGGATCTATTACTAGGGTATTTTCACCTTCGTAAAAACAATCTACAGGACATACTTCTACGCAATCCGTGTGCTTACAATTGATACAAGCAGAGCCAACAATAAAGGTCATAGATGAATTATAATTTATATATGACTGAAACAACGACCGATTTATATTCTTTATTGGAATATCTAGGGAATTTTTTGTCAGAAAGAAATCAAACTATAAGTACGGCTGAATCATGTACTGGCGGATGGCTTGGAAAAGAAATTACTGGAATTCCAGGAAGTTCAAAGTGGTTTGGTACGGGTTTAATAACCTATTCAAATAGCGCTAAAGTCAAAATATTAGGTGTAAACAAAGAAACTCTTTTAAAAGAAGGCGCTGTCTCAGAATCAGTAGTTAGGGAAATGGTTATTGGGGCCATGCAACTTGGCAAAGCAGAATATGGAATAGCTATTAGTGGAGTAGCTGGTCCTGGAGGAGGCTCTAAGGAGAGACCTGTCGGAACAGTTTGTTTTGCTCTAGGAAGTTCAAAAAAAATTATTACTAGCACGATGCATTTTGAAGGTGAAAGAGACGACGTAAGAAATCAGAGCATTCTTTACGCTTTCACTGAAATAAATAATTTTTTAAAAACATTGCAAAATTAATTTAGATATTGTTAAATACTGTATAAACATACAGTAATTAATATTATGGCTACAAAAAACACTAAAAACACAAAAAACGAGGACTTATCAACCGATAAGAATAAGAATTTAGCATCTGCTATTACCCAAATTGAGAGCCAATTTGGTACTGGAACCATCATGAGGATGGGCGACAAGAAAGTAGAAGATGTTCCTAGTATATCTACAGGATCGCTAGGTTTAGATTTGGCGCTTGGCGTAATGGGTTTACCAAGAGGAAGAGTAGTAGAGATATTTGGTCCCGAGTCATCTGGAAAAACTACCTTAACTCTTCAAGTTATAGCTGAGTGCCAAAAACAAGGTGGAACAGCAGCATTTATTGATGCAGAGCATGCTTTAGATCCAATTTATGCCGAAAAACTAGGAGTAAAAGTAGATGATCTTTTACTTTCTCAACCAGATAACGGAGAACAGGCTTTAGAAGTTGCTGACATCATGGTCAAGTCTGGGGGAGTAGATGTTTTAGTTATAGATTCAGTTGCTGCTTTGACTCCACGAGCCGAAATAGAAGGAGAAATGGGTGATCATCATGTTGGGCTACAGGCAAGATTAATGTCTCAAGCATTAAGAAAAATAACCGGAAACATCAAAAGATCAAACACCACTGTAATTTTTATCAATCAAATAAGAATGAAAATTGGAGTAATGTTTGGGAATCCAGAAACAACCTCTGGTGGAAACGCTCTGAAGTTCTATTCTTCTGTAAGACTAGATATAAGAAGAATTGGCACAGTAAAGGATGGTGATGAAGTTGCTGGAAATGAAACAAGAGTAAAAGTTGTTAAAAATAAAGTTGCGCCACCATTTAGGCAAGCAGAGTTCCAAATTCTTTATGGCAAAGGTATTAACAAAGCAGGAGAATTATTGGACATTGGAGCTGAACACAAGATAGTTGAAAAAGCAGGAGCTTGGTACTCGTATGAAGGTGAAAAAATAGGACAGGGCAAAACTAATGCCGGAGAGTTCTTAAAACAAAATCAAAAAATAATGCAGGAAATAGAAAATAAAATATATGCTGCAATTAAAGAAAAAGAACTACCAAAAGAAGAAGAATTACCTGATGCGGAAAATCTAACTGAAGAGGGCGAATAACTCTTCTTGAGTAAGTAATTTTTTTGACAAGTCTTTTCTAGAAACAAGTTCGTAATTATTAGACTCAATACTATTTTTGCTTACAATTACTTGAAAGGGTACACCGATCAACTCTGCATCTGAGAATTTTACTCCTGGAGAACAGTCCCTATCATCAAGCAGAACATCATTGCCTGAATCATTTAACTTTTCATAAAGATGATTTGCTTTTAGGTTGATTCTTTCATCATTTTTTTGGTTGATTAATACAATAATCAAGTCAAAAGGTGAAAGAGCTTTATTAAAAATAATTCCTTTATCATCATGATTTTGCTCAATTGAAGCCGCAATAATTCTTGATACTCCAATTCCGTAACAGCCCATTTCTAAATACTTTATTTCATCTTTATCTTGTACTTTAAGATTCATAGACTTGCTATATTTACTTCCTAATTGAAATATATGTCCTACTTCAATACCTCTTTTTACAGCTAATTTCCCCTTTCCATCAGGACTATCCATTCCAGGTATTTTTTCTACATCATCTTGATCAATTAGTTCTACATTACAGGCGAAGTCACTCTTGTCACTAAATGCTAAGAGATCCTCTCCAGAGTCAGCCAAGACATGAAACTCTTCTGATGAGCTTCCTCCAATAGAGCCTGAGTCTGCATTGACAACTCTATAATCAAGATTCAATTTCTCAAAAATTTTGATATAAATTTCTTTAATTTTAGAATAGGTATCTCGCATTGATTGTTCGTCTAGATCAAAAGAGTATGCATCTTTCATAAGAAATTCCCTTGCTCTCATTACACCAAATCTAGGCCTGATTTCATCTCTAAACTTTGGTTGTATTTGATAAAGTGTTAAAGGTAGATCTTTAGGACTATTAATTTCTTTTCTTGCTAAATCAGTTACAACTTCTTCATGAGTTGGTCCCAAATAAAAGTCTCTATCTCCTCTATCTTTAAAACCTAATAACTCAGGTCCATATTCATCTGATCGTCCAGTTTCATCCCATAAACTTTTAGGTTGAACCATAGGCATATAAATTTCTAAACATCCACCTTTGTTCATTTCTTCTCTTATAATGTTTTCAATTTTTCTTAAGATCTTGAGTCCAAGGGGCAACCAGCTATAAATTCCAGAGGCAAGAGGCTTAATCATGCCAGCTCTGATCATCAATTTATGACTGACTAATTCTGTATCGCTAGGAGCATCCTTAAGGGTTTTATAGTGATATGAAGAGGCTTTCATATTAAAATGAGTATTCTTGATTAAAATGAAATTATACTTTTTTTTGACTTATAAAGGTTAGTAAATGCCGATATACGAATTTCAATGTAATAAGTGTGGAAAAAGATTTGAAAAAATTCTCAGTCTTTCTGAATCCTTGAAAAATATTGATTGTAATTGTCCTGAAAAAGCTTCATCAAAGAAAGTTGTTTCTGCTCCTTCTTTTCGATTAGGAGGAAAAGGCTGGTATGAAACAGACTTTAAAACAGGTAGTAAGAAAAATTTAGTACAATCAGATAAGAAAGATAAGAAAACTACCGAAACTTCCAAGAAAAAAGAAAATAAAGAAAAATGAGCCTGATAAAAATATCATCCTTGAGTAAAAAAAACTTAGGGAAAAAAATATCTGTTTCTGGATGGGTTGAAAATATAAGAGATCATGGAGGCGTTATTTTTATTGATCTTCGAGAAGGCAACGAAATTCTTCAAGTTGTAGTTGAGCCTCAAAATAAAGAAATATTTGAAGTAGCAGAATCCATAAGAGATGAATTTGTTATTTCTGTATCTGGCGAGATAAATGAAAGGCCAAAGGGCACTCTTAACAAAAAAATGATAACGGGAGAAATCGAATTAAATTCATCCAATTTATCTATTTTGTCCAAAAGTAAACCCATGCCATTTCAATTAGACGAATATGTGAAAGTTGGGGAAGAAACTAGACTTAAGTATAGATATCTTGATTTAAGAAGATCAGAGATGCAGGAAACCATAAGAATTAGATCAAACGTTTCAAGTGAAATAAGGCAGTTCTTAATATCTAATGATTTTCTAGATATAGAAACGCCAATGATGACTAAGGCAACACCAGAGGGCGCTAGGGATTTTGTGATTCCTAGTAGAGTCAATCAAGGTAGTTTTTACGCATTACCTCAGTCGCCACAACTTTTTAAACAATTATTGATGATTAGTGGATTCGGTAAATATTTTCAAATAGTTAGATGTTTTAGGGACGAAGATACAAGAAAAGATAGACAACCTGAATTTACTCAAATAGATATCGAATCATCTTTTACTTCAGCTGAAGAAATAATGAATCTTGGAGAAAATTTAATAAAAGAAGTGTTTAAAAAGATTTTGGACTTAGAGTTAAAAGATTTTCCTGTTATGACTTATTCTGAGGCTATAAAAAAGTTTGGCTCTGACAAACCTGATCTAAGAAACCCTCTCGAATTGATTGATGTTAAAGATATATTTACTGATTCTGAGTTTAAAGTTTTTGGTGATCCTGCCAAAGATGCAAAATCACGTTTGGTCGCTTTGAAAATTTCAAATTCTCTAGCTAGAAGTCAGATCGATGATTACACGAAATTTGTAGGGAATTATGGAGCTAAAGGCTTGGCCTACATAAAGGTGAATGATGCGAATGATTTGAAAGAAGGGTTACAATCTCCGATCCTTAAATTTTTATCCGAAAATGAAATAGAGAGCCTTTCTAAAAAGCTTGATATTTCATCAGGAGATACGGTTTTTTTTGGCGCTGGGCATAAAAAAATAGTTAATGAATCTATGGGCGCATTAAGAGAAAAGCTAGGTGAAGATCTTAAATTGATCGATAAAGAAAAGTGGGCGCCTCTTTGGATTAAAGATTTTCCAGTTTTTGATGAAGCTGAAGATGGATCACTTTCTCCAAGTCATCATCCCTTTACAAGGACTTCTGATGATTTAGAAATGCTGAAAAAAAATCCAGTGATGGCAATAGCAGATGCCTATGATCTTGTTCTGAATGGATATGAAATAGGTGGTGGCTCAATGCGTATACATAATTCAGAGGAACAGAGAAAAGTTCTATCCATTTTAGGGATCTCAGAAGAAGAAGCAGAAGAAAAATTTGGTTTTTTTCTTGAGGCTTTAGATTATGGCTGCCCACCGCATGGAGGGATAGCATTTGGGCTAGATAGATTGGTGATGTTGATCTGCAATAAAGACTCTATTAGAGATGTTATTGCCTTTCCAAAAACACAATCTGCATATTGTCTTATGACTGATGCCCCAAGTAATATTTCTGATGACGAGCTTAAAGAATTAGCAATTAAAAGTACCATACAACCTAAGGATTAAATATGGCTGGACATTCTAAGTGGGCTAATATTAAGCATCAAAAGGGAAGGCAGGATGAAAAACGACAAAAAGTCTTTTCTAAATTAATCAGAGAGATAACTGTTGCTGCAAGACTAGGTGGCCCAGATGCTGCTGACAATCCAAGATTAAGACTAGCTTTAGATAGAGCATTTAGATCAAACATGCCTAAAGACACCATAGAAAGAGCGGTATCTAGAGGAGCTGGAGATACTGAATCTGAAAATTTAGAAGAAGTTTTATATGAAGGTTACGGTCCTGGTGGAGTGGCTATTTTAGTAGAGACTATGACTGACAACAGAAATAGAACGGTTGCAGAAGTAAGACATGCTTTTTCTAAAGCCGGAGGAAGTCTAGGGACGGATGGATCGGTATCATATTTATTTAAAAAAATAGGACAAATCATCGCTAAAGAATCAGATGAAGATAAATTATTAGATCTTCTAATACCTTCTGGAATAGAAGATTTAGAACCTTTAGAAGACGGAAAAACATTAATAAATATGGATGTTGAAAATTTACCCGCTGTAAAAGAGGTATTAGATTCTCAAATAATAGAAATAGAGGAAAGTGAAGTTGTAATGAATGCTTCTATAAATGTTGAATTAGACAGTGATACTTCTGAAAAAGTAATTAAACTCTTAGAAAATTTAGACGATCTAGACGATGTACAAAATGTTCATTCAAATGCTGAATTTTCAGAAGATTTTTAAACAAATATGACTAATTCTAGAAATAAAGGAGCTGCATTTGAAAGAGAAATAGCAAATTCCCTCAATAAAGAATTAAATTTAACAATACCACTCAAAAGAATATTAGAACAAACAAGAGAAAAATTTCTTCCAGATTTAATTCTTGGAAATTGGTATTTAGAATGTAAACGTTATGGTCAAGGAAATGAACCTATAGAAAAATGGTGGTCGCAGGTTTTGGATTCCACAAAAGATAAAGGATTGCCCGCTTTAATTTATAAATTTAACAATAGGCCTATAAAGGTGAGGGTGCCTCTTCATACCATAAACACTAACTTAGAAAAAAATAATAATCACACATGCGATTTATCTTGGAGTGATTTTATTTTTATTTTAAAAGCTCTTTATTGTGAAGATATAGAATCTCATCAAAAATAATTTATGCATTCAATAGAGTACAGAGTTTATTACGAAGATACAGATGCGCAAGGTGTAGTGTATTACGCAAATTATCTCAAATTTTGTGAGCGAGCTCGAACAGAATATTTAAGATTATTAGGGTATGAACAAAAAGAATTAATGGATATCGGAGTAATTTTTATTGTTAGAAAAGTAATTGTCGAATATCTTAAACCAGCAAATTTAGATGAATTGATAAAAATTGAAACTCGTTTAAATAAAGTAAAAAAAGTAAGTTTTAATTTTTTACAAACTATTTATAACTCTAACTTAGAAAAAATTTGCGAAGCAGAGGTATTTTGTGGTTCGATTAGTTCTGCATCAAAAAAACCTACGCTTGTGCCTAAAAAGCTTTTAAATAATATGATTAAGGAGATAAGTTGAATTCATTTGAACTAGATATTTTTTCTTTATTTTTACAAGCCAGCATCGTTGTTCAAGTTGTTATGATAATTCTGATTCTAGCTTCTTTGAGTTCATGGTGGATTATATTTGAACGTTGGACGACGCTTAACAGAGCAAAAAAAGATATTTTTTCTTTTGAAAAATTTTTTTGGTCTCAAAATAAACTAGATTCTCTATTTTTAAATATCTCTAAAAAAGAAAATAAAATTGGATTAGAACAAATATTTTTTGTTGGCTTTGACGAATATCAAAAATCAAATTCTATAGAAGATTCCAAAAAAGTTATGGAAATAACGATTTCTCGTCACGAAGAACAATTAGAAAATAAACTTTCTTTCTTGTCTACAGTTGCTTCAGTGAGCCCCTTTATTGGCTTATTTGGGACGGTATGGGGCATTATGAATGCTTTCGGAGGCTTGTCTCAGTTAACACAAGTTTCAATTACAGTTGTAGCTCCTGGGATCTCAGAGGCTCTCGTTGCAACAGCTTTGGGCTTATTTACTGCGATACCGGCACTAATATCTTATAACTGGAATGTTTCGAACATCGATAAGATTTTAAAAAACTATTCTAATTTTAGTGAAGAGTTTTTAATCGTTCTTTCTAAAAAAGATACTTAAAATGCTTTCTTCAAAAAAAAGAAGATATCTTACAGAAATTAATGTAATTCCTTATGTTGATGTAATGTTAGTACTTTTGGTAATTTTTATGGTGACAGCTCCTTTTATGATTCAGGGAATAGATGTTGACCTTCCTGAAGTTGAATCTCAGCCAATTGAAAAAGCAAATTTAGAAAATGTAACAATTTCTATAAGCTCCATCGGTGATTTTTTTATAGACTTTGAATCTTCAAAAAATAAAGCTTTTTCTATAGTTGAATTAAAAGAAGAACTTTTAAAAATATTAAAAAATAACGATTCTATAGAGATTTATGTAAGAGCAGATAAAGGAGTAATTTTCGGAGAAGTAGCTAAATTAATGTCTCTCTTGCAAGAGCTAAAACCTGATTCAATAAATTTCATTACAGAGCCTGTTGATGACTAATTCCTTTATTGGTCTTTTAAATTCTATTTTCCTTCATTTGCTATTGTTCGCCATTCTTATTACAGACTTTTCAATTTTTGCTCCCCAACAAGATAGGATAAAAACCATACCAGTTGAATTTGTTAATTTACCAATAGACATCGAAAATATTCCAAAAAAAATAAATAATATTAAAAATGAATTATTAGAAAATAATATTCAAAAAAAGAAATTAATTGATGAATTAAAGACTATTGACAAAAAAAAATTTGATTTTGACACAAGAAAAAATTTGGAAGACCAAATTGCTGAAACTAAATTTCTTAACGAAAAAAGGGAGGTTCAAATAAGAATAGCCTTGATTCAAGAAAGAATTAATTCAATTTGGAAAAAACCTTCTCTTATAAACAAAAATATACAAGCAGAGTTTATTATTAATTTAGCTCCATCCGGTGAAATATTGAGCTTTGATTTAATTTCTTCAAGTGGTGAAAAAGTATTTGACGACTCAGCTTTGGCAGCATTATCTAAAATTTATTTTATAACAGAAGTAATAGGTTTGGAGAGAAAGTATTTTGAGAGAAACTTTAGATCTTTTAATTTAGTTTTTAAATCAAAGAATCAATAAAATGAAAATCTTTCTTATTTTTTTAACTTTTATTGCTCTATCAATTGAAGCTAAATTAAAAATTGAAATTTCACAGGGCTCTAAAGATTTACCTAAAATTGCAATAGTGCCTTTTAAATCTAACATGAAAATAGGTGAGTCAATTTCCATGCTTATACAGGATAACTTAACTTTGTTTGGAGAATTTAAGGCTTTACCAAAAAATGAAATGCTATCTTTTCCAAGCAAAGAGGAAAATTTTTTTTATAGAGACTGGAATATTCTTAATGTGGATTATGTAGTCATAGGAAACTTTCAAGAGGAAAATTCCGAATTTATCAATATTGAATATTTTGTTTTCAATATATCTTTAAATAAATTAATTTTAAGAGGAGATGTTTCAGGGAATTATTCAGAAAAAGAAAAAATTTCTAAAGTTATTAGTAATCGTGTTTATAAGTCAATTACAGGCTTAAATGGAGTGTTTGATACAAAAATTGCATACATTCTCAACCCATCAAGAGAGGAGTATAAAATTTGTATTTCTGATATAGACGGAACTGATGAAGAAGTTTTATTTGAGTCTTCCGCACCTTTAATGTCACCTTCTTGGTCGTCAGACTTAAAAAAATTAGCATATGTTTCTTTTGAAAAAGGTTATCCAGAAATTTATATGCAAGATCTATTTTCTGGTAAGAGAGAGTCAATCAAAACACTAGGCTTAAGTAATAGCGCTCCAGTTTGGTCGCCAGATAATAAAAAACTAGCATTTGTTATGTCGTCTTCCGGCAATCCTGATATTTATATTTATAATCTCAGGAATAAAAAGATCTCAAGGCACACAACTCATTATGGAATTGATACAGAACCTTCTTGGTCTCCAAATAGCAAGAAATTACTTTTTACTTCAAATAGATCGGGCTCTCCACAAATTTATGAATTAACTGTTTCTTCAAATAGAATAAAAAGGGTTACCTTGGATGGTGATTATAATGCTAGAGCAAGTTACTTCCCTGACGGGAAAGATATTGTGCTTGTCCATGGAAATAATGGAGTTTTTCATATTGGAACAAAAAAGCTTAAAAGTAGATTCATAAATACTATTTCTAAAACTAGTTTAGATGAATCTCCAACAATTTCTCCTAATGGAAATATAATAATTTATGCTACAAAAAATAATTCACAGGGTTACTTAGCTGGCCTTACTTTAGACGGAAAATCAAAGTTCACTTTACCAGTTAAATTTGGATCTGTTAGAGAGCCTGCTTGGTCACCTTTCATGAACTAATAATTAACATATTTGTCAAAATAAGAGGTATTAATTTAATTTATAATTCACCAAGAAAGGAGCCTTCATGAAAACATTTAATAAAATCATCATATTAAGCATATTTCCATTAGTAATTGGATGCGCAACTCAAGTTTCAGACTTGGTAACATCAACTAATTATTCTTCTGCTGAAAGTGACAAGTATGAATCCGTCGATAAAATTGATACTAACTTAGATGATTTAATATATTTTGAATTTGACAAAGCTTCATTAAGTTCTGATTCGAAGGATCTTATTTCCGAGTATGTTGAATTTGCAAAAAATGCTAAAGCAATTAGATTGGAAGGTCATTGCGATGAAAGAGGAACAAGGGAATATAACCTTGCTCTCGGAGAAAAAAGGGCAATAGAAGTTAAAAATTATTTAATTATCAAAGGGGTTTCTTCCTCTAAAATTAAAGTAATTTCCTATGGAGAAGAGAAACCAATAGACATCAATTCAAATGAAAATGCTTGGAAAAAAAATAGAAGGGTAGAGATATCTTTATTTTAATATCCAAAGTCTTATGAAAAATTTTATTTTTTTATTTTTATTTGTTGCTGCGACTGTAAATGCACAGACAAATAATGACTCTTTGGATTTAATCTTAGAAAAAATTGAAAATTTAGAAAATGAATTAGCTAGACTATCCAACCAAATAGATTCAAATACCTTTGAAGTTCAAAAATTAGATGAATCAAATCAGGCGAGATATGTAGATTTAGATAAGAGAATCCATGATCTGGAAGCAGTAATTCTGTTATCAAAAGAAGAAGAAGAGTCTGAAGAAATAATTGAATTAAATAATCCTTTGGCTGAGTTAATCGAAAAGGATGGCGAAGAAGAAGAATTTACTTTGTGGTCAAATACTTTAAAGCTAATAGACAATTCCAGATATTCAGAAGCAGCTGAAAATCTAAGATTTCTCATTTTATCATATCCAAAGGGAGCTTATTTAGTAGATTCCTATTTCTGGCTAGCCGAAATATATTTTCTTCAAGAAATGAATGAAGATGCTTATGAGACATATTTTTCACTTATAAATAATTTTCCTGAACATGAGAGAGTTCCTGTTTCACTTTATAAGTTAGGTCTAATATCTATAAAGTTAGAAAAAAATGATGAGGCTATTGCTTTTTTTAAGCGAGTAATACTTAATTATCCGGAATCAGGTTCGTCTATTTTATCTGAACAAGAATTACTCAAATTTAAAAGTTGATTTGATATAATTTCTTAAATTGGGTCGTTAGCTCAGTTGGTAGAGCAGTTGGCTTTTAATCAATTGGTCATAGGTTCGAATCCTATACGACCCACCAATTTAAAATGACTTATTTTTTTATAGGACTTGGTGGGGCTTTAGGAGCATCTCTCCGATATTACTTCTCAAGTTACTTCTCGCAATTTATATTTTTTAGTATTCCTTTAGGCACAATTTTAGTTAATCTATTAGGATGTTTTTTAATTGGTTATTTTATTTCTAACCAAGAAGAAGGAAATACATTATTTATAAATAATTTTATTGCTATAGGTTTTTTGGGATCTTTTACTACATTTTCAGCCTTCACTAAGGAAGCTTTAGTGTTTTACAACAACGAAAGTTTTTTAACTTTTTTTGTTTATATCTCTCTCACATTATTTTTATGCTTGTTTTCAACATATTTAGGTTTTAAGATTTTTTATAATGGCTAGTAAAACAATTTTTCAAAAGATAATTGAAAAGGAAATACCTTCGGAATTTATTTACGAAGATGATTTATGTATTGTAATTAACGATATTAATCCTCAAGCTCCACTTCATTTACTAATAATTCCAAAAAAACCATTATCAAAGCTTTCTGATGCTCAGGAGAAAGATTTAAATCTTCTAGGTCATTTAATGTTAGTAGCAGGAAATATGTCTAGAAAATTTAATGTTGAAGATGCTTTTAATATCGTAATTAATAATGGAGAAAAAGCAGGACAAACAGTATTTCATCTTCATATTCACTTGCTAGCTGGAAATGAAAAATTAAATTTACCCAAATAAATTTAAGTCAAATCCTTTAAAGCTCTTTTAGTTTTATAAATTTGTTCTAGCTTATTGATAATACTTTCTCTGATTTCAAAAAAATTTTTAGATAACTTTAATCCCTCTCTTAATTGAAATATTGCTGAATCATATCTTCCAGTAAGAATAAAATATTCAGCCCTAGATCTATGAAGACCAATAATATTTCCTGCCAAACCCTGAGCCTCCGCCAATTCATACCAGACAGTTGGATCTCTAGGATATTCTTTGGATAAATTAATTAAAATTTCTTCAGCTTTTTCGGGGTTGTTGTCTAAGATGTATGCCTTAGCAAGGTAGTAAGAAATTGAGAAATTATTTGAATTTACTTTTAAAAGTTTTTCTCCTGCAGAGATAGCCTCTAAAGAATTTCCTTCAGCTAAATGGATTTCTAAAATATTTGTTTGAAAAATTAGGTTTGATGGAATTTCTTTTAGTAATTCTCTTGCAGCTTTAAATGATTCTTCGTATTTTTTCTGTTCTTTAAGAACCAAAGATAATCCATATTTTTTATAAAGCTTAATTTTATTGTCATTATTTTTTTGTTTTGAGAGATAAAATTCTTCTAGAGAACTTAAATTTTTTGAATTAGCAACTTCAGCTCTAGCTTTGACTAAATAAAATTCCAATGAATTTCTATAATTTAACTGATTATCGATATTTTCTTCTCTAATTCTTGCATCGGTTATTCTTTCTTTTGGAATTGGGTGAGTGAAGAGATATGAATATTCTTCATTTATTCCACTTTGAGATTTTTGAAGAATCTGAAACATTTGTGATTGTGATCTCGGATCAAAGCCTGCATTTACGAGATTTCTAAAACCTATTCTATCAGCCTCTTTTTCATTTTCTCGAGTGTAATTTGTGGCCAGCTGCTGAATCAAAGCAGGAGCAATAAGAATTGCTTGAGGATTTGCCGTAACAACAGCTGTTGCAACGCTTCCCAGAAGTATCAACGCATTTGTTAGTGGATTATTGTTCTGTTGAGATCTTGCATAATGTCTTTGACTTAAGTGTGCTAATTCATGACACATGACTGAAGCAAACTGCCCCTCAGTTTCTGTTTTTATGAACATACCAGTATTTATTCCTATTATTCCACCTGGAGCAGCAAAAGCATTTATTGAAGCATCGTCTAAAATAATAAACTCATATCTTCTATCCCTAACTTCACTAGTCTCAGAAACTCTATACATAAAGTCTCTTACATAGCTTTTTGCTATAGGATCATCATATTCTTTAGCGGAACTTCTAAATAAAGATAACCACAATCTTCCTAAATCATATTCTCCAGCTAAAGATATAGAACCCGATGACGCATCTCCCAATGAGGGCAAAGTATCGTTACTTTGTGAGTTAGCTAAAACTCCAAATAAAGAGAATAAAACCAAAAATAAATATTTTTTCATATAAAATGATACTTATTATAAAAAAATTATTCTTTTATGTTTGATTATTTAAAAGGTTTTTTCAGAAATTATTTTTATGAAGAAGAGCAATTTGCTGCTCTTTTTTTATTAATAATTGTAGGAGTTTTACTGTATTTTATTGGGTCTACAATTACTCCAATTTTTGTGAGCATCTTGATAGCTTATTTGCTTAACGGAGTGATGAATTTCTTTGAAGGAAAAAATTATTCAAAAAAAACAGCTTTCTATTTTTCTTTTACAATCTTTTTAGTTTTTTATTTGATTGTCTTGGTGAGTCTGCCTTACGTTACCGGTCAAATCGCTTCTTTAATAAATGAGCTACCAGCAATTGTAGCTTTTGTTCAAAACTTATTTGACAATTTAATAATACGATATCCTAATTTTTTTACTACAGAACAGGTGGAAGAAATTTTCGCTAGCTCAACATCTTTTATTCCCTCTATAGCTGAACAAGTTTTAATTCAACTTAATACAGGTTTTTCAGCAATAATGAATGCTTTAATATTTCTAATATTGACTCCAATTCTTGTTTTTTTCTTTCTCAAAGACAAAAGCGAAATGCTCAGTTACGTTACATATTTTTTACCGAACAAAAGAATTTTGCTGTCTCAAATTTGGAGTGATTTGAATATCCAATTATTTGGTTATGTTCGAGGTAAGGCGCTAGAAATGATCATAGTGGGCTCCGTAACAACTTTAGCTTTTTTAATATTAGGCGTTAATTACTCCGTCATTTTAGGAATTCTTGTCGGTATGTCAGTTTTGATACCTCTTTTTGGAGCAATTTTGGTTACTATTCCAGTAGTTGCAATTGGGCTATTTCAATGGGGACTTGATACCCCATTTTTTATTTTCTTATTCGTATATTTGTTAATACAAATATTAGATGGCAATGTTTTGTTTCCTTTATTAATGGGCAACGAAGTAAATCTCCATCCGGTATTAATTATTCTTGCAATATTAGTTTTTGGCGGAATTTGGGGTTTTTGGGGGCTTTTATTAGCTGTGCCTATTGCAACTCTTATTAGGGCGGTATTTAAAGTTTGGCCTAAAAAAGAATTAGCTAGCTAATTTTTTTAACCTCTTCTAAAACTTCTGCAGCATGACCGTTTACCTTTACCTTTCTCCATTCGGCAGATAATTTTCCTTCTTTATTTATTAGAAAAGTACTTCTTTCTATTCCCATATACTTTTTACCGTACATATTTTTTTCTTTGATTACATCAAATAAATTACATAATTTTTCTTCAGGATCAGATATCAACTCAAACGGATATTTGTATTTCTCTTTAAATCCCTCATGAGATTTTAAGCTATCTCTTGAGACACCATAAATTTCAGTTTTTAATTTCTTAAATTCTTTATAAAGATCTCTGAAATCCTCACCTTCTTGAGTGCAGCCAGGAGTATTGTCCTTAGGATAGAAATAAATAACATAACTTTTACCAATCAAGTCAGTTGAATTAATTTCTAATTCATTGGTGGCAGAAACTTTAAATTTTTTAACCTTTGTATTTATTTTAACGCTCATATTATTAATCCTTTTATCTATTTATAAACAAATAGTATAAAATTTTGTAAGAAAATTAAACTTTATACTTAGATGAAATTGACAGGTGCTATGACAGCAATTGCCACTCCTATGTTCGAGGATGGAACAGTAGATTATGAATCTTTAAACAATCTTATTGATTTTCAGATAGAAAACTCTATTTCAGCAATTGTGGCAGTTGGCACAACAGGTGAATCAGCAACAATTGATTTTGAAGAACACATTAGTTTAATCGAATATTTTGTTAAATATGTAAACGGAAGAATTAAAGTCATTGCAGGAACAGGAGCAAATTCAACAATTGAAGCCTTAGAGTTAACAAAATCTGCAAAAGATGCAGGAGCCGATGCTGCTCTTTTAGTATCTCCGTATTACAATAAGCCAACCCAAGAAGGACTTTATCTACATCACAAAAAAATCGCTGACGAGATTCAAATTCCTCAAATTCTTTATAACGTTCCTTCTCGAACAGCATGTTTCATAGAAGCCGAAACAACCCATCGACTATCTCTTCATGAAAATATAATAGGTATAAAAGACGCTACAGGCGAAATGAACAATTTAGAAGACATAAAAAAATTATGCAGCGAAGAAATAAAAGATGAAAAATTCTTTTTATATTCTGGAGACGATGCCACTTCTTATGAGTTCCTTGTGAGAGGAGGTCATGGGACAATCTCAGTTTCCTCAAATATAGTTCCAAATATGATTTCAGAAATGACACGTCTTGCTATGGATAAAAATGAAGCAGGGAAAAAAATAGACGAAAAAATTAATGCCTTAAATAAAATTCTTTTTGTAGAGTCCAATCCTATTCCTGTAAAATATGCACTGTATTTAATGGGTTTTATAGAATTAGGTATTCGTCTTCCCCTTACTATTTTGGATTCAAAATTCCATGAGAGTTTAAAAAAAGAACTTAAAAACTTAAATTTAATATAATGAAATTATTATTGGCTATATTTTTTTTGATGTTAGCTTCATGTGCCTCAAATCCTGAAAATAATAAATCCAACAAATATCTATCTGCGAAAGATAATGAAAATGCAGAAAAAATATTGGGACAAAATATATCTAAATCCATAGATTTATATCCTATTCCTGATACTTTAGTTGCTGCTCCCCAAAAAGTTTATGAACTCCCTTTGCCAAAACAATTTTTTTCATCTGAATCAAATAATGAATTACGTCTTCACAAATTAGGAGAAATCAGATGGATTTATTTAAGTCTTGAGCCAAGTAAAGCTTGGCCTATGCTTCAAGAATATTTAAATCAAAGTAAAGAGTTAAACATTGCCGATGCTAATCCAAAAACAGGAGAAATTTTTACCAAGGAAATTAACAGAGATAACAACATAACTAGATTTGTTTTTAAAATAGAAAGTGGATTGCAAAGAGCTAGTACTGAAATTTTCATTTCTTATGAAGCTTTAGATGGAAATATATGGAAAAAAAATTCTGATGATGAATATGTCAAAACTATTTCAACAAAAATTTTAAATGGCCTCAGTGAATTGGGTTCAGTAACTGGAACCTCTCTAATAGCTTTAAATTTAAATTCAATTGATAAAACTGAAGTATTTATCGATGAAGACGGATTTTCAAAAATAAGACTTATGGTTGGCTTTCCAAGAGCTTGGTCTGCTTTGCAAAGAACTCTGAGTATTGCCGAATTCAAGGTAAATGATTTTGATAGAGAGAAAGGTATTTTCATTACAGAAATTAAATCTGAGGAAGGTTTTTTTGGGAGAGGGGATACAAAAGAAATTCAAATCTTTGTTGAAAAGATAGCCCAAAATGAGACAATTATTTCTGTTTCTATGGACGAACAAAATAAAGAATTCATTCAAGAAATTATTTCTCAAATTAATCAGGTACTATCTTAAAATGTTAGAAAGGAAAGAACTTTTAAAAACAGGCAAAGCAAAAGCTTTGTATACGACTTCTGATGCTTCAAAACTTATAATGGAGTATAGAGACGATACTTCAGCATTCGATGGAAAAAAAATTGAGCAAATTGCTGGCAAAGGAACGGTAAATAACAGGTTCAATAGCTTTATTATGGAGCACCTTTCAAAAGAAGGAGTGGCAAATCATCACTTAGAAGAGTCTGCCCCCAATGAAAGCATTGTAATGTCTCTTGAGATGTTTCCCATTGAGTGCGTCGTAAGAAACTTTGCAGCGGGAAGTATATGCAAAAGATTAGGCCTTGAAGAAGCTTCTGTAATGGATCCTCCAATATTTGAATTCTTTTACAAAGACGACGACTTAGGAGACCCATTAATAAATGATTGCCACATAACTTCTTTTGGATGGGCTAATGAAGAGGATATAGAAGAAATGAAAAAATTGACTCTTCAAACTAATGATATTTTAGTCAAACTTTTCGATTTAGCAGATCTTATTCTTGTTGACTTTAAGTTAGAGTTTGGAAAATCCGAAAATAAAATTTATCTCGGTGATGAATTTACGCCAGACGGTTGCAGAGTTTGGGATAAAGAAACCAAAAAGAAGCTTGATAAAGATAGATTTAGATTAGGTTTAGGAGATGTTGTTGAGTCTTACCAAGAAATAGCTCACCGCTTGGGCGTCGATTTAACTTAGGCTTTGATTTATTTCATCTAAAATTTCACTTCCTGGACACAAAACATCCTGTTGAAGTTGGCTTAAGGGAGTTTGAGTCACATTCAATGTTTCGTTTAAGTCTTTGGCAAGATCATTGATATACAGTAAACCTGTAAGGACTTTTCCTTCTTTTTCTTTTTCTCTAATAAAATTAAGGGCTTTGCCAGCATCTCTGGGATCAAAATTTGCATCAGTTTTTTCTAATGCAAGTTTGGATCCATCATGCAAACTTATTTCTGTAGAGGATCCTTCTTTATATGAAGTTGATATTTCCTCTCCCAAAGGAACAAAGTCAGTCTTACCAACAGCCTCATTGTGGTCACGAATATAGTCATAGCTTTTTGTAGATGAATCATGATTGTTGAAAGTTACACAAGGGCTGATAATGTCTAAAAGTGCGAAGCCTTTGTGTTGCATTGCTCCCATAATTAAAGGAATAAGCTGATCTCTATCTCCAGAAAAACTTCTCGCAACATATGTTGCACCTAGTTGAATTGCCATTGTTGCTAAATCTATAGGTTTGAATAAATTATCTTCACCATATTTATTTTTTGATTCTAGGTCATTAGTTGCAGAAAATTGTCCTTTAGTTAATCCATATGTTCCGTTGTTTTCAACAAAGTAGACCATGTCAACTTGCCTTCTAATAGCATGAACAAATTGGCCTAAACCAATTGATGCGCTATCTCCGTCTCCCGAAACACCTAAATACATTAGATCTCTGTTTGCACAATTTGCTCCAGTAGCAACAGAAGGCATTCGGCCATGAACAGAATTAAAACCATGAGATTGTTCCAAAAAATAAGCAGGGGCTTTTGAAGAACAACCAATACCTGATAATTTAGCAACTTTATAAGCTTCTATATTTAGTTTGAAACAAGATTCGATGATCGCAGCGCTAATTGAATCATGACCACATCCTGCACAAAGAGTTGAAACTGCTCCTTCGTAGTCTCTTCTTGTAAGTCCTAGCTTATTTGTCTCAAGTTTCGGATGATGATTGATAGGTTTTTTAAACGACATCTTTATCTTTTTTTAGCATTAATATGAGATTTATAATTTACTTCTCGCTCTGAAATCTTATTAACTATGTAGCTTGCTTGAATTGGATCTCCAGTGAAGTGAACTAAAGGCCTTAAAATTTCAGGTGAAATTCCTCCTTCTGCCATAATTAATGTTCTCATTTGACTATCTCTATTTTGTTCAACCACATAAATACGGTCATGGTTTGCTATAAATTCCCATACATCTAAATTGAAAGGAAAAGATCTGATCTGCATCAAATCAATATTAATTTCTTTTTCTTTCAGAATATCTTTTGCTTCATGAACTGCAGGAGAGGTACTTCCGTAAAAAATAACACCGCAGCTATCTTTCCCATTTATTTCTATAACTGGTTCTGGAACCAACTCTGAGGCTGTCCTAAATTTTTTCATGAGTCTGCTTAAAGTAGCAGCATTTACTTCTCCATCTTCGGTATATCTAGCATATTCATCATGAGAAGTTCCTCTTGTAAAAAAAGCTCCTTTTTCAGGGTGAGTTCCTGGATAAGTTCTATAGCAAATACCATCATTATCTACATCCAAATATCTTCCAAAATTTTCAATTTCATCTAAATCATCTTTATTTAAAACTTTACCTCTGTTGTATTTATATTCATCGTCCCATTTAAACTTATCGCAGACCCAATCATTCATACCCATGTCTAAATCGCTTACTACAAAAATTGGTGTTTGAAGTTGGTCTGCAAGATCAAATGCTTGAGCAGAAAAATCAAAACATTCTTTTGGGTCAGATGGAAACAGAACTACATGTTTTGTATCTCCATGAGATGCATACGCACAAGCTAATACGTCTGATTGTTGAGTCCTAGTCGGCATACCTGTAGAAGGGCCTCCTCTTTGAACATTAAATAAAACTAACGGTATTTCTGCAAAATAGGCTAAACCAAGGAATTCACTCATGAGAGAAATACCTGGCCCACTTGTTGCGGTGAAACCTCTTGCACCATTCCAGTTAGCTCCAATTGCCATTCCAATAGCAGCTAGCTCATCTTCTGCTTGCACACTTGCAAAAAGATTTTTGCCAGTATTATTTTCTATCCTAAATTTTTTAGCATATTTTTCATAGCCCTCAGCTAGAGAAGTTGAAGGAGTAATGGGATACCAGGAACAGAAAGTGGCTCCTCCATAAACAGCACCAAGGCCAGCAGCCTCGTTTCCAGAAATTAGAATTTTATCTTCCAATTTGTCAGCTCTTGAAACAGTTATTCCTAGAGGGTAAGGAAGGTTTTCCAACACATAATTTCTGCCTAAGTTCAAAGCTTTTAAATTTGGTTCTATTAAGGCAGGCTTTTTAATAAATTGTTCAGATATTATATTTTCTAGTACCTCATATTCAATATCTAATAGGACGGATAAAGCGCCTACATATGCAATATTTTTAAAAAGAGGTCTTTGTTTAGGATTTTTAAAGGCTTCGACACACAATTGTGTAAGAGGTATTTCAATAACAGTGATGTCTTTCCTATTAAAGTTTCTTTTCCAAGTGGAATCATATAGCAGGTAACCACCAGGTAAAATTTCATCAACATCTTTAGAGTAACTTTGAGGATTCATTGCAACAGCAATATCAACTCCACCTCTGCTTCCTAAATAACCTTTTTCATTTACTCTTACCTCAAACCAAGTAGGCAATCCTTGAATATTAGATGGAAATATATTTTTTGGACTAACTGGAATTCCCATTCTAAACATAGCTTTCGCGAACATTTGATTAGCACTAGCAGAACCGGAACCATTTACATTTGCAAACTTTATAACAAAATCATTTGTAGACTGGATAGATTCTATTGATTTAACCTCATGCATTATGCAACTTCCTTAGCTTTAATTTTATTTGTCAAGGTATGACTTTCTTTATAAGCATTTCTTTTTATATCCCAAGCTCCTGTAGGGCATCTTTCAGCGCAAAGACCACAATGGACGCACATGTCTTCATCTTTAACCATTCTTCTTCCAGTTTTAAGTTTTCCAGAGACGTATAAACTTTGATCTAGGTTTAAAGCAGGCACTCTTAGTTTATCTCTTACCTTTTCTTCCACGTCATTATCAACGAAATTTATACAATCCGTGGGGCAAATATCTACACAAGCATCGCATTCAATACACAAATCATCTTCAAAAACTGTTTGCATGTCACAGTTGAGACATCTTTGAGCTTCCTCGAGAGCCAATTCTTCATCAAAACCAAGTTCAACTTCAGTTTTTAGATTTTTTAATGATTTTGATAACTCTTCATGAGGTACAGAGATTCTTTTTTCTTGAGAAACATCATTATCATAAGACCATTCATGAATCCCCATTTTTTGACTAACTAAATTAGTAATTGGAGCTGGTCTTTCTTTTAAGCTAACACCAGAACAAAAGTTATCAATAGAAATAGCGGCTTGATGACCATGAGAAACAGCCCAAATTATATTTTCTGGTCCCCAAGCTGAATCACCACCAAAAAAAACTTTTGGGTGTGTAGATTGCATTGTTAATTTGTCTACTACCGGCATTTCCCATTCACCAAATTCAATTCCAATATCTTTTTCAATCCAAGGAAAAGCATTTTCCTGACCTATTGCTAAGAGAACATCATCACACTCAATAGTTATCTCTTCGCCTGTAGATTGCATTTTCTTTCTTCCATCAACTTCAACCTGTTCCATTTTTTCAAACTTCATACCACAGAGTTTTCCCTTGTCGTCAAATAAAAATTCTTTTGGCGAAGTATTATCTAAAATAGGTATTCCTTCTTCCATCGTTTCTTCAATTTCCCACTCCGATGCTTTCATTTGAGAGAAGGGGCTTCGAACAATAACCTTTACATCATTAGCTCCTAGTCTAAGGGCTGACCTACAACAATCCATTGCAGTATTTCCACCACCGATCACGATTACTTTTTTTCCAATCTTTTTGACGTGCTCAAAAGCAATGCTTGTTAACCAATCTATTCCTATGTGGATATTCTCCGAGGAGATCTCTCTTCCTTTAAGCTTTAAATCCTTTCCTTTTGGAGCTCCGGTTCCAATGAATACTGAGTCATATTCATCTATAACAGGTTTCAATTTTTCTATATAAGAGTTTAGTTTTAATTCAGCTCCCATATTTATAATCCTATAAATTTCTTCATCTAGGACATCAGCAGGAAGTCTAAAAGACGGAATATTTGTTCTCATTAAACCACCAGCTTTATGATCTTTTTCAAAAATAGTGCATTCGTATCCCAATGGTAAAAGATCTCTAGCTACAGTTAGAGAGGCTGGCCCAGCTCCAATGAGAGCTATCCTTTTTCCATTTTTAACTTTTGGCGACTGAGGAATATATTTTTCTACATCATCTTTATAGTCGTAAGTAACTCTTTTGAGCCTACAAATTGCAACTGACTTTTCATGAGTTCGGCCTCTTCTGCAAGCTGGTTCGCAAGGCCTATCGCAAACTCTTCCAAGAATTCCTGGAAATACATTTGATTCCCAATTAAGCATATAGGCATCTGTATACTTTTTTTGAGCAATTAATCTAATGTATTCTGGAACGTTTGTGTGAGCTGGACAGGCATATTGACAATCAACGACTTTATGAAAGTATTGAGGATTATCAATATTAGTTTTTTCCATAAATTTAGTTGAAGGTAATGGAACATATTTTTCAGTTTCATTAAATTTAGATTTTAATGATTCAACTATGTGATCTCTTACACTCCTTGCTTCATTTAAGTCAGATTTTCCCGTAGTTTGTCTTAAGTCATAACCAAACTTGTCTCTTTGAGATTTAGGAACAGCGACTTTAACCCACCAAATATTGTTCCTTTTGTATAAATATTTTTTATCTTCCATTTTTTTTGTAGAGTTTCTTGTACCTTTTTTTAATTCAATTTAAAGTAAATAAAAAAACAATTTTATAGATATAAAAGCTATAAGTAAAGTTTTTTCCTAATTTATAGAGGTTTAGACGTTCATAAAATACATCATTTGCTTTACTTTCTTTTATATCTACTGTACCTTACTACTTTGAAATGGATAAGGATATACTTTTAGTTATTTTAGATGTACCTTACCTTGTAATTATTCTCTATGACAACATAATTACATTATGAAACCTATATATTTAGATTATGCTTCTACAACCCCTGTTGATCCAAGAGTGGTAGAAAAAATGCAGGACTGCCTTACCTTTGAAGGAGATTTTGGAAACGCTGGTTCTAGATCTCATTCTTTTGGATGGAAGGCTGAGGAGCTTGTTGAGGAAGCTAGACTCAATGTTGCTAATTTAGTTAGTTGTGATCCTCGCGAAATTATCTTTACTTCTGGTGCTACAGAATCAGATAACCTTGCAATTAAAGGAGCTGCATATTTCTATAAAAATAAGGGAAAACACATTGTTACTTCTAAAATAGAACACAAAGCTGTCTTAGATACATGCAGACAACTTGAAAAAGAAGGTTTTGAGGTTACTTATTTAGACGTAGATGAAAAAGGTTCTATTTCTCCTGGGACAGTGAAAGAAGCTTTAAGAGATGACACAACACTGGTTTCTTTAATGCATATCAATAATGAAATAGGTGTCATTAATGATATTGAAAAAATAGGTGAAATCACAAGAGATAAGGGTATTTTGTTCCATGTAGATGCAGCACAAAGTGCAGGTAAGATACCTATTAATTTAGACAACTCTTGTATAGATCTGATGTCTTTTTCAGCTCATAAAATCTATGGGCCTAAAGGTATTGGAGCTCTGTACATAAGAAGAAAACCTAGAGTTAGACTTCAAGCTTTATTTCATGGCGGCGGGCAAGAAAGAGGCATTAGAGCAGGAACTTTGCCAACTCACCAGATAGTAGGACTAGGTGAGGCTTTCAAAGTTGCTAAACAAGAAATAGATTCTGATTTTAAAAAAATAAATTCGTTTAAGACTAAGTTATACGATGGCTTAAAAGATATGGAAGAAATTTATGTTAATGGCGACATAGAAAATGGTTATCCAGGTATTTTTAATTTATCTTTCAATTATGTTGAAGGTGAGTCTCTGATAATGGCGTTAAAAAATATTGCTGTATCTTCTGGATCAGCATGTACTTCAGCTAGTTTAGAGCCCTCTTATGTTTTAAGAGCTTTAGGACGCCCTGATGAATTAGCGCACAGTTCAATTAGATTTTCTTTTGGTCGTTTTACAAAAGAAGAAGATGTTGATTTCACTGTAGATTTAGTAAAAACTTCAGTTCAACAGCTGAGAGAAATATCTCCTTTATGGGAAATGTATCTTGATGGCGTTGATTTAAGTAAAATAGAGTGGGCTAGCTAATAATATTAAGGGGTAATATAAATGGCATATTCAAATAAAGTTGTTGATAAGTTTGAAAAAACTTTAAAAGATCCAGAGGCTGCAAGCGTTGGAAGATGGAAACCAGGCGATGCAGATTTCGATAAAGTAGGAACTGGGATTGTTGGTGCTCCAGCTTGCGGAGACGTCATGAAACTTCAGATCAAATGTGATGAAGTAGATGGTGTTAAAAAAATCGTTGATGCAAAGTTCAAAACCTATGGATGTGGATCAGCCATTGCTTCTAGTGGACAGCTCATTGACATGCTTAAAGGAAAAACTATAGAAGAAGCTAAAGAAATTTGTAACCAAGAAATTGTTGATATTTTAGAACTTCCTCCAATAAAAATTCACTGTAGTGTACTTGCCGAGGAAGCTATCAAGAAAGCAATAAATGACTTTGAAAGTAATGACGATATCCGAAAGCACAACCAATAATCACTTTGAGTTAACTCAATCTGCTATTAGGCATTTTTCCTCTTTGCTTCGTAATAAAGATAGCCAAAATATCAGAATTGGAATAAGAGATTCAGGTTGTTCTGGGTATGCTTATTTCCTTGAGTTTTCTGAAAGTATCAACAATGACGATTTAGAATTTAATTTTGAAGATTTTAAAGTTCTAATAGATGAAAAAAGTTTTACTTTTTTGAATGGGACAACAATAGATTATATTAAAGAAGGTGTTAATTCTAACCTCTCGTTTATTAATCCTAATGTTTCTGCCCAATGTGGATGCGGCGAAAGCTTTAGCATCTAATGCCAAAAATAATAATTAAACCACACTCAGAAATTTGCCCTAAAGGAGCAGAAATTGAGGCTGAAAAAGGCTCTTCACTTTGCGAAGCTATGCTTGATAATAAAATAAATATTGAACATGCTTGTGAATTATCTTGTGCCTGCACAACTTGTCACGTAATAGTTACAAGTGGGTTTGAGAAATTAAATGAAGCTTCTGAAGATGAAGAAGATTTATTAGATAAAGCTTGGGGATTAGAACAAAGATCAAGACTAAGCTGTCAGATAATTCTTGATGAAGACGATTTGGAGATAGAAATACCAAAGTATAATATTAATATGGTATCGGAAAATCCTCACTAGCTATGAAATGGACAGATACATATGAAATTGTTGATGCCTTGATGGATGCTTATCCTGAACAAGATCCAAAGACCTTGCTTTTTACCGACCTTATGAATATGGTGAGTACCTTAGAACAATTTGAAGACGATCAAGAACGATGCGGAGAAAGAATTTTAGAGGCTATACAAGCTCTATGGATTGAAGAATTAGATTAGTAATTTTCGGAGAAGAGAATGGAAACAACGTTATGTATTATTAAACCAGATGCCGTTAAAAACGGATTCGAAGATAAGATTAATGAAAAAATTATTTCTTCAGGTTTAAAAATTATCCAATCCAAAAAAACTTTACTAACAGAAGAAATAGCAAGTGAATTTTATAAAGAGCATGCTCATAAACCATTCTTTAATGAATTGGTTGAATTTATTATTTCAGGTGAAGTTGTTATACAAATTCTTGAAGGTGAAGACGCAATAAAATCCTATAGGTCTTTAATGGGCTCTACTAATCCTGAAGAAGCTCAAGAAGGGACCCTAAGAAAACTATTTGCCGAATCTCTATCTAAAAATGCTGTCCACGGATCTGATTCTCCAGAGTCAGCAGCGAGAGAAATTGATATAATGAACAAAATTTTCTAAAAAAATGAATTCAGAATGGGAATCTCAATTAAAAAGAATGAGATCTTCCAGAGGGCTTACATTGGAACAATGTTCCAATATAACAAAGATCCCAATTAGTTTTTTAATAGCTTTAGAAAATCGAGATTTTAGTTCTCTTCCCGCAAAAATTTATTCTGAATTTCATATAAAAAAATATTTTTCGTTCTTAGGCATTAATCCAAGTGAATGTCTTCAAGAATACAAAAGCTCTATTTCAGAATTAAATTTTGATGAAAAAGACGAAGATAAAAAACAAGAAAAAAATGAATACTTAAGTTTTTTAATTAAGTTTCCTTATCTTGTGCCTGGTATATTTATTTTGTCTGTGTTTAGTCTTATATTGATAATAAATTTTCAAAAAACTGAAAACTTTTATGATGAAAAAGAATTTTCAAAAGCTATAGAAATTGAAACAAAAAAAGAAGAAATTGCAATAGAAAGTCAAAAAGAAAAATATTCATCAGAAAATCCATTAATACTTAATTTAGAAGAAATTGATAATGTCTTAGAGAAACCATTAAAAAAAGTACCTGACAGAATAAAAATAATTGTCTCTGAGGAAAGCTGGATAATAATTGAAGAAGAAAATGACAAAAATTTAATTTATGAATTGATGCAAAATGAAGAGCGAGAAGTCTTGGGTTATAAGCCATTAATCTTTAAAATAGGAAATCCTGAGGCAACAAAAATATTTATCAACAATAAGATAATTAATATCTCTAGAATTTCTAAAAAAGATGCTAATTATAGTTATTTCGAAATAAAGTAGAGTTTGAAATTGAAGATCAATAATAAAATTAAAAGAAGAAAATCATCTTTAATAAAAGTCGGTAGCGTTTCTGTTGGAGGAGATTCTCCAATATCAGTTCAAAGTATGACCAACACAAATACTGAAGATGTTAAAGCGACTGTCACTCAAATAAAAGAACTTCAAAATGCTGGTGCCGATATAGTAAGAATATCTACGCCGAGTCTAGAATCCGTTGATGCTTTTGCTCAAATAAAAAAAATGGTGAATGTTCCTTTAGTCGCGGATATACATTTTGATTATAAAATAGCATTAAAAGTAGCGGAAAAAGGTGCAGATTGCTTACGAATTAATCCTGGAAATATAGGCTCTAAGCAAAAAGTAAAGGAAGTTGTTAATTGTGCTGAAGCAAATGGAATTCCAATTAGAATCGGAGTAAATGCTGGATCACTAGAGAAAAAATTACAAAAAAAATATGGAGAACCTTGTCCTGAAGCATTAGTCGAATCTGCAATGGCTCATGTAGAAATATTACAAAAACTCAATTTTGATAATTTTAAATTAAGTATTAAAGCGTCAGACGTTTTTATGATGACTGAAAGTTATAGATTAATTTCAAAAGAAATTTCTCAGCCTCTTCATTTAGGATTAACTGAAGCAGGCGGATTGCGATCCGGCACGGTAAAATCATCAATAGCTATCGGGCAATTATTAAAAGAGGGAATTGGAGACACAATAAGAGTATCACTAGCTTCAGATCCTGTAGATGAAATCAAGGTAGGTTTCGATATATTAAAATCATTAGGATTAAGAAAAAAAGGTATAAATTTCATAGCTTGTCCCAGTTGCTCAAGGCAAAACTTTGACGTAATCAAGACCATGAATGAATTAGAGTTGAGATTAGAAGATATCAAAGAATCGATAGATGTTGCTGTGATAGGTTGTTACGTGAATGGTCCGGGAGAGTCTAAAGCTGCTCATGTTGGTTTAACTGGAGCTTCTCCAAAAAGTTTAATTTATATTGATGGTTCTCCCGATCACAAGATAGATAATGATGAGATTGTCAATCACATAGAAAGAACAGTTAGACAAAAAGTAGATCAAATTAAAAAAGAAAAGAAAAAAATTATTACGAAAGCATGAGCAAAATTGAAAAAGTAAGGGGAATGCATGATGTTCCGATTGAAGAAACTCATCAATGGAGCCATGTACTTAATTTCTCTGAAAAATTAATGAAAAGTTTTTCATATTCCGAAATTAGAATACCTATTGTTGAATATACAAATCTATTTGAAAGATCTGTCGGCAGTGAAACGGATATAGTAAATAAAGAAATGTTTACTTTTAATAGTAAAAGTGAAAAGTCTTTAACTTTGAGACCGGAAGGAACAGCAGGATGTATGAGGGTTGCTATAAGTCAGGGTCTTTTGGATAAGGGTCCGCAAAAACTTTTTTATTCAGGCCCTATGTATAGATATGAAAGACCGCAAAAAGGAAGGAATAGAGAATTTTTTCAGTTCAGCGCAGAAGTATTTGGAATCGAATCCATGACTGCAGAGTTAGAAGTATTCCAAATTATTGAAACCATAATCAATAAATATAAAATCGATGACTCCTGGTTGGAGATAAATTCTTTGGGGTCTGAGGAAGACCAAAAAAATTTTTCTAAAGCTCTTCAGGACTTTCTTAAACCTTTAAAAAGTAAACTTGATAAGGATAGTCAAAACAGACTAGAAAAAAATCCTTTGAGAATTTTAGATTCTAAATCAACCGAAACCAAAAAAATATTGATGAACGCGCCTAGAATTTCAGAATTTAGATCTAAAAATTCAATAACTAATTTCAGTTTATTAAAAAATCTTTTAAGTGATTTTGGTATTAATTACAAAGAAAACGAAAATCTTGTCAGAGGACTTGATTATTATAATGATGCGGTTTTTGAGTGGAAATCTGATTCATTAGGAAGTCAAAATACTTTTTGTGCAGGAGGAAGGTACGATAGCCTCGCAAAAAAACTTGGCGGTCGACAAACACCAGCTGTTGGAGTTTCTCTTGGCATAGATCGTCTAATTATTGCTTGCAAAGATAAATATAAATTCCCTTCTCAAAGACAAATAGTTGTTATCGTTCTGGATAGAAATTTTTTAAAACAAGGAAATATAATATCTGAAAAAATTAGATTAAATTTCCCATCTACTGCAGTTAGGTTTTCTGGTTTGAATGTAAATTTGAAATCAGAACTGAAGAGAGCTAGTAAAAATAACTTTAATTTTGCAATCATTTTGGGGAGAGAAGAAGTAGAATCTTCAACTTATACTATTAAAGATTTAGATTCAGAAAAAAACTATGAAAAATTATCTGAAGAAGAACTTATTTCTTTCTTAAAATAAAAAAATGAATGAATTAACTCAAAACAGTTTTATACAAACTTCTTTAGATTGGATTAGAGTAAATTATTTAAAGATAATTTTTGTCTTTCTGTTCCTTTCATCAATTTTTGGTTGGATTTTTTATCAAGGCTATATTCAGGAAAAGAATTCTAAAGAAGCTTCTATTCTTTTTGATGAATTCAATACCTTTTTAAATAAGGAAAACATAGATTTTGATAAATTGAATTCAATTCAAGAAAAAACAAACAAAAACTACCCTGATCAGATCTACTCAATTTTAATGAATCTTGAAATTTCTGAATTGAATTACAATTCAAACAACTTTCAGGGATCAATGGATAAATTGAGAAAAGTTAACTTAGAATTAGAAAAAAGGGGAGACGAGGTTAGCGTTTTAAGAGACTTATCAAGATTGAAATATTCATTACTTCTAATATCTCAAAATGAACTAAACGAGGCCATAGAGTTGTTGAGTAAAGATTTTAATTTTTTTAAAGAATTAAAATATGAGTTTTTAGGTGACGCCCAAATGGAGTCCTCAAATGTCTTAGAAGCGAAAAAAAATTATCAAATAGCTCTTGATATATCGTCTTCAGAAATTCACAAAGAGTTAATTAAAATTAAGTTATCAACTATCAAAAATTAGATTCAAATGTTAAAGAAATTATCAATTATATTTTTGTCTTTTTTAATGATTTCTTGCCAATCAAACTCTTCAGAAGAAGAGAAGCCAGCTGAGCTAAATGATATTCAATCTAAAGTTTTTTTTGAGAAAACTTGGTCAAAAAAAATTCTCAGTGACTTTCCTTTGGGAGATGTTGATTTAGCATTTAATCAAAATAATATTTTTATTTTTACAGAACAAGGAGAAGTTTCGGCTTTAGACTTTACTGGAGATTCAATTTGGGAAAAAAGTTTTAATGATCAAATTTCTGCAGGATTAGGTTATGGGTTTGAATCTATTTTTTTTGCAACTGAGAACGGAAAGATAATTTCTCTTAATGCCAAATCGGGAGAAAAAATATGGGAATCAAGAGTTAATGGCGAAGTTTTATCAAGTCCTTCAACCAACGGTTTGATAGTTGCAGTTCAAAGTTCTAATGGAAAAATTACTGCACTTGACTTCAACGATGGAAAATTCAAATGGGAATACCAATCAACAGTTTCTCCTCTCAGTTTAAGAGGAACAAGCAAACCTGTATTTGATAAAAAATTCATATATGTGGGTTTTGGAAATGGAAATTTAGTCAAAATTGAATCACGAACAGGCGTTGTTCAATGGGAAGTACCGGTAACCGTGTCTGATGGAGTTTCCGAAATTGAAAGAATGATAGATGTTGAAGCAATGCCAGTGATTTCTCCAAATGGATTAGCATATGCCGTCACCTTTCAAGGGGATTTGTCAGCTATTGAAATAGTTCAGGGCCGAACTGTTTGGAGGAGTTCAGCGTCCTCTACTAAAGATATGCTACACACTAAAAATAAAACCTACATTGTTGATTCTGAAGATTTAATCAAAAGTTATGATGGCATAAAAGGTAATAGTCTATGGAACCTAGATGACTTTAAGCTCAGAAAATTGTCTTCTCCAAAAAGACTCAAAGACCATATGATTATTGGAGACTATGAGGGCTACTTGCATGCGATAAATCTTAATAATGGAGAAATAGAAGGAAGATTCAGGCCCTCAAACCAAGCTATTTATGAGATCTACACATTTAACGATTTTTTGTATGTTTTAGACGAGTCTGGAAAAATATCAGCTTTAAAAATTAAATGAATATAGACTTTGTTTATGGGTCCATTAATTGCAATAGTCGGAAGACCAAACGTAGGTAAATCATCTCTATTTAATAAACTTATTGGAGAGGATATCGCGTTAATTGCAGATTATCCGGGTTTAACAAGAGATAGAAACTATTCGGGCTGTAAAATTGATAATTCAAATTATATTCTTGTTGATACTGGAGGAATCACAAACTCTTCTTCGAAATTTGATCAACTAATACTGGCTGAAACTCAAAAAGCAATTTCAGACGCAGATGGTTTAATATTTCTTGTAGATTCTTCCTCTTCCATCAACCAACTAGATTTTAAAATTAATGATATTTTAAGAAAATCAGGCAAAAATTACGTATTAGTAATAAATAAATCCGAAACTAAAGAGTCAAAAAATAATATTTCAGATTTCTACTCTTTAGGAGTAAAAAATTCTTTTGAAATTTCCGCAAAAAATGGTTTAGGCATGAGAAATTTTAAAACTTCTTTTCACAAAATATTTCCTTCTAATTTCAGAGCAAATGATAGACAAAATGATTTTTTCCAAATAGGAATATTAGGCAAGCCAAATGCTGGAAAATCTACTTATTTTAATTCAATTTTAAAAGACTCAAGATCTATAGTCTCAAGTACGCCAGGTACGACTAGAGATGCGATTTCTGAATTGATTACATTTAAAGGAAATCACATAAAAATAACAGATACAGCTGGATTGAGAAAAAAATCAAAAATAAGTGACTTAGTAGAGAAATACTCCGTCAATGCGGCGATCAAGGCCATGAAAATATCGGAAGGAATCATTTACATGATAGATGGTAAAGAATCAATTTCGGATCAGGATCTTCACTTAATTGCTTTGACTATATCCTCCGGAAAACCTCTGGTTATTGGTATAAATAAGTCTGAAACTTTAGATAAATATAAAAAAACAAATGTTAGAAAAGATTTAAACAGAAAGTTATCTTTTGCAAATGACTTACAAGTTAAATATATATCAGCAAAAAAAAATCTTGGAACTTCTTCTTTGATATTGAGCCTAATAAAATTAATTAAAAAAAGTAAAGAAAAACTAAATCCAAAAACCGTAAATAAAGTTTTTTTAGAGGCCCACGAAAATAATCCTCCTCCCATGAAAGGAAGGTTTAGACCTAAAATAAAATTTATAAAGATTTTAGATACGCAACCTCCTACATTTGTTTTACACGGAAATAAAATTGATTTTTTGAGCAAACAATATCTCAAATACCTTGAAAATTCAGTCAGAAAATCCTTACAACTTAAGGGAATACCTATAAAACTAGTTTTAAAAATAGCTGAAAATCCCTACAAAACAAGGAAAAATAAACTAACTAAACGTCAACTGAATAAAAGAAAACGTATCAGAGGACGTTAAAAATAATTTTTAATTTATAATAGAAATAATCCTCTAAACAATATGTCTAAACCTCCAATATTTCTTAACCTTTTAAAGATTCAATTACCAATTGCAGGGGTCTCGTCTATTATGCATAGGATATCGGCTGTCGGTATCTTTTTTCTTCTTTTGCCCTTTAGCATAATATTAGTGCTAGCTTCTAATTCTGAAGAAGGTTACTCAATCGCCTCATATCTTTTGAACTTAAATTTAATAAAGATCTTACTAGTCTTGCTTTTAACTGGGCTGACTTATCACTATATTTCCGGGATAAGGCACTTGGTTATGGATTTTGGATATTGGCAAACTCTCAATGCCGGCAAAATTTCAGCAATTTTAACTATTGTGCTAAGTGGACTAATAAGCCTATTACTAATTTCACTCGTATGGTAACAAAACTTTATACTTTGAAGAGAACAGGTGTATTAGATTATGTGCTTGTAAGGGTTTCTGCTATTTATCAAGCCCTATATTTTTCAGTTATAACCTTTTATTGGTTGTTGCATTACCCCCTTAATTACGGACAACTTAATGGGTTTTTTGATATTCTTGCTGTAAAGATAAGTACAGTATTGGTTGCTATCTCCATTTCTTATCATTCTCTACAAGGTATTCACCATATAGAAACCGATTACCTCACAGAGCCTAGAATTGGAAAAATAGCTCTTTCTGCAAGAAGAATTTTAACCGTATTTAGTTATATTCAAGTTGCCGGCATCCTAATATGTAGCTTTCTTTTAGTAATATAGAGAAAAATTATGGCAATGAATGGAAACGGAAAGGCTTTAGATGCGAATTCACTCCCCGTAAAGGAATACGACGGTATTATTATTGGTGGCGGAGGATCTGGTCTCATGTCCTCTCTTCAATTAGCTCAATCTGGAATGAACACAGCAGTTATTTCAAAAGTTTTTCCCACTAGATCTCACACTGTCTCCGCTCAAGGGGGTATCACTTGCGCCATAGCTAGCGCTGACCCAAATGACGATTGGCGTTGGCACATGTATGACACTGTAAAAGGGTCAGACTTTATTGGAGATCAAGATTCTATTGAATATATGTGTCAAGAGGGTCCAGCTACTGTTTTCGAATTAGAAAATATGGGTCTACCATTTTCTAGAACCGAAGAAGGAAAAATATACCAAAGAGCATTCGGGGGACAATCAAAAGATTATGGTAAAGGCGGACAAGCTGAGAGAACTTGTGCTGCTGCCGACAGAACGGGGCACGCACTTTTGCACACCCTCTATCAGGCAAATGTTAAAGCTGGAACTAATTTTTTAAGTGAGTGGTTTGCAGTCGACTTAGTACTTAATAGTGAAGATCAAGTAACTGGAGTAATTGCCTTTGAAATTGAGTCCGGCGAAGCTTATTTTCTTAAAGCCAAAGCAACTGTGTTAGCAACTGGCGGAGCTGGAAGGATTTATAAATCTACCACTAATGCTCTTATCAATACTGGAGACGGAACCGGAATGGCTTTAAGAGCTGGCCTAGCAGTGCAAGATATGGAAATGTGGCAATTTCATCCAACTGGAATTCATGGTGCTGGTACTTTAGTAACAGAAGGTTGTAGAGGTGAAGGCGGATATTTAATTAATAAAGATGGAGAAAGATTCATGGAGCGCTACGCTCCCAATGCTAAAGATTTAGCAAGCAGAGATGTTGTAGCAAGATCGATGATGTTAGAAATAATCGAAGGGCGTGGTTGCGGACCCGAAGCTGATCATTGTTTTTTAAAATTAGACCATTTAGGAGCGGATCTTCTTCATAAAAGGCTTCCTGGGATTACTGAATTATCGAAAACATTTGCTGGAATCGATCCAGCGGAACACCCAATTCCTGTGGTTCCAACTTGTCACTATGCTATGGGCGGAATACCAACTAACGTTAATGGCCAAGTCATAACTCAGAAAGCAGATGGATCTGATTCTTTAGTCGAAGGACTTTATGCAGCAGGTGAGGCTGCTTGCGTTTCTGTGCATGGTGGAAATAGGTTGGGAGGAAACTCTCTTTTAGATTTAGTAGTATTTGGAAGATCTGCCGGACTTCATATTGAAGAATCTTTTAAACAAGGAATAGATATTAAAGATCCCTCAAAAGAAGACATCAACAGAGCTCTGAGAAATATAAACAGGGTAAACATCAGTTCAGACGGTGAAAATGCTTCGGTTATTAAAAAAGATCTGCAGGAGATTATGCAAACTAGTTTTGGTGTATTTAGAAGAGAAGACAATATGAAAAGTGGTATTAAAGTCATAGAAGAAATAAGAGCTAGAGCTGAAAGCCTTCACTTAGCAGATAAATCTTCTAGATTTAATACTGCTAGAATTGAAGCTCTAGAGCTTTTAAATTTACTTGAGGTCGCTGAGGCAACTGCCATTAGCGCAAACGAAAGAAAAGAAAGCAGAGGCGCTCACTCAAGAGATGATTACCCCGAAAGAGATGATGAAAACTGGTTGAAACATTCAATTTATTTTAGAGGGAATAAAGAGATATCAAAAAGAGACGTCAACTTTAGACCAAAAATAGTTCAAGCTTTTCAACCTTTTGCAAGGACTTATTAATGAATTCAATAGCAACAGAACAAATTTCAACTCTAAAAATGAGTATTTATAGGTATGACCCAGACACAGGTAACAAGCCTTTCATGCAAGAGATGGATATTGATATACCGAGCGACAAAGACATTATGGTCTTAGATGCTCTTCACTTAGCTAAAGAGCAAGATCCATCAATTTCATTCAGACGTTCTTGCAGAGAAGGTGTTTGTGGTTCAGATGGCATGAATATCAATGGAAAAAATGGATTAGGTTGCATTACGCCTTTATCTGAGGTTGTGAAAAAAAATAAATTAGAGATAAGGCCTTTGCCTGGATTGCCTGTAGTAAAAGATTTAATAGTCGATATGACTCAATTTGTAGATCAATATAAAAAGATCAGACCTTATTTAATTTCTGATAAAGAAGATAATGGAAAAGAAATTCCTCAAACGGTCGAAGATAGAGATAAATTAGATGGTTTGTATGAGTGTATTTTATGCGGTTGTTGCTCTACTGCATGCCCATCTTTTTGGTGGAATCCAGATAAATTTTTAGGACCAGCAGCTCTTCTTCAAGCATACAGATTTATATCTGATAGCAGAGACACAGCAAGAGAGGAAAGGTTGGATCAGCTTGAAGATGCTTTTAGCGTCTTTAGATGCCACGGAATTATGAATTGTGTTTCAGTTTGTCCTAAAGGGTTGAATCCAACCAAAGCTATTAACGAAATAAAAAAAATGTTGGTGAAAAGAGCTTTATAATAAAAGCACTTTGAACTTACACGAACATCAAGCAAAAACTCTTTTCAAATCTTACGATCTTCCAACATCAAATTTCTTTGTTGCAAGTAAGGTTGAAGAAGCAAAGGAATTAGCCAAAAAATTAAATGTTTCTAAATGGGTTGTTAAAGCTCAAGTACACGCTGGTGGAAGAGGTAAAGCTGGCGGAGTTGAAGTTGTTGAAAGTCTTGATGATGTAGAAACTTTTGCAAAAAAATGGCTAGGAAAAAACTTAGTCACTTATCAAACAGATAAAAATGGTCAGCCAGTAAATAGTATTCTTATTGAAGAATGTACAGAAATTTCATCCGAGCTTTATCTTGGCATAGTTGTAGATAGATCAACTAGATCAATTGTAGTAATGGCTTCTCCAGAAGGAGGAGTTAACATAGAAGAAGTCGCAGAAAATAATCCAGAAAAAATCTTTAAGGCTTCTGTAAAAATTGAAGAAGAAGCTTCAGATGATGATGCAAAAAGATTAGCTCAAGGATTGAATTTAAATAGCGAGCAAACAAACCAATTTATAGATATTTTTAAAAATCTTTCAAAATTATTTATTGAGAAAGACTTAGCACTGGTTGAAATCAACCCCCTAGTGATTGATGATAAAAACAAACTTAAATGTTTGGATGGAAAAGTTACTGTTGATAGCAATGCATTGTTTAGACATGAAGAACTTATGAGTTTAAGAGATACATCTCAAGAGGAACAAAGAGAGCTTGAAGCATCAAAATGGGATTTGAATTATGTATCTCTTGAAGGTGAAATTGGTTGCATGGTGAATGGCGCAGGTTTGGCAATGGGAACAATGGATATTATTAAACTTGCTGGTGGTTTTCCTGCAAATTTTTTGGATGTCGGGGGTGGAGTAAACGAAAAAAATGTTTCAGAGGCATTTAAAATTATTCTTTCTGATCAAAAGGTAAAAGCGATTTTGATTAATATTTTCGGAGGTATAGTGAAATGCGATGTTGTTGCAGAGGGAATTATTTCTGCTGTAAAAGAAGTAGGAGTAGATATTCCAGTTATAGTCAGACTTAAAGGAAATAATGCAAATATTGCCCAAGAGATTTTAACTAAAAGCGATTTAAATATTATTTTTGAACCAGATCTATCCACTGCAGCAGAAAAGGCTGTAGAGCTTTCAAAATGAGTATTTTAATAGGAAACGATACTATTGCAATTTGTCAGGGTTTTACAGGTTCTCAAGCTACGTTACATTGCGAACAAGCTATTGAGTACGGTACAAACTTAGTAGGGGGCGTTACTCCTGGAAAAGCAGGAGAAAGACATTTAGATAGACCAGTGTTTGGCGATGTAAAAAGTGCAGTTGAAAAAACAAAAGCCAATACGTCAATAATTTTCGTACCAGCTAAGTTTTGTAAGGATTCAATTAATGAGGCTTTAGATGCAGGAATTAAACTAATTATAGTTATTACCGAAGGGATTCCTACCTTAGATATGCTTAGTTTAAAAATTAAAGCCGATGAATTTGGCTCTATGATTATTGGACCAAACTGTCCTGGCTTGATTACCCCTGGAGTTTGTAAATTAGGAATCATGCCAGCTGATATTCATAAAAAAGGTAAGGTCGGTATTGTCTCGAGATCTGGAACTTTAACTTATGAAGCGGTTGATCAAACTTCTCAAATTGGTCTTGGCCAGAGTAGTTGTGTAGGCATCGGCGGAGATCCAATACCAGGTTCAAACTTTATCGATATATTGAAATTATTTGAGTTGGATGATCAGACAGAAGGAATCGTAATGGTTGGAGAAATTGGCGGAACTGCTGAAGAAGAAGCCGCAGAGTTTATAAAATCAAATATTTCTAAACCTGTTGTTGCATATATTGCTGGAGTGAGTGCACCGGCTGGAAAAAGAATGGGGCATGCTGGAGCTATTATTTCAGGTGGCAAGGGTACGGCTAATGAAAAATTTTTAGCTTTGGAAAATGCTGGAGTTGTCACTGTAAAAAGTCCAGCTCTGATAGGGAAAACAATCTCTGATTTGTTAAATTTTAAAAAATAAATAATGAGTAAGGTTGGAATAACTGAGGTTGTTTTAAGAGATGGAAATCAGTCTTTGTTAGCGACGAGAATTAGTCTAGAAGATCTTCTTCCAGCAGCAAGACAATTGGATGAAATAGGATATTGGTCGATTGAATCATGGGGCGGAGCAACATTTGATGTGTGTTTGAGACATTTAAATGAGGATCCCTGGGAGAGATTAAAAGAACTGAAAAAAGCGATGCCAAAGACTCCTCAACAAATGCTTTTGAGAGGACAAAATTTGGTTGGTTATAAACATTTTAGCGATCAAATTGTTTCTAAATTCATAAATAAATCAGCTGAAAACGGCATAGATGTTTTTAGAATATTTGATGCATTAAATGATATCGAAAATATTAGATTTTCTTTAGAGCAAGTAAAAGAAAATAATAAACATGCTCAAGCGGCAATGGCTTACACAACTAGTCCAATACATAATATTCAATATTGGATTGATCTAGCAAAAAGTATGGAGGATATTGGAATAGACTCAATCGCAATAAAAGACATGGCTGGTATTTTAAAACCTAATGATGCTTATCAACTTATATCAAAATTAAAAGAAGAATTATCCATTCCAATTCATATGCAAACTCATGCTACAACTGGAATGTCTACAGCTACAAATCTTAAGGCAATTGAAGCAGGCATTGATAACATAGATACTTCAATTTCATCTATGAGCATGACCTACGGTCACTCTTCTACTGAAACTTTAGTTTCTATGCTTCAAGATACAGATTTCTCTTTAGATTTTGACCTATTAAAATTAGACGAAATTAGTCGGTATTTTAAAAACATCAGAAATAAATATTCAGAATTTGAAGGAAGCTTAAAAGGAGTAGACGTTCAAATGTTAGTTAGGCAAGTACCGGGAGGCATGTTATCAAATTTAGAAAGTCAACTTAAACAAATGAATCTAGAAGATAAGTTAGAAGCAGTAATTCAGGAAATTCCAAGAGTTAGAAAAGATTTAGGTTATCTTCCTCTTGTCACACCCGTTTCACAAATTATAGGAGCACAGGCTTTATCAAATATTATTGACGGGGAAAGATACAAAAAATTATCTATTGAGTTAACAAAGCTTATTTCAGGATATTATGGAAAAATTTTTGGACAAGTTGAAGATGGTTTAAAAGAAAAGGCTGAGTTAGAAATGGAACCAATTGAAACTAGACCAGCTGATGATTTGGTTGATGACTTTGATCAACTCAAGGAAGATTTAAGTAATTTTTGTTCAAAAAATTCACTAAAAGATGCATCGTTAGTTGATGAAAATGTATTAAGTTTTGCTTTGTTTCCTTATAGCTCTACAGACTACTTCAAAAATAATTACTAAAGATTTTTATTAATTTATAATCTTATTATGGATAAAAAATACGAAATAATTCTCTACGGCGGCACTGGGTTTACAGGGCAACTATGCGCCAAATACTTTAAAGAAAATTACCCTGACTTAAATTGGGCTATTGCGGGCAGAAATAAAGATAAATTGGAAGAAACTAAAGAAAAGTTTGCTTTAAAAACAGATATTTTAGTAGCTGATGGCGATAACTTGGAAGCTTTAAGAGTTCTGGCAGGACAAACTAAGGTCGTTTTGTCCACAGCGGGTCCTTTTGCTAGATATAGTGATTTATTAGTCCAAGCTTGTGTTGAACAGGGAACGCATTACACCGACATTACTGGAGAAAATCATTGGGTAAGGACATTGATAGATAAACATCATGATAATGCAAGTTTGAAAGGAGTGAGAATTGTTCCATCTTGTGGGTATGACTCTATTCCATCAGATATTGGAGCTTTATATACTGTTTCTCAATTCAACAAGCCGGTAAAGAGAATTAATTTATATCAAGAAATGCAAGGCGGGGCTTCTGGAGGAACTATCGAAACTGGATTTACGATGGGTAAATTGAGTAAGGAAATGCGTGATCCCTTTCTACTTAATCCAGAAAATTCTGTCACAGACGAGCAAAGAAATAATTCAAAAGATGAAATCAAAATTGAAAAAATTGAAGAACTTGATGCTTGGTCTGGAATGTTTGTGATGGCAGCAGCAAATACTAGAGTAGTTAGAAGATCAGCAGCTTTAATGGAACAAAATCAAAAAAGCTATGGAACTAATTTTACATTTGGCGAATATGGACTACACAAGACTAAAAAATTAGCAAGACGTGCGTCTTATGGTTTAGTTTTAGGGTTTTTAATTATTGCATCGCCATTAAAAGGCATAGTGAGAAGATTCTTACCAAAACCAGGAGAGGGTCCTAGTGAAGATGTTCAAAACAATGGATGGTTTAGATCTACTTTCATTGCAGAAGCTGAAGATGGAGAGAGAAAGATTTGTTCTATTTATGGTTCAGGAGATCCAGGATATAAATCAACTTCAAAATTAGTTTGTGAATCCGCTCTGACACTTGCGAGGTCTGACAATCTTCCAGGCGGCGATGATTATGGCGGAGTTTTAACCTCTGCAGCTGGACTGGGAGAAGAATTGATAAACAGATTAAAAGAAGCCGATATCGATTTTAAAGTTCACTAATTCTTTTATAACTAAAATAACCATATTTATAACCCCATTTATACTTTCGGATATATAGAATGTACTTATTCGAGTATTCTTTCTCCCCAGAAAAATCTCTCCAACTCGAATCTAAACGGGTTGTAACAAGAAGTTGCGACCCGTTTGTTTTTTATAGATATGTAATTACTATTTTATTAAATTTTCTTTAAAGTACATCCGATGGCAAATTTATTTATTTTTTCGAATGATTTAAGACTTGAAGATAATGCAGCTCTTTACAATGCTTCTTTAAGTAAAAATGGATTAGAAGCATTATTTCTTTTTAATAAAGATAAATGGCAACTTCACTACGAAAGTCCTTTAAAAATAAAATTTCAATTAAATAATTTAGAAAAAATAAAAGAAGAACTAAATAACCTAAATATTAATTTAAGAGTTCTTTCCCCAAAGCTTGACGATGAAAATAAATTGATTTTAGAAGAAGCTCTGAAAATAAATGCTTCAAAAGTCTTTATTAACTCAGAATATGGTTTTAATGAAAAACAAAGAGATGAAAATTTAAGAAAACTTTTAGCAGATAATAGAATTGATTTAATTGAATTTGATACCTCAATAATTAATCCCAAAAAAATTGTAACAGGTGCAGGAACTTATTTTAAAGTTTTTACTCCTTACTCAAGATCTTTCCGAGAAGAACTTAATAAAGAATATCTTCAATGTTTTCCTCCGCCGGCAAAACAACAAACTAAGATTGGTGATTCCGACGAAATACCCAACTTTGAGCTTGAGAATACGCTGAAAAAAAATGCATTAAAGCTTTATGAACCTGGAGAGAAAGCAGCAATAGAGATTTTGGAAAATTTTTTTGAAAATAAAATTTCTGACTACAAAGTTGCAAGAGATTTTCCTGCTCAAGATTCTACAAGCAAACTTTCAGTTTATTTGTCTTCAGGCATAATTTCTGCAAAAAAATGCGTTTCTAAATTATTAGAAATTTCAGAAGATTCTCCAGGCACAGGTGAATATTCTTGGTTTAACGAAATAATTTGGCGAGAGTTCTATAAATATATAATTTTTCATTACCCACGAGTTAGCATGAGAAAATCTTTTAATGAAAAGTATGACCAAGTTGAATGGCGAGATGATGAAGAAGATTTTGTTGCATGGACAAAAGGAGAGACAGGTTTTCCAATAATTGACGCTGCTATGAAACAATTATTAAACACAGGTTGGATGCATAATAGACTTAGGATGATAGTTGCAATGTTTTTAAGTAAAAATTTACTGATTGATTGGAAGAGGGGAGAAGAGTTTTTTATGCAAAACTTGATTGATGGAGATCATGCCTCGAACGTAGGAGGTTGGCAATGGAGCGCTTCAACAGGTGTAGATGCAGCACCTTATTTCAGAATTTTTAATCCGATAACCCAATCTGAAAAATTTGATAAAGAAGGATTATTTTTAAAACATTATCTTCCTAATTTAGAGGGCCTTTCTAGTAAGGAAATCCATAATCCTGATATTGAATTAAGAAAAGAACTAAATTACCCAATGCCAATAACAGACCTTTCTTCATCTAGAAAAAGGGCAATAGAAGTTTTTTCAAAAATATAATATGCCAAAAGATCACACCCCAGAATATATGAAGCAGCTTGCGGCTAAAATCCTGGAAATTAATTACAAAACTGAAACTTTAAAAATGTCTTTTACAGCCACTGAAGATATATGTCATACAAATGGCACCATTATCCAAGGGGGTTTTACAACCGTAATGATGGATTCTTGTATGGCATTTTTGGTTATGGAGCTGACAGATTTTATTTATACACCAATGTCGATTGATATAAACGTATCCTTTTTATCCGCCGGTAGCCCAGGAAAGCTTTTTTGCGAATCAAAAATTATTAAGTTAGGAAATTCTATTGGTTTTTCTTCAGCAGAGCTTTATCAAAACGAGAAAATAATTGCTAAAGCGTCTTCTAGTCTTAAGTTAATAAAACTAGGAGAGCCAAAAGACTTCTTGATTGAAAATATGGCAAAAGACGCAAAAATAATTAAACCCTAGATCCCAAAGTCCCAGGAAAGTCCTTCACGATATTTTTTTAAAACTTGTTTCGCAATAAGTATTCTATGAACTTCATCCGGTCCATCAGCCAGCCTAAGAGTTCTTGCTCCTTGATACATTCCAAACAAAGGTAAATCAGCAGACACACCTTTCCAACCATATACTTGTATAGCTCTATCTACAACTCTGTGCATAGCTGCTGGAACATAAATTTTTATAGCAGATATATCCACTCTTGGATCTCCTTCGGAATCCATTACTTCAGCACAATGAATAGTCATCAATCTTGCTGTTTGAATGTCGATATATGAATCAGCGATAAAGCCTTGAATAAGTTGTTTTGATTCGAGCAAACCACCGTGAACTTTTCTGGTAGTTGTTCTTTGCATCATTAAGTCAAATGCTCTCCACATTTGACCTATGCTATTCATACAATGAAAAACTCTTCCTGCACCAAGTCTATCTTGAGCAGCAGCATGACCTGAGCCTCTAGCACCCAATTGATTTTCTATAGGGACTCTAACATTTTCATACTTTATCTCGACATGATCTCCTCCAGTATGACCCCATATAGGCACTGATCTTATTACATTAAAACCAGGTGTATCAGTTGGTACTATAATTTGTGTCATTCTTGAATTTACTTCTCCTGAATCATCTTCTTCTTCTGTCCGACACATAACGATTGCAAAATCTGCTCTTATTCCATTCGAAGTCATTACCTTATGCCCATTGATAACCCATTCGTCTCCTTCTTTTTTAGCTGTAGTTTTAATAGATCTTGGATCAGATCCTGCATTTTCTGGTTCAGTCATCGAAAAAGCCGATTCCATTTCTCCTGCTATCAGTGGTTCTAACCATTTTTTCTTTTGCTCATTTGATCCGTATTTAAGTAGGACTTTTTGATTTCCTGAATTTGGGGCTATGACTCCAAATAATCTATTGGAAAGAGGTGACCAAGCTAAAATTTCATTCATGTAAGCGTGTGCCATAAAGCCAATTCCCATACCACCATATTCTTTAGGTAAATGCGGAGCCCATAATTTTTTCTTTTTAACTTCTGATCTTATCTCTTCCCTCAAAGCTTTAGCATCATCGCCGCCTTTATAAATTTTTGATTCATTGGGGATTATTTGATCTGCAACAATAGAAGCTGTTAATTCTCTGATTTTGTTAATATCTTTTGAAAGAGTAGGTATTGGTGATATTTCCATAATTTTTTCGATTTATTTTTTAATTTCTAGCATAATACTTTATCAGTTTATTTTCGTAGACTGAATATTTTAGGGGGAAGAATTGTTTAAAAAAATCATTGTTTTTATCTCATGTTTTTTATTTTTCGCTTGTGCGGAAGATAACGGCAAGATTACTTATGTTGAGGATTTAACTACTTTAAAGAATACTAGTTCAGGTCAATTAATTGGTTTCAAACATATAAATAATTCAACAGCTTGGTTTGGAATTCCTTATGCAAAACCACCTATTAATGAACTTCGATGGAGAGCTCCTCAACCTATAGAAAACAGCGAAGAAATTATTAAGGCAACTTCATTTTCAGATATTTGCTTTCAGAATAGAAGTTTTGTTGATTATAGTGAAGAAAAAGAAAATTATATTGGTTCAGAAGATTGCTTATATCTGAATATCCATTCTCCAAGAAACCTGTCAGGAAATGAAAATTTGCCCGTGATGGTTTGGATTCACGGAGGTGGAAATACTACTGGAGCTGGAAGTGCTTATGATTTCAGTAGGTTAGCATCTGAACAAAAAGTAATTGTCATTACTATAAATTACCGACTAGGTCCATTTGGCTGGTTTTATCATCCTAGCCTGATCGAAACCTCTAATTCAAAAGAAGATAAATCTGGAAATTATGGACTTTTGGATCAAATACTTGCTTTAAAGTGGGTCAAAAAAAATATAAAGGAATTTGGAGGAAACCCTAACAATATCACTATTTTTGGTGAATCTGCTGGCGGGCATAATGTTTTTTCTTTAATTTCTTCAAATCTTGCCAGTGGCCTGTTTCATAGAGCAATTTCTCAAAGCGGCTCAACCAGAACAACCTCAATAGAAGATGCCTCAAATTATGTAGATGATGAAATAAATCCTGGTTGGCCTACTAGTTCAAAAGAAATAGTTAATAATCTTCTAATTAGTTATAACGAAGCCAAAGATGTTTATGAAGCAAAAATCTTACAAGACTCCATGAATGCTTCTAATTTAAAAGAATTTTTACAAAGCTTAAGCTCTTCAGAAATTTTTGACATTTATGAAGAAAAGATAGTCGCTGGAATGTTTAATGTCCCTAGGATTATTGCTGATGGATATGTTTTGCCAAAAGAGGGCATGAAATTTCGAAGAGGGCAATTCAATAAAGTTCCAACCATGCTTGGAACAAACAGAGACGAAATGAAGTTATTCTTTGCACTGGATGATGAATTTGTTACAAGTTTTGCCAATTTCATCATATTTGTTAAAGATAAAGAAAAATATGAAATTGAAAATGAATATGCCTCCAATAATTGGAAAATAAATGGTGTTGATCAGCCAGCAAGAAAATTAACAAAATCAGGGAATTCTGAGGTTTTTGCATATAGATTTGATTGGGATGAAGAACCTACTTATTTGTGGATGGATTTTTCTGAAATTTTCGGCGCGGCTCATGGATTTGAAATTCCATTTGTATCTGGAAGTTTAGAGTTTTTTGGATTTGAGAGATTCATTATCAATAACAAGAGCAGACCAGCTGCAAGAGAGTTATCGAACTCAATGATGTCTTACTGGGCAGAATTTGCATATTCGGGAAATCCTGGCTCTGGCCGAGAGAAAGATTTAGAAAAATGGCAACCCTGGCAAAACGGTCCCGGCAAAGATAAATTTATTGTATTAGACTCTACAAATGATAAAGGTATTTACATGTCGAACTCTGAATTATTTTTTGGCGATGAACTGCAAAGACTAGCAGAAGACAATAGAATAGGAGATATTAAAATAAAATGTGAATACATTAATAATTTGAAAGAATCAGGCAATAAATCAAATTTTACCTTAGAGGAGTGTGAGAAATTATGAAAAAAATAGATTTTTATTTCGACTTTGCCAGCCCAAATGCTTACTTGAGTCATAAAGTCATGCAAAAAATTAAAGAAAAATATGACGTTGAGTTGAATTACATCCCAGTTTTATTGGGAGGAATATTTAAAGCTACAAACAATAAGCCTCCCATGGAGCAATTTTTAGGCGTCTTGAACAAAAATGAATACCAAGGAATTGAAATGGAAAGATTTGTACAAAGACATGACCTTAACTTGTTTAAAATGAATCCTCATTTTCCAGTTATCAGTCTCCAAATTATAAGAGGAGCAGTCGCGGCCGATATGGATGGTTATTTAGAAGATTATATCGATAAAGTATTAATTCACATGTGGGAGGAACCAAAAAAAATGGATGATCCTGAAGTAATTAAGGCAGCATTTGATGAATCAGGCCTCGATTCAGAAAAATTGATGAATCAGATGCAAGATCCTGAAGTGAAAGCAAAACTTATTTCAAATACCGAACAGGCAGTCGAGCGCGGAGTTTTTGGCATACCAACTTTTTTTGTCGATGATCAAATTTACTTTGGTAAAGATACTATTTGGATGATTGAGGAGATTCTAGAATCTTAGTTTTTTGGTTTGCAAATTTACTTATCCAGCTCCAAATTATCAAAATGCCCATAAAAGTTAAAAGAGAAAGCCATTCAGGAGTATTTAGAAAAAATAATAGTAATCCGAAAGCTGAAATTGAAAAACTTATAGAACAAACAATTAATAGCGTTTGACGATTAGAGTATCCTTGATCTAAAAAATAATGATGAATGTGTTCTCTATCTGAACTAAATATCGAAAGATTTTTAATAAATCTTTTCCAAATCACTCTTAAGGCGTTCAATAACACTAATCCAACACACCAAAGTGCTTCAACAGGACGCGCATGAGATTCATATTCGTTAACGGGGTCTTGAGTAAGAAAAATAAAAGAGCAAGCTAGAAAAAAACCTATCATCATGGCACCATGATCACCTATAAAAACTTTGAACTTTTTTCCAAATAAACCCAAATTCATTAAACTATAAGGGAGTAAAGCAGCTACTAAAGACAAATGGGCTAGAGTGAACCCAGCTCTGCCAATTATGGCTAATCCTATTAAGGTTAATAAAACTTGAAACGAAAAAAAACCATCAATACCATCTATCCAATTAAATGCGTTCGTAATTCCAACAACACAAAAAATTGTAAATAAGAATGCTAAATAATTTGGAAGGATAAGATCGTTCCCTCCAAATATAGCTCCTAAATTAACAAGATTCATATCAGCTAATTGAATCATTAAAATAGTGCAGCTTATTTGCGAAAAGAGTCTTACCCAAACTGGTAAACTGATTAAGTCGTCAATAAGACAAATCATTAAAAGCACTAAAGATAAAAATAGCAACCAAAAAAAAGAAACATAAGGAAAAGATTCTATCGAGCCAAAACCTTCGGCTGGAATTTGAATATCAAAATAAGGAGTCAAATTAAAAAAGCCTAATAAAAAAGAACCACTAAAAAATAAAGAGAAACAGATTCCAAAAGACAAACCCCCTGAAATAGGCACTGCACTTTCATGTTTTTTTTTAAAACCATCAGGAATATCGACAAAGTTTCGTTTTTTAAAAAAATGCCGAACTAAAAGATGAATTATAAAACCCAACAAAGAATATAAAAGAAACAAAGAAAACAATTTTATGAAGGAGAGAAATTATTTAATTTAAGAAACTATCGTCCTTTTCTAACATTAAATCATAAATAGGTTGAAAACTAGCCCACATAGCAAATTCAGATCCAACTTGAGATTTTGTCAATTCTGCCACTTCATCAGAAATTCTTTCCATTTGACCCGCAGATTCAGCAATTAATTGAGATTGACAGCATCTGTCCATTGACAAAAAAGCCCACAAAGCCGCATCAACGGATTCACCAGTAGTCAAGAGACCATGGTTTTTTAGAATTGCAGCCTTTTTATCGCCCAAAGCTTTTGCGATTCTATCTCCTTCATCCGTTTCTAAAACCACGCCAGTAAAATCATCGAATAACACATGGTTGTCATAAAAGGCACATGAATCCTGTGTAATTGGTTCTAGAAGACGACCTAAAGAAGAAAACGACTTTCCATACATAGAATGAGAATGTGCAGCTGCATTCACATCAGGTCTAGCTTCGTGAAGCCTTGAGTGAATAGCAAAAGCTGCGGTATTAAGCATTTTTCCATCGCCCTGAACAATATTACCATCTCTATCAACAAGAATTAAATCTGAGATACAAATTTGACCAAAATGCATGCCAAATGGATTAACCCAAAAATAATGCGGATATTCAGGATCTCTCAACGTTATATGACCAGCTATTCCTTCATCGTAACCAAAATGAGAAAACATCCTAAAACCAGCAGCCAATCTTTCTAGTTGGTGTCTTCTAATTTCTTCAGGTGATTTACACTCTATCGGAAGGAGAGAGCCTTTCTCTTTTTGAGGCAATTTGCCCAGAGAAGTATCTATGGGAAGCTTAATTTCTTTATCTGACATAATTCACTCCATTAAATAATTATGCATTTAAATCATTTATTTAAATAAATATTTTGTACAATTATATTTTAAACATTGATAAAAGTTATGGCAAAAATAAAAAAGGGATTTCGTGTAGAAAAAGATAGTCTTGGTGAAGTGTATGTTCCTAAAAAAGCTTTATATGGAGCACAAACTCAAAGAGCTGTTGAAAATTTTCCAATTAGTGGAATAAAAATGGATTTTCCTTTTACTAATTCTTTTGTAGATTCTCTTGGATTAATTAAAGATGCTGCTGCGAGGGCTAATAAAAAATTAAATCTTCTTGGATCAAAAAAAGCTAATGCGATCTCTAAGGCCTCTAAAGAAGTTTGGCAAAGCAAACGCAATGAAGAGTTTCCATTAGATGTTTTTCAGACTGGTTCTGGAACAAGTTCCAATATGAATGCGAATGAAGTGATAGCAAATTTAGCTTCAAAGTATAGCGGTATACAAATTGACCCAAATGACGATGTAAATATGAGCCAAAGCAGCAACGATGTTATTCCAACTGCTATTAAGGTAAGTGCTTACAAAGATTTGACGGAAAAGTTGTATCCTGCGCTTGATAAATTGATCTCAGAAATTGAAAAAAAAGAAATTTCGTTGAAGGGAATTATAAAAACGGGCAGAACTCACTTAATGGATGCAATGCCTTTAGAAATTTCTCAAGAACTTTCAGCTTGGACTGCTCAATTAAAGAATACAAAAAAAACCTTAGGTTTTTTAGAAAAAAGACTATTAGAAATGCCTTTGGGCGGTACCGCAGTTGGAACAGGAATAAATGCTCATCCTAGATTTGCTAAAAACTTTGCAAAAGAACTATCAATCTTGACTGGAGGAAAATGCAAGGTAATTCCTAGTGAAAATTTTTTTCATGAATTAAGCTCGCAAGACACAGCTGTGCAAGTTTCAGGAGAGTTAAAAAATCTTGCAGTTACTCTTATGAAAATTTCTAATGATCTTAGATGGATGAATTCCGGACCTTTGGCAGGACTATCAGAAATAGAGTTAAAAGGCTTACAACCTGGAAGCAGTATTATGCCGGGGAAGGTCAATCCTGTAATACCAGAGGCAGTAGCTATGGCTGCTGCTGATGTTATTGGAAATGATGTCACTATAACCATTGCTGCTCAGTCAGGAAATTTTCAACTCAATGTTATGCTCCCTGTCATTGCTTATAATCTACTGAAAAGTATGGCTTTATTAAGTGGGAGCATTAATGTTCTGGCTGATAAAACAATTAAATCTTTCAAAATTAATAAAAAATCTCTAGAAAATGCTTTGAATAAAAATCCAATTTTAGTTACAGCATTAAATCCAATTATTGGATATGCTAAAGCTGCTGCGATAGCAAAAAAAGCTTATCGTGAAAATAGGCCTATTATAGAGGTGGCTATGGAAGAAACTGACTTAACTGAAGCGAAATTAAAAAAAATACTTGATCCTTCAAAACTAACCAAAGGAGGTATAAATTAAAATGGACAAAAATGACCTTACAAATAATTCTTGCGAAGCTTGTCATGCAGATGCACCCTTAGTAACTAAAGAAGAAATAGAAGAATTAAAACCTAAAATTCCAGCTTGGGAGATATTAACTATCCAAGATATTGATAGACTAAGTTGCAGTTTCGCTTTTAAAACTTACATGGAAGGTTTGAGTTTTGTTTCTAAAGTGGCTGCTATGGCAGAGCTCGAAGATCATCATCCTGAGATAGTGTTAGAGTGGGGTAAGGTAACAGTGTCTTGGTGGTCACATAAAATTAAGGGTTTGCATAAAAATGATTTTATAGCTGCTGCTAAAACAGACTCGATTTATGCAGAGTGAACTTTTGGAATTATAATTCTGGAACCTACAATAAATCCTATTAGCGTTACTAAACCCATTATTTGAAAAGCTTCAAGATATAAATTTAAATCAAAGGCTCTTCCTATAAAAAATATTCCAACTGGTTGAAGTGGAACTACTATCATTCCAGAAAAGCCTCTTACGGAACCAAGATTGACAGATCCAAAAGCTTTTAAAAAACATGCGCTCATTAAAACCATTGCACCCCCAAATCCTAGACCGAAGACAAAGCAAAATAGTGTAAAAAGCAGGAAACTGTCGGAAAAAGTGATGCCAAAAATACCCAGCGATTGCATCAGCATCATAATCATTACCGGTTTGTTGGGATTCAATTTGTCAATCAAGTAGCCAAAAAAGACTTTACCTACGACACCTCCAAATGCAGCAAGTGAATAGGCAAATACATATTGTTTAATTGGAAAGCTTAAAATGGAGAAAGTTTCACCAAAACCGACTCTTTCTGAGTGCAACGGAAGATGAAGTAAGACTCCTCCCATGGCGAAAAATTGAAATGCAAAAGTAAGCGATATTATCCAAAATATTTTCGATTTGAAAAAATCAGAAACTTTTAATAGTTTTTGATCTAAATCTGCAGAAGGCTGAAATTCTAAATTATCTTTTTTTTGTCCAATTTCTTCAGGAGTATTTATTACAACTGCTCTAACAGTTGGTAATAGAATTAAAATTACTATTGACGCAAAGACTAAATAAACATTTCGCCAGCCGATTAGATCTATCAAAGGATCAACCAAAATAGGAAGAACAACTCCAGAAAAAGAAATACCGATGGCTGCAATACCCAATGCCATACCAGCTTTGGCGTCAAACCAATTAGCAACCAATTTAGTGATGGATAAATTACCTAAAGCAGGACCACCTATTGCAATTAAAGTTGCGTAAATAATTAGCAAACTGAAAGTATTTTGAACAAAAGCAATAGAGATAAGACCAAAGCTAAAAATTATTCCACCAAGAGTCATGATCCCCTTAATTGAATATTTATCTAAAATTCTTCCTAAAAATATAGAAGCGATTGTTGAGAAAATAAAAAAAAGCGATAAGGCGCTGGACAATTGCGTTTGCGAAGCACCTAAGTCTTTTTCCAATTCTGAAAACATTAAAGGAAAACAATAAAAAACAAATCCAACCACAGAGAATTCCATCATCATTCCTGTGTAGACCATTTGCCAGCCCTTGAATTTTGTCGCATCAGTCATAGCTTTTTTTTTAAAATTCTTTCTGTATAATTTGAAGATGTTACGTTTAGTAAACCAAGCTTTAACTTTCGACGACGTTCTCCTTGTGCCTGACTACTCTGAGGTTCTACCTCAAGAAACTGATTTAAGCACTTTATTAACAAAAAATATATCTTTAAAAATACCGATTGTATCTGCTGCTATGGATACCGTCACAGAAGCAAGAATGGCAATAGCACTTGCAGAGTTTGGCGGTATAGGAATTATTCATAAAAATTTACCCATACAAGAGCAAGCTCAACAAGTTTCTTCTGTTAAAAAATTTGAAAGCGGGATTGTAAGAGATCCAATTACAATTTCTTCAGATAAAACTATTGAGGAATTAGTTCAGTTAACTAAAGACTTGAATATATCTGGTATGCCCGTTGTAGATGAAAACCACTTAGTTGGAATAGTAACTTCTCGAGATTTTAGAAATGTTTCGGATACAACCGCAAGTGTATCAACGATTATGACGCCGAAAGAAAGACTTGTTACGGCAAAAGAAAACGATAGTTTGGATGAAGTTAAAACCCTTTTATATGAAAATAGAATAGAGAAGATCCCTTTAGTCGACGATAATTTTTTCTTACAAGGGCTTGTAACTTTAAAAGATATTAATAAAACGAAAGATTTTCCTTTTGCCTCAAAAGATTCTGAAGGCAGGTTAATTACGGGAGCAGCAATTGGCAACGGCTCTGATACAGAAGAAAGATTAGAAGCATTAATAAATGCTGGTGTAGATGTTATTGTCGTTGATAGCGCTCATGGCCACTCAAAAGGAATCATTGATCGAGTTGCATCAGTCAAAAAAACGTATCCAGATATCCAAGTGATTGCAGGAAATGTAGCAACTGGTGAGGGTGCAGAGGCCTTAGTCAAGGCAGGAGTAGATGCTGTGAAAGTTGGTATTGGTCCTGGTTCAATTTGTACTACGAGAGTTGTAACTGGAGTTGGTGTGCCGCAAATTACCGCTATTGCTAATGTAGTTGAAGCAATCGGAAAAAAAGAAATACCTATCATTGCAGATGGAGGAATTAGATTTTCAGGAGATATTGCTAAAGCTATTGCCGCCGGAGCAGATACAGTCATGTTAGGCGGAATCTTAGCTGGAACCGAAGAGGCGCCAGGACAAGTGGAACTTTACCAAGGACGAAGCTATAAATCATATCGAGGAATGGGCTCGGTAGGTGCAATGTCAGGAGAGTCAAATTCTGGAGATAGATATTTTCAGGAAAATATTTCTCAAACAGATAAATTGGTACCTGAGGGTATAGAAGGAAGGGTGCCATACAAAGGTTTTGTAGAAACCACTCTTCATCAAATTTTGGGTGGTTTAAGACAAAGCATGGGTTATACCGGATGCAATGATATTAAAACTATGAAAAGCAAACCTAAATTTATGCAAATTACTTCTTCGGGAATTACTGAAAGTCATGTTCATGATGTGAGTGTTACCAAAGAAGCACCAAATTACAGAATGAGTTAAATCAGTGAAAAGAGCTTTAACTTCTGAAAAAATAATAATTTTAGATTTTGGATCTCAATATACGCAACTAATAGCGAGAAGAATTAGAGAAGTAGGTGTTTATTCAGAAATTCTTCCACACAATGCATCTTTCAAAAAGTTAACAGCTCTTAACCCTGCAGGTTTGATCATGTCGGGGGGTCCAGAATCAGTAAATACTAAAAAAGCTTTAAAATTTGATCCCAAAATATTAGACAGTGATTTACCAGTCTTAGGTATCTGTTATGGTATGCAGTCTATGGCTCAACACTTTCGAGGAAAGGTTTCGGCTTCGTCAAAAAGAGAATTTGGAAATGCAATTCTAAAAATTTATAAAGGGTCAATCTTTACAGGACTTTCTAATAAGACAAAAGAAGTGAATGTATGGATGAGTCACGGAGACAAAGTTTCTAAGCTTCCAAAAGGGTTTAAAAAAATAGCTTCGTCGAAAAATAGTCCAATTGCAGCATTTGAAAATAAAAAATTAAAGAAATATGGTTTCCAATTTCATCCAGAGGTTACACACACAGATCAGGGTCAAAAAATTCTTAAAACCTTTGTAAAAGATATTTGCGGTTGCAAAGGCTCATGGAAACCTAAAAATATTGTCGAAGCTTTAATTGAAGATATAAAAATTAAAGTAGGTAATAAAAAGGTTTTACTCGGAATTTCTGGTGGAGTAGATTCTTCAGTAGTTGCAGCATTACTTTCTAAAGCCATAGGAAAAAACTTGGAATGTATTTTTGTTGATAATGGTCTTCTAAGGAAAGGCGAAGCTGAACAGGTAAAAAAAGACTTAAAAAGAGGTTTAAAACTTAAAATTAATTTTTCTGATAGTGAACAACTTTTTCTAAAAAAACTGAAAGGAGAAACAGACCCAGAAAAGAAAAGAAAAATAATAGGTAAAACTTTTGTTGATGTATTTTTAAAAGAAACTCAAAAGATCAAAAATATTTCTTTCCTTGCTCAAGGAACAATTTATCCAGATGTAATTGAATCTTCAGGTTTAAAAAATGGAAAAGCCCATGTAATAAAATCCCATCATAATGTTGGAGGATTACCTGATTATTTAAAGCTTCCATTAGTGGAGCCTTTGAACTCTTTATTCAAAGATGAAGTAAGAAAAATAGGTAAGGAATTAGGACTGCCTGATTATTTAATTAAAAGACATCCTTTCCCGGGACCAGGTTTAGCGGTGAGATCTATTGGAGAAATTAAAAAAGAAAAGCTAGAAATATTGAGAGCTGCTGATTATATTTTTATGGAAGAATTAAATAGCCATAATCTTTATGACAAAGTAAGCCAAGCTTTTGCAGTTTTCTTGCCTATAAAAAGTGTCGGTGTAGTTGGAGATGCAAGAAGGTATGAATATGTTATTGCTTTGAGAGCCGCAGAAACAACTGACTTCATGACTGCTAATGCAGCTAAACTTGATCATAAATTTTTGAATCTTGTATCGGACAGAATCATTAATGAAATACCTCAAGTTTCAAGAGTTGTATACGATATTTCTAGTAAACCTCCAGCAACTATTGAGTGGGAATAGTCAATAAAATCAATAGTTTACGAAAAAAAAATACTATTATTTTGCAATTCAATTAATTTAATCTAGAATTAATTTATGAATAAACTAAAGATTTTATGTATGCTAAATTTCCTTTTTTTAATGAATTCTTGTAGCACAGCAAACTATGGTGGAACAGAAGACTTTGTAAAAATTTATGTAAATCAATTGGTATTTTTAGGAACTCAAGGAGATTCCAGAAAAGCAGGACAAGAACATTGTGATAAATATGACAGAGATGCAGAATTTGTAGAAAGCAGTAGAATTTATGGTTACGATTTATACAAGTGCATAGATAGAAATACAAGTCCTTGATCTCATACAAACTCCATACAAAGTAAAAAAAAATATCAATGAAATCAGCAATTTATAATCCCTTTTCCATTGAGTGGGAATAAAGTGAATAAAATCAATAACTTAGATATTTATAGGTAGAAATAAAATGGATCCTCGGAAAAGTGATGTTGACGCAAAAGAAGCTTATTCAGAATATTTAAAATCCCAGGGTTATAAAGATATCAAAATAATTTCTTCTCCATCAGATATTTCAGCAACTAAAGACGGTGAAATTTTCTATTTCGAAATTAAGAAGACTAGTAGAGATGATGTTTATTTTGGTGCTGCTACATTAACTGAATGGGTTGCAGCTCTTAAAAACAAACAAAAATATTTTTTTGTTATTGCAAAATCTCTTGGTAATAATCAATGGGAATTTATTGAGCATACGCCAGATGAATTTATTAAATACTCAACCATCCCACCTTTCAAAATATTTTTTAGTGTTCCTTTAAATGAAAAAGAAAAGAAAAAGAAAAGAAAAAATATTAGTGCCGTTAGAGCATCAGAAGAAAGGATTAATAAGTTGGAAAATGTATACAGAGAATTGAGGGATGATTAAAGTTACACAAAAGTTACATAATTTTTTTAATGCCCTTAAAACCTATGTGCTATAAGGATTTAAAATTAGGTTGCTATTGAGTGGGAATAGTAAATCAGTCTGAAAGTGCTATTAAATAAATATTCTTTTCATGCAAACTTCATACAAAGTCTATTTCGATACTCTTAAAATTATTGATTTTATCGAGGGTTTAGATGTCGATTTAAAAAAATACCCTAAATTGAATATAATTAATATTTAATAAATATCTTTAATGAAAAAAAACGAATTAAAAATCGAACTTCGTTCTGAGGAGATGTTCCCTAATGGGTTTTCTTTAAAAGACTTTGAAAAGTTTTTTGAAGAAAATCAAAACACAATAAAAAATAATAGAAACATTATAAAAAAATTACGTTTCGGAGAAATAGAAACAGTAACAAAATCGTTTAAAAAGCCTAACTTCATGCAAGGCATGATCTATAAGTTTTTTAGGAAAACTAAAGCAAAAAGATCTTTCGAACACTCTTTATTGTTAAATCAAAACGGCATAAAGACACCAGAACCGCTATGTTACATTGAAGTATTTAACCGTTTCAGACTCCTTCAAAGCTATTACATCTCCCGCCAAATTAATTATGATTTTACCCTTGAATTTGCGGCGTATAAGGAAGCTGAAGATTACAAAGATATTCTTAAGAGTTTTATTGACTTTACCTATAACTTACATAAAAAAAATATTATGCATCTTGATTATGTTGTCGGAAATATATGCGTAAAAAAAATAGATAAAGGCTATGATTTTTTTTTAGTAGATCTTAATAGGCTTTATAAAGGAGTTGTTACTTCTAAAACGGGTGTGAAAAATTTAAAGCGTATTAGCAAAGATCCAGAAATTATAAAAATTCTTGCTGAAGAATATGCAAATAAATCATCGAATTCTTTTTCTGATTTCACCGACTATCTTATGAAATCAGTTAATTTAAATCTGCAAAAATCAAAGCTAAAAAGATTTGCAAAAAATATTTTTGCAAGAGACTTTAGGATTCCGCGATCGTCCTATGCTTGGGATTATTATTCTAATCAACCTCATGTGCTGAATAATAAAAAACTAAAAAGAAAGATAGCTTTAATGTCTTGGTTTGCTAATTTAAAGATCATAATCTCTAGTGCGTATGCTTTATTTTTAGGTCCTTATTTCTATATTAAGAACAACAAACTCTCTGAAAATAAGATTGATAGTTTTGGGTTATGTGTAAACCTCGATAAACCAGTCAACTCTCAAAAATTAATTAGTAACGACGAACTAACTGAAATGATCGAAGAGCTGGCTGTTAATAATATCTTAGTAAGAATACCGCTAGCTGATTTTGATAATATTGAAAAATATTTTCGTTTTATAAAAAATCTTCAGGATAGGAACGTCCTTGTTTGTATATTACAAGATAGAGAACACATTGAAGAAAAATACCTTACAAAACAAAGATTGGATTATATTTTTTCTAATCTTTCTAACGAAGTGAATACATTTCAGATAGGAAATTCAATTAATCGAAAAAAATGGGCGTTTGTATCAATAGACGAATATTTTTCATTTTTTAAAATAGCTTATGATCTTAAAAATGATAAGTTTCCAAATATTAAATTACTTGGAAGTAATATTATTGATTTTGATCTTCCTTTTTTTGCTCGATCAATTTTTCACTTCAAATCTATCTTTTATGACGGCATTGCGACACAGCTTTATGTAGATAGACGTGGCGGTCCAGAAGAAAAACAGTTAGGTTTTGATACAGTGTCAAAGATTAAGGCTTATGCTGCACTTGCTAGTGCTAGCAGAAATACAGAAAATGAACTTTACATAACAGAGGTTAATTGGCCACTCCAGGAAATGAGTGAATGGTCTCCTTCTGCAGAATATTTGATTGAAGAGTCGCTTCAAGCAAGATATATGATTCGTTATTATCTTTTGATGTTAGCTTCTGGGAAAGTAAAAAAATGTTTCTGGCATCAATTGGTTGCTCCAGGTTATGGATTGGTTAATAACTTAGATGGAAAAATTAAAAAAAGAGATGCCTATTTTTGTTTCAAGCATTTGATTTCGATATTCTCTGACAGCAAGACAAAAAAATTTATTCAAGAAAAAAACCTATATTGTTTAATTGTTGAAAAAGAGGAAACGATTATAGAAGCTGTCTGGTCAAATGATGGAAATGCTACCTTTAAAAGTAAACCTTGCCAGCAAATTTTTGATATCCGAGGAAAAGCGATAGAGACAAGTAATTCACCAACGATTGAGATTTCTGGTGAGGTTATCTATATAGAAAAACAAAAAAATAATTATGAAGAAATTAATTTAAAATCTATCAATGAATAAAGAAAAAAAAATCGTCAAAATTAAAGATGATGTTTTAATTGGAAAAGCAGGTGATAGAGATCTTTTATGCGATCTATTTATTCCACCAGAAAATAATCCAAATAAACCTGCCATCGTAGTTATACATGGTGGTGGCTGGATGGAAGGAGATAAAACCCAATTAAGAGGTTATGGCATATTGTTGTCTAGGCTAGGTTTTGTATGTTTGTGTGCTTCTTATAGGCTGTCTCAAGAAGCAAAATGGCCTTCGCAAATTGAAGATATAAAATGCGCAATTCGATATTTAAAAGCTAATTCAAAAGAACTTGGAGTTGATCCAGATAGAATTGGAGTAACCGGTAATTCAGCTGGAGGGCATTTGGCGTTAATGTGTGCTTCTGACGATGCTAATTTTGAAGGAAAGGGAGGAAATCTCGAATTTAATAGCAAAATAAAAGCAATTTGTGCTTTGTATCCTCCAACGCTTATAAGAGAAGAAGTTCCTGAAGGAAAACTTAATGCTTTTGCTCTATTGATGGGGGATATGGCTTCTTCAAATGACTATGTAAAAGCTAGCCCAATTAAACAGGAGCTTTCTACTTTTCCTCCATGTTTATTGATACATGGCTCAGAAGATAAGGTGGTCCCTTTGAGTGAATCTGAAGATTTCTATGAAGAACTACAAAAATACAATCGAACGGCTGAAATTCATGTTTATGCTGATGAGGATCATGCGTTTGACAGTCAACAATCTCTGGGAAGAAATGTTGCAGATATTCAAGGGATATTCTTTCTCAAATATCTATAATCACTCATTTAAAAGAATTTTTAATTGTTAAAAGGTGAATAGGAGAAGTATTTCGGCTTCAGAAGGCCGTCTTCAAAGAGCCAGTCAAAATCCAGCAACCTACATATCAAAATTTCGTCAAGTACTCTTAAGACACGGTACGACTATGAGTCTTATATCTTTTGGCTGTATGTTATATCCAATTGTATTAGTAGCTTTATTTTCTTCACTCGATAATCTTTTTTCAAATATTAATAGATATACATTAGTTAGTCTGGGTTTAGGTTTTTTTATGCTTCTTTATTTGAGACTTATTTCTAAAGAGCTCAATTACCGTCAAATATTTTGGATAGGATATTTATTGTTTATTTCTATAGTTGAGGAAATTGGTTTTCGCCTCTCTTTACCTATTTTGTTCTCCGATTCTTTTTTAAAAGAATACAACTTTTTATTTGGAATTTTTTTAAGCAACTTGCTTTTCGCATCTCTTCACTATTTTACTTTACGATGGAAATTGAAGGCTTGCATATTTACTTTTATGGGTGGAATTGGATTGAGTAGACTTTTTTATGTAACTGAAGATTTAGCTTTGATAATTTTAGTTCATTGGGTGATTACTTTTTTAAACACCCCAACAGCGCCAAATAATATTAGTACAGAAAAATAAATATATTTATTGGTCTATAGTTTTAGCAACAACAAAATGTTCTAAGTTGAATATTTGATTTTCAGAAAGAGTTCTCTTGACTGGACTAAAATACTCAACATTAACATCTTTCAAAACTTTATCTTCTTTTAAAGAAAAACCGTTATTTGAGAGAGTATTTTCCATTTCTTTCGGAGAATAGAAAGAAATCCAAGGTTCATCCGCAGCCTTGGCAGATAAATTTTGAATCAAACTAGCTTTTTTGGCTGGATTTGGATAACCATTGCCAAAACATGCCTCTGGGTTTTGATTTAGAAGTTCATCAACATAAGATAAGAAAAAAATTGCTTGAGTTCCATGAACAAGTTTCGCTATTTCACTCAATGTTGAATTGAAAGCATCTTTGGCGATGTATTGCGTAACTCCTTCAAGAGTGAAAATAGAAGATTTTGTTTGATCAAATCCAGCCTCAATCAATCTTTCGCTAACAGATTGGTTGGCAAAATCGACATTCACATAACTAACGTTGTCCAAATCAGATAATTCTTTTGGCAGTTTAGAAATTTTTTTTGACTGAACTGCGGGCTGATCTACTTCAAAAATTTTTAATGATGCCTGAAGATCAAGTCGATGAGCTCGCATGTCATATCCTGCTCCAAGGATTACATATTGTTCTATACCATTTTCTGTACTTTCTTTTACAAGATCATCAATAAAGCGTGTGCGTGCAATAAGATGTTCATGGAAGCCAGGAGCTAATTTATTTGTAAGCCAAAGATTTAACCCATGCCCCATGAGTTTTATGAGGCCGGCCCCAAGAGTAAAAATACTTGAATAAGGATCATCTATGACGCGTTTGGCAGGATCGGCAATGGTCTCTATATAGCGTTGTTTGGCTACTCCTTGCGCTGTTCCATCTTTTCTAAAAATGGAATTACTCATACATCGAACTCTTTTGAATTTTTGAGCATATGGGCGGGCCCGTGATTTAAATTAATTGCTGCATTTTCACCATAAAGCATTTCTTTTTGAGTCCCAAAATTTTCTCTATCAGTTGCTAAAGGGGTTAATTCTTCCGCCTTTAATTTTGTAATTTCAGCAAGATTATCAATGGTACTGATTGACTGAATAATTCCAGCTTCCAATGCAGCTGGCCCAGTCCAGCGCTTGGATAACTGAACTGTTTCAAAAAAAGAATGTGCTGGTATTTTATGACGAAAAAGAGCTAATTCTGGTCTTGGAATTTTAAGGCCAAGTTGAATTTCATTAGCACAAAGAAATCCTCTATCTTCTCGCATTATTCTTACATCATGAGAAAGAGCAAGCATGAAGCCGGCTCCAAAGGCATGACCATTGATTGCACAAATTGTAGGGATCGGTAAAGTTATGATCCTTCCCATTAGATACATAAACTCTTCACCAAATACTTCTCTGTCTCCTCTCTCTGGAAAATCACTAGGAGATTGGATCCAATCTAAGTCAAGGCCATTTGAAAAAAATTTTGGATCACTAGAAGTAGTTATTAATGCTCCTGGACCGTCATCTTTTTCAACTTCATCCAAAGCCTTGGAAAATTCTCTAACAAAAGTTGTATTCCAGCGATTTTCCCCAGCATCCATTGTTAAAAAATAAATGGATTCTTTCTTTTCAAGATTTATCATTTTAATAACTATACACAAAAAATATTTTAATGATTACCAGATTAAGATAAAGTATCTTTGAGAATGGATATAGAGATTGTTAGTTAACGAAGAAGTAAAACTTGATTATTCGGATGTCTTGATCAGGCCCAAGAGGTCTACGATGAGTTCAAGAGAGGAAGTAAATCTAGAGCGCACACATTCATTTCTCTGGAGTAAAAAAAAATGGACTGGAATTCCTATTATGTCTGCCAACATGGACACATTAGGCACACCAGCAATGCACAGAGCACTTTCTAAATACAATCTAATTACTTGTCCAGCTAAGCACCATTTAAAAAAGAATTTAGATAAATTCAAAAGGGGAAAAAGTAATGTTTGTTGGTTTGGTGGAATTGATGATATTTCAAAACTTTCAAAAACTTCATCGGGTTTCATAGGTCTCGATGTTGCCAATGGCTACACAATAAAATTTGTAGATGCAGTTAAAAAATTAAGAGAAAAATGTCCAAAAGCAACTATTGCGGCTGGAAACGTTGTGACTGCAGACATGACGCAAGAGTTGATTTTAGCTGGTGCTGATATCGTTAAAGTTGGTATCGGGCCAGGTTCCGTTTGTACAACAAGAATTAAAACTGGTATCGGTTATCCGCAATTAAGCGCGGTCATAGAATGTGCCGATGCAGCCCATGGATTAAACGCTCATATTATTGCTGATGGCGGATGTGTTAGTTCGGGCGATATTGTGAAGGCTTTTGCAGGCGGCGCTGACTTTGTCATGATTGGCGGCATGTTGGCCGGTCATGATGAATGTGACGGAACGTTAGAAAATGGCGTAATGAAATTTTATGGCATGGCTTCTGAATCTGCTATGACAAGGCATGATAATCATAATGCGTATCGAGGTGTAGAGGGAAAAACGGTTGAAGTCGAATACCGAGGTAAGGCCGATGAGACCATTAAAGATATTTTAAGTGGAATTAGGTCTGCATGTACTTATGTTGGCGCTAACAGATTAAAAACGCTTTCTAAATGTACCACTTTTGTTCGAGTAAATAACACTCACAACACTGTCTTCGAAAGATAATAAGATTTATAAATTTTTAGAGAGGGAGATTACAAATGAATCAGCTTTCGCATAGATTACAGATTCCATGGTGGCTTTACATAATTCTTTTTATGGAAATCTGGCCAATGTTCGTTGGTCCTTATTTAGCCTTAACTAATCCAGCTTTTTTAGGAGGACCCGAAGCATCAAATCTTGCTGTTGGAAGTCTTATCTACTTAGCAAGAAATTTTGCAGTTGGAATTGCTTTTTTTATCGCAATTTATTTTAAAAATGCTCCCATGCTTTTTATACTGATCTTCATTAGATTATTTACTGATTTGATAGATGGCCCAGCATTTTTAGCTTTTGGGATGGCAGCTAACGAAACGCGTTTGATTTCGCTGTTTGTCTTGGGTTATTACATACCAGCTATAATCGCGATGCGTTATCTTTGGAAACAGATGACTCAACAAGTTTGATTTGTATTGATGTTAAAAATAATTTTTTTAATAATTTTATTTTTTAATTCTGTTAGCATTTTTTCTAATGAGAGACATTCTTGGTTTATTCCTCCACCCCTAGATCCTACTGGCGTTGAATTAGAAACAAAAAAACTCGATGATGGAGTTTATGCTCTTTTATCCAATACTCCTTTTGCAGATAATGCTGGATTCATAGTTGGGAAAGATAGCGTTTTAGTTGTAGATGCACATTTCAATGGTGAAATGGGCTTGCAAATAATTGAGTCAGTTAGAAAGGTTACAAACTTACCAATCAAGTATCTGGTGAATTTAAATGCTTTTGGAGATCATGTTTTTGGAAATTATGTTTTTCCTGAATCAACGGTCATTATTTCTCATGAAAAAACTTTAAAATTTTTAAAAGATAATTCTTTAGATGCCAGAAAAAAAATAATTTCTGTTACTGTCGAAGGAGACATGAATGTCTTTAAAGATGTTAAGGATAGATTGCCCACTTTAACTTTTTCAAAAAAAATGTCTCTTGATTTAGGAGAAAAAATAGTTGAATTGCATTACTTGGGTCCGGGGATGTCACCTAGTGATACTGTTCTTTACGTGCCGAGTTCAAAAGTAGCTTGGACTGGTAATTTAGTTTTTGGAAAAGGCAGTATACCTTGGGCTAGATCGGAACAATTAAGAGATTATTTAGAAACTATGAAAAATTTTGAAAAAACTATTAAACCCGTAATCATTGTTTCAGGCCATGGAAAAATAGCAGATGAAAATATTATTGAAAAGTACATTAACTATTTGAATGATGTGATTGTTGTGTCTAAGCAGCTTCACGAAGATAAAGAAAATATAAATAAATTTGTTTCAAAACTTTCATTAAGTTCTAAGATTAAAATTGAGGATGATATTAGAGATCTTATGGAGGGCTTTCATAAGTGGAATGTTTTAAATGCATACAAACAATTAAACTAATAAAATAGTTATTCGAGTTTTTTTAGAAAAATTATAGGAGAAAAACATGGCAGAAGAGAAATATACGCCACCTGAAGTATGGGAATGGGATAATCAAAGTGGTGGCAAATTTACTAATATAAATAGGCCAATTTCTGGTGCAACTCATGAAAAAGACTTACCTAGAGGAAAACATCCTCTTCAACTTTATTCTTTAGGCACCCCTAACGGCATGAAGGTAACTGTTTTATTGGAGGAATTGTTGGCCTTAGGGCATGAAGGCGCAGAATACGATGCTTTTTTGATCAATATTGGAGAGGGCGATCAATTCGGAAGTGGCTTTGTAGCTGTGAATCCAAATTCTAAAATACCTGCTTTGTTAGATGTCAGCACTAATCCAGTTACCAGAGTTTTTGAATCCGGAGCTATCATGGTTTATTTAGCTGAAAAGTTTGGAGAGCTTCTACCTACTGAAGCTTCAGCTCGAGCAGAATGTATGTCATGGTTGTTTTGGCAAATGGGAAGTGCGCCTTATCTTGGTGGGGGGTTTGGTCATTTTTACGCCTATGCACCTGAAAAATTTGAATATCCTATTAATAGATTTGCCATGGAAGTAAAAAGACAATTGGATGTTTTGGATAAAAATTTAGAATCAAGAAGATATTTATGTGGAGACGATTATAATATCTCAGATATTGCAGTGAGTACTTGGTACGGAACGTTGGTATTAAAAAATCTTTATAATGCAACAAAATTTTTAGATGTTGCCTCTTATAAAAATGTTACCCGATGGGCTAAAGAAATTGCAGATCGTCCTGCGTTTAAAAGAGGTGTTAGAGTAAATAGAGCTCCTAGTGGCCCTGATGATAAAGCTATTATAGAAAGACATGATTCAAGTGATCTTGATTAAAAAATGACTAATAAAATTAAAATTCATGGCGTTCCCATGTCGCAGGCAGTCAGAGCAGTACTTTGGCTTTTATTTAATAAGGAGTTACCTTTTGAGCTGGTATTGACTGTTCCAGGCTCCAAAGAGGAAAACGGAACACGTCATCCTTCTTACTTGGAAAAATATCCAAATGGAACCATTCCAGCTTTGGAAGATCCTGATACAGGATTTCTCTTAGCCGAATCTCATGCCATTATGTGTTATCTGTGTAATAAACATGGCTGGGAAGATTTGTATCCACAAAATCCTGAGGCGAGAGCTAAAGTTGATGACTTTCTGCATTATCATCATCGCAATATCAAAGAAGCTACTTTGGCTTTTTTTGCGCCTATGGCTAGACCTGACCTTGGCTTGTCGGAAGATGTAATAAATATGGCGAAAAGATTATTTAAAAATGCTCTCAATATGCTGGAAAATCATTGGCTGGCAAAAAATAAATTTATAACTGGCGATTTAGCAACCATTGCTGATATTGCTGCTTATGTTGAAATTGGCCAACTACAAACTCAATTTACCAATTTATATGATTTTGAACCTTTTCCAAATGTCAGTCGTTGGTTGAAAGATATGACTTTATTAAAAGGGCATGATGACTCCCATTTGGTTTTAAGTGAGTTAGGTGATATCAGTAAAACTCCTCCAAAAATAGAAGATTTGATGGGGGCAAATATAAAAGGTTTAAAGCATATCGCGTCTAAAACTACTTAAAAACTATTTAATTTTTTTAAAGCATGAATGTAATAATTGTTGGAGCTGGAATTGGCGGGCTTGTTTCTGCTCTGTGCTTACATAAGAAGGGTTTTAAAGTTGAGATTTACGAACAAGTTGGAATCTTATCTGAATTGGGAGCTGGCGTTCAGCTCTCGCCTAATGCAACCAAAGTTCTAAATTATTTGGACCTATTTGAAGATTTAAAACCTCATATATTTGAGCCTAATTCTTTTAAATTTTTAAATTATTTATCAGGAAAAGTTATATCTGAACGTAAACTGGGGGAAGCTATAAAAAATGATTTCAATTCGCCAAATTACGATATTCACAGAGCTGACTTGCAAAGAGTTTTACTCAATAAAATTGAAGCTGAAAACATAGATATTCATACCAGCATGAAAGTAACCAATGTAGGTAACAATAAAAATTCTGCTTTTATCGAAGTTGAAGAAAAAAAAATTGAAGCCGATCTGATAATTGGAGCAGATGGCATCCATTCTAAAGTTAGTGATTCATTATTTGGAAAAAAAGAAATAATTTTTACTGGCAACGTTGCTTGGAGAATGCTTATTCCAGTAGATTTACTTCCAAAAAATCTAATTTTACCCGATACAACGGTTTGGTTAGGACCTAACAAACATTTTGTTACTTACCATGTTAATGGAGGTAAAAATTTAAATTGCGTCTGTTTGGTAGAACAAGATGGCTGGTTAAACGAAAGTTGGTCAGAAAAAGGAGATATTGAAGAACTAAAAAGAATTTACAAAGGTTGGAATAAAACAATCGTAACTTTATTGGAGCACGTTGATCCAAATACGCTATACAGATGGGCTCTGCACGATCGTCCTCCAATGAAACAATGGAGCAAAGGAAGAATTTTAGTTTTAGGTGATGCTGCCCACCCAATGCTGCCTTTTTTAGCTCAAGGAGCGGCTATGGCTATCGAGGATGGTGCTGTTCTAGCAAATTGCATTGATAATTTTGACGATATTGACGAAGCGCTTAATCAATTTGAAAAAATTCGCAAACCAAGAACTTCATATGTTCAATCAGCTGCAAGAAGAAATGCAAAAGTTCTTCATTTATCCGGATTAGCTGCAATTTTAAGAAATTTAGTAATGGGATATGTAGGAAATAAAATTTTTAATAAACTTTATAGCTATGATGCTTTATCAATAGTTAATAAAAATCACAATAATTAATATGGAACAAAGAAAATTCAAACCTTTTGGCTCGGTCAGCTCGCTAACTTTAGGGGGCGGGGGAATAGGAAATGTTTGGGGAGAAACTTCGAGAGAAGAAGCTATTGAAACAGTAAACCTTGCTTATAATTCTGGTATCAATCATTTTGATGTTGCTCCAATGTATGGAAAAGGTGAAGCCGAAAGGGTTCTTGGCTTGGCTTTGAAAGATAAAAATTTAGAAAATATAAAAGTTACTACTAAATGTAGACTGGGCAATCCCAAAGATTCAGAAGTCTACGAAATATTAAATAATTCTTTATGCCGAAGCCTTGAAACGATGCAATTAGAAAAAGTAGATTTATTTCTACTTCACTCTCAATTAATTGAAGATGATTTTCGTTTTTTTAAATTCGACGAAACAAGAGAGGCAAGCGGGACTACTCTCTCATGTTACTTTAATGCAGTAATTCCAGCTTTTGAAAAACTAAAGCAGGAAGGAAAAATAAGTCACTGGGGCATTGGCTTAGGACAAGAGGAAGCTTTAATTAAAGCAATTAACTCTTCCACACCACCTGAAGCTATGCAATGCGCGGTGAATGTTTTAAATTCAATTGGAGCAATCGGCTATGTTAGTGAAACAAACAATCCAAATAAAATATTAAAGGAGTGCCAAAATAAAGAGATTCCAATTTTGGCCATAAGAGCTGTGCAAGCTGGCGCTTTGACTGCTTCCATGGATAGAGAACCAAACAGTTTAGGTTTTGATGAAGCAGATTTTAAGGATTTTGAAAAAGCTCTGCCTTTCAGGAAATTTGCTGACGAAATCAATGAAAATCCAGCTTCTTTGGCTCATCGATATGCACTTAGCGCAAACAAAGTAGGCTCAGTTATTCTGGGAGTAAAGAACAGAAAAGAATTAGTGGAATGCATTGAAGCAGAAGAAAAAGGTTTGCTTGATGAAGATGTGATATCAAAGTTAGAAAAACTTTTTAAAAATATGGAATAATTTACCTTATAGAGGAGAGTGATTTATGGGGATAAGACATTTAAATCCTGATGTTTCAATTGAAGAAGTCCTGGAAATAATTGACCAAGACGCCGGCGTAATAATTGATAATGTGCTTAGTCAAAATCAGTTAGACAAAATTTCAGAAGAACTTAATCCTTATTTGGCAAATACCAAAGAAGGTCAAGATGATTTTACCGGCTTCAATACAAGGAGAGTCGGGGCTTTAATGGCGCGATCTTCAGAATGCAGAGTCTTGGCACTAGATCCTAAAATAAATGAAGTATCTAAAAGGTTTCTAGAACCACATAGCGATGGTTATCAATTACATTTCACATCCGCAATTGATATTGCACCAGGCGAAAGTGAACAGATACTGCATAGAGACAGAGGAGTATGGGGAGGCTACATTCCAAGAAAAATAGAAACTCAACTTAGCACGGTTTGGGCAATTACTGATTTTACAAAAGAAAATGGAGCTACCCAAGTTGTCCCAGGCTCTCACAAATGGGATAGAAATAGGGACCCTTTAGAAAAAGAAATATGTTTTGCTGAAATGAAGAAAGGATCTGTTTTTATTTATACCGGTTCAGTAATACATGGTGGAGGGGCAAATAATTCTGAAGAAAATAGACTTGGCGTATTTTTGCATTATGCTCCAACTTGGCTAAGACAAGAAGAAAACCAATATCTATCCTGCCCCCCACACATTGCAAAAGATTTAACTCCAGAGTTGAGAGCTTTAATGGGTTATTCAAAAGGGGGTTACGTATTAGGCTTCTATTCTGACCCAGAAGATAAAAATGGTGAATTAGAGTCTGTTTCACCTGAGAAAATGTTTGGAGACTTTAAAGATAAATATGGCTTTATCAATAGTGCCGATAAGTTAGTTTCAGATTCCAGCGAAAGAAAATAAAACATGGAAGTTGTATCTTTTTGGAATAATTTTCTCGCTAATAGTTATTTGGTTGATTCCAACAATTTGGACCAAGCTAAAATTAACTTAATTTTAGATAAATTTTAACAAATAAAGATTTCACACTCTGGATTGGTCTGACAAGCTTGTAAAAATAATATGAGTAAAATTATCAATTTGTATCGCATTTCCCCATCAAACTCACTTAATTATTAAAAAATATACAACTTAATGAGCTATTTATAATGACTATGAAGTGACAATATGGTGTCAAAATTTATAAATTTTTAATACTTTTTACTTTATTTCAAGATAAAATAATTGAATGGATAAGATAGAAGCTTATTTTAATTATAGAAATCCTTTGAAAGAAGGAGAGTTAAAACCAGCGTTTGGTTTGCAAGAGGAAGACCCTTTGATGCCGAATCATAGTTCTCATAAAAAGACTATACAGAATGCAAGATTAAAAGATTTTAAGATAGAGATGGGGGGATTTGAACTATTAAGTCACAAATCTTCTGTAAAAGATTTTTTTGATGATAATGAGGTTTCTCAAATCTATTACCCTGAAATGACTAAATTAGTCAAAGATAAAATAAAGGCGGATGAGGTTCATATAGTCTCGCATATTTCTAGAAACGAGGCTCAAGTAGAGTCGGGCGGAAGAAAAGGTGCACACAGATTAGTACATAACGATTTCACACCAAATTTTAAAAATACACTTGAACCTCTCCTTCAAGAAACCAACAGCAACCCATCCAAAATAATGGTTTTTAATCTTTGGAGAAGATTTGATAAGGACGGTGTAGATGCTCCTTTTGCAGTCTGCGATTCCAGAACCGTTTCTGAGAAAGAACTAATTCCTACAGATCTTCATAATTATCTAGAGGATCAAGAAGATTCTTTGACAGTTGAGATATTTCAATCTTCTTATAGTGATAAGCACGAATGGAATTATTATCCAAAAATGAATAGAGATGAGGTTTTGATGTTTAAAACGTATGATTCAACTTTGAATCCTTTTATGCCCACCCTTCACAGCGCTTTTGATGATTTAGCTTTTGAGGGTAAAGATGTGTCACCAAGAAAGAGTTTAGAAGTCAGAGCCATCTGCTTTTTTAATTAAATTAAAAATGAATTTTTCTCAAAATGAAGAAGGAGACTTCTTTTATGAGTCAACTAGTCCATTTGAATTCACAGATATTTTAAATGCAACTAAACAAGAAAATCATCAGGTTTTTGGGACCTTGATTCTTCCTGAAGAAAAGAGGGATTCTTATCCGCTCGTGATATGTATGCATGGTAGTATGGGTTGGGGCATTAGTTCACAAGATCACTCTATTAATTTTTTAGAAAATGGCTTTGCAATTTTCAAGGTTCATAGTTTTGAGTCCAGGAATGTAAAAACAATTTACCAAGATCAAATGCAGGTTACAGTTTCTATGTCACTTACCGATTGTTACGAAGCTTTAAAACATCTATCTCATCACCCAAAAATTCAAAAAAATAATATTTTTATTGCAGGTTGGAGTTTTGGCGGGTCAACTGCTGTATATGCCGCTTGGGAGCCTCTAGCTGAAAAATTAGCTCCAAACGGAGAGAGATTTAAGGGTTTTTTAGCTTTTTATCCCGGTGCTTATGTTTGGCCTGAAGAAATGAGATGGAACAAGAATCCCATACTCAGTTTAATCGGAAAAGATGATGATTATACTCCTCCGATTTTAATAGAAAATTTATCCAAAGCTATTAATGATTCTGGAGGAAATAGTTCAGTTATTCTTTATGAAAATAGCCACCATTCTTTTGATAGAGTGGATCCAGTAAAATTCCTTCCTGATGCAATTGCACTCAGCAATAAGCCAAGCAAGATCGATAAAAATGGAAACTTATATTATGAAAGTGATTCTGGAGAAAGATTCGAGATGAATACGCCAGAAGGTAGACTTAAATTGATTGAATCTGGCTCTGCTCCAATCGGAGCATCCCTTGGAAGAAATTGGAATGCAAGAAAGGCATCTTTTAAAGATAGCATTAATTTCTTAAAAAATAATTTGTCCTGATGAAAATATTAAAATTAAGTTTCTTCCTTATTTTCGGTATATCTTTAGGGTTTACTGGAACGACTTATTATTTAATATTTATTGCTTAATGAATTTTTTTAAAAAAAGTCTCTCTTCAAAATTTTTTATATTTATTTTTGGAATTATTTTAGGATCATTTATATCTGTAACTTTTCTAAATTATTATATCAATATTGAGATTTTGAGATCTGAACCCACTCAGGGAAAATTCAAAAGCTATTCACTCACTCACGATAATCTAGGAAGAACTTATGATGTCTTTGTGCCAGATTCACTTAAGAAAAATGCTCCAGTTTTTTTTATTTTTCATGGATCTTATGGAACATCCGCGGGGATGAGAGGTGCAACAGGATTTGATTTTGAATATTTAGCTCAAGAAAAAGGATTTCTGGTTGTATATCCTCAAGGTTATAAAAATTTTTGGAACGATTGCAGAGGCTCAGCAGACTACGAAGCAAATCTAAAAGACGTTGACGATATAGGATATTACAAAAAAGTAATAAATTTAATTGAGAAAGACTTTGGAATTAATAAAAATAATATTATCTCCACAGGAATTTCTAATGGCGGTCACATGGTTTATAAACTTGCATATGAGATTCCGAATAGCACTGTTCTGCATGCTCCTCTGGTAGCAAACCTCCCTATTAAAAATAATAACGACTGTGATATTTCTGAAGTAGAAGTAAATATGGCAATTTTTAATGGAACCAATGATCAGATAAATCCTTACAATGGAGGTTTGGTGTCGTTACTTGGAAACGTTAGCAGGGGCGAAGTTCTCTCTTCCGAAGAATCTTATAAATATTGGAGAGATTTATCTTCTTTTGAAGAGGAAAAGTTTAAAGTCCTTCCTGAAAGAGACGAAAATTTAAATAGTTCAGTTACAAAAAAAGATGTTATCGGAAGTAAAATTGTTGCTCTTTATACTTTAGTAAATGGAGGGCATATTTATGCTTCTCCAAATGTTAAGTACAGCTCATTTTTTGGTGGTAACGTAAATGATATAAATACCGCTGAAGAGATATATAAAATTTTTGAAAACCTGAAGGTTAAAAATTAACTTAAAAAATTTTTTATAAAATCAATTTCTTTTTGATCGAAGGGACTTCCATCCATTCTATAAATGTCATGAAACCAAATTTTTGGCTCTGGAATTTCTCTAATATCAGTAACAAAATCTTTATTTTTAACTGACTCTTTCAATTTCAAAATTGTCTCCCAACCAAAATGCGTTTGACTTTTGCCAGCTACAAAACCCCAGTTATAACAACCCACATTATGTTTTTTAAAAATAGGCAAACTAAATTCAAAAGTAGTTCCAAATTCTCTGGCCATGTATTCTGTACAAATCATTGGTCTGTTAAAATTAGACAACTCTTTAATAGTTGGTTCAAGTTTGTCTGCTTCGTAAGTATGGAAAGTGATCACATCAGACTTTTCGCTATTTAAAGCTATAATTTTTTCTCCAATCGAGCCATCCATACAGCTTGTCAAAGGTTGATTCGGTCTTACTTCGAAGGCCCAATCCCAAACAAGCTCTAAAAAATCCAATGATTGTTCCCCAATTCCAAATTGACCTGGTTCATTGTATAAATCCCAAAGTAAAATCCTTTGATCATTCCTATATAAATCCAAAACCCCTTGTGTAAAATCTTTCAATCTCTTTAATTCTGACAAGCATCCATTATTGATATCTTTTACAATTTTATGACCAGGGCTTTGGCTCCAGCCTGAATTATGAATTCCTTTTACCGGAAGATATTGAGTACCTAGTTTAGGATTTGCTCTGTGACAGTCGTCAAATAAAACAATAATTGGTTTAATATTACTTTCTTTACAGATTGAAAGAAATTTTTCAAAGTTTATCAAAAATTCATCCTTCATCTCCCAAAGAAGATCATGCAAGTAAACCCTCATCGAATTAAATCTCAATGACTTCGCTAAGCCTAATTCCTTTCTGATTGTTTTTTCATCAAATGTTTCGGTTTGAAACATTTCCAATTGATTTATCGCAGTGCTAGGTAAAAAATTTGATCCGATTAACCATTCTTGTTCAGAGTACCATTCAGTAACTTTTTTTGACGACCATCGAGTCATAAATTAGCTTGTTTTTAATGCCGTTCCCCAATAATTGTAACCAGCTATTTTAGGAGTATTAGGTAAGTACATTTCTTCCAAATTTAATATTTCAAATCCAGATTTTTTAATTAGCTCAGGAATATTTCTATTTAAATTGCATCCCCCGGCAATTTTCCCCCATATAAAATTGATTCTGGATTGCCATTTAGCAACTTTTTGTTCTGGAGATAGACCATGTTCACAAAAAAGCAGTTTTCCATTTAGTTTTAAAACTCTGAGAATTTCTTTGTTTGCCTTCATAACTTCGGGAATAGTACACATCGTATAGGTGATTATTACATTATCAAAATAATTATCTGGAAGAGGAATATTTTCAGCACTACATTCGTAAAATTTAATATTAGCACCTTCATCTTCAGCTACTTTTCTTGCCATGTCACATAGTTCTCTGGAAGGTTCAATAGCATGAAATTCATCTATAACCACCTTATTATAAAAAGGAATATTCAGCCCAGAGCCAACACCAATTTCTAAAATTTTACCTTGAGCGAGAGGCACTATTTTCTCTCTTTGAAGTTTTATAGGTTTAGAGCCACAAGTGCAATTTAGAACCTTAGGAAGAACATATTTTTCATATAAATTCATCTTTTAATCTTATACTAGTTAAATGAATAAAGCTTCATTGATGATAGACATCGAAGGGTCTTCTCTGAGTCAAGAGGACATTGAGCTAATAGAATCACCTCATGTTGGTGGGCTTATTTTATTTGAGAGAAATTTTCTAGATAGAAGTCAGATAACGGATCTTTGCTTTGAAATAAAATCAAAGAAGCCTGAGATTATTATTGCTGTTGATCAAGAGGGTGGCAGAGTACAAAGATTTAAAAAAGGTTTTTCACAAATACCTCCGATGCAAAGACTTGGAGATATGGTAAGCCATGATAAACAGGCTGGCTTGGATTTATGCAAAAATACTGGCTGGTTGGTTGCTTCAGAATTAATAGCATCTGGGGTTGATTTAAGTTTTTCTCCTGTTTTAGATTTAGATCAAAATTCAAGTAGTATAATTGGCGATAGAGCGTTTTCTGATCAGATAGATATCGTAATAGATTGTGCAAGGGCTTTCATATATGGAATGAATGAAGCAGGAATGGCATGTGTTGGAAAACATTTTCCAGGACACGGATCAATTAGTGAAGATAGTCACATAGAAAAACCTATCGATCAAAGAACCCTTAATGAAATTGAAAACAAAGATTTAATTCCTTTCAAAGAGTTAATAAATAATTTAGATGGAATTATGACAGCACATATTCTTTTCTCTGAAGTTGATACCAGGATAGCAACTTTCTCTAAAGTTTGGATAAAGCAAATTTTGAAAGAACAAATGAAATTTGAAGGAATGATTTTTAGCGATGATCTTTCTATGGAAGGAACAAACGAATTTATAAGTTTTTATGACAAAACTAAGAACGCAATTAATTCTGGTTGTGAAATGATATTAATCTGTAATAACAGGGAAGGAGTTAAAGATGCTTTAAAATATTTTGAAAATAATAATTTAGAGGCATCAGAAAAAATATTCTCAATGTTAATGGCGAATGATATTTCTTGGACTGATTTAGAAAAAAATAAGATCAGAGTGGAAATTTCAACTCAGCTCGAAAATTTAATTCAATAGATTAAAAATAGGTTGCGCCTATCAAATAACCGCTAAAGAAAAAACCAATTGCAAAAAGAGGGTATTCTTTAAAAAACCAGAATATAGAGTTAACGTAATCTTTCATAATTAAATTTTAATAATAATTTTCGAGGCGGAATTCAATGCTTGCTAAATCAAAAAATTTAAATTCGACTTAATATGGAGCAAATAGTTGTGAATTTCTTTCTATTTATGCCTAAAAAACTAACTTATAATAAAAATAATCTTACTTTGAAATTATGAAAATTTTTGTTATTAGCATGAAATCTTATAAAGAAAGAAGGGAATTTCAAATAAGACAGGCTAAAAACTTAGAATTAGATATTACTTTTATCGACGCAATCGATGGATCAAGTTTAAGCAATAAAGAATTGCAAGATGCTGCAAATCATTGGACAAGACCTATTTTTTCAAAAGATGTTGGTTGTTATTTGTCTCATCGAAAAGCTTGGGAAGAAGTTAGCAAAAGAGATAATAAATGTTTGATCTTAGAAGATGATGTCATCATTTCTAAAGAAATAAAAAATGTTATAAATTTAGTTGACAACCTCAAAGATTCTTGGAAAACAGTATATGACTTAGAGTATGCGCCCGGTTATCACGTTTTAAGTAAACAAACTTTTTATTCGGGGCACGATAATCTATTTAATGTAAGAGAAATATATCGAAATAAAACCGGCTTAGCTGCTTACATCTTAGGGCCTCAAATTGCCTTAAAAATGTTAGAAGAACTTAAAAATTACGTCATGGTTGATGCTGCTTTTTGGTCAAGATCTTGGGCTCAATATATGCAAGTTGAACCTGCTCCTGTCATGCAAATCATGCATTTGGGCAAAGAAACAAAACAAGATGAGAATTCTATTAAAGGTGTAAGAAATATAAATTTTATTAATAAGTCTTGGTTTTCAAGAAAATTTAAAAGGTTACAAATATCTTTCTATGAGTTCCCAAATTTTATTAAAGGATTGATTAAAGGCAATAAAAGAAAACTTATCTTTGATAAAGATGAGTTCATTTTAAATTTTGATTTTTTAGATGATAAAAAAGATCAAATTAACTAAATTTTTTAGATATTCTTTTTTTCCCTTCTTCAACCCCAAACTGGTCAAATGGGTTTATTTCAAGCAGTTGAGAGCTAATAAAAGTTTTGTGCTCCCAAGAACTTATTAAAAAACCTAAATTAAATGGTGTGAGTTTTTTTAGCAAAAAAAGATTACTTGAAACATTGCTATTTATTTTGTAATTTTGTTTTAAATTTTCCTTAAGAGGAAAATTAAATAATTTATTTTGAGTAAGAGCTTGTATTTTTGGCAGCTTATTTGATTCAGATACATCTTTGTCAATTATAAAATCTATAGAAGTTTTTGAAGTTCCTTGATGAAGCATTTGGAAAAAAGAATGTTGCGCTCTTGGGCCAAAATCGCCGTAAATAGTCTGAGAGGTTTTTGAAAAAATAGACTTAAGATTAGCTTTTTTCCCTAAAGACTCCATTTCTAGCTGTTGAAGATATTTTGGAAGAGTTCTTATTTTCCACATATAAGAAAGTATTACTCTATTATCAACATCTAAAAAATTTGAATTCCATAACTCTATATAAGCTAGTTTTTTTATAGATCTTTTGTAGCTATTTTCTGACTTCATGAGAAGGTCAGCTTGATGACCTCCATCTAAAAATGATGAAAAATTCTTTTTTGATTCAAGTATGGATGTTAGTGAAACTCCAGACCAGATAGAGTATCTTCCTCCAATTTCCTCTTCCAAATTAATGATATTTTTTTCTAAAATCCCTAATTTTTTTGCTTCTTGAACATTTGATGTGATCCCGTAAAAATTTTCTTTGGTTTTCGAGCTTTTCATTTTCAAAGAAAGCCATTTTTTAGCCAGCTTATAATTATTTATTATTTCTAACGACTTCATAGATTTTGAGGACAAAATAAAAATAGTTTCTTTTTGATTAAGACCTATTAGTTTTTCCTTAAATTCTTGATTGTCAGATCCGGTAATGAAAATATGATTGAATTTAAGATTATTTAAATTGTTTAAAGCTTTAGAAAGCAAATTAGGCCCTTCGTAAGAGCCTCCAATCCCTAAAGTAACAATATTTTTTACAGAGCTTTTTAAAAACTGTTTTTTTATAGCATCAGATTTAATGAAAAGATCTTTGTAAAGGTCGCTATTGGGATCTCTTATTTTCCAATGAAGTGCTGCTTTCTCTTCAGTAACATTAACTTTTTCTTCATTGAAGAGCTTTGTAATAGAATCTTCAATATTCAAAAGTGAATAAAGATTATCAAATTCTTTATTTACTAGATTATTAAAATTGAAAGCAAAAGATTTAATTGAGAGAGCCTTGTTTGAGAAATTGATGACTTCAATTAATTCTTTCTTTTTATTTGATTGAGAAACTAGCTTCTCTTTAGTTTTTATAATATTCAAAATAAGTCCTAATTATAACTAATTTAATTAAGATATAATTCTTACCAAATTTCTTAATTTTTTTAGTTTTCCTGAGGAAGTATTTTGTTTATGAAAGATAGTAATTTAATTAATGCGGTAAAATTTATAAGACTTGTACCAATCTTATTTTTTGTTTCAGTTTGTATTGCAATTTTCTTTTATCCAGGAGGAAATATTCATGATTCTACGCAAGAGGGCTATTCCTTTACTCATAATTTTCTGAGTGATTTAGGGGGTTATAAATCTCACTCGGGAGAAATAAATTTTCTTTCTTCTTTTTTCTTTGGATTCTCTTTAATCTTATTTTTTTTTGCTGGGATTGCTTTCTTATATATACCTCATCTTTTCAAAGATAATATTTTGAATTTTAGATTAGCTTTATGCGGCTCAATTTTTTTTGGTCTTGGCTCTATTTTTTTTGCTGGGGTGGGACTTACTCCACATGATTTATATATGGAAATGCATATTTTCTTTGCTTTAAATGCCTTTAGATTAATGATTCCAGGCTCTCTTTTATTTCTGATAGTTTTATACAGAAGTAAGGTAGAAAACTATTTTGCTTTTACGATATTTTTTTTAATGATTTCAACATTTGCTTATGTGCTCTATCAAATATATGGTGGAAATCCTCTAGAAAATATAGACAACTTGGCTCAACAAGCAACAATCCAAAAATTAATTGTTTTGGTAAATATTCTTTGCGTTTTCATTATATCTTTTGCATTTTCCAATCAATACAAAATATTAAATCAAATTAAAGGTCTATAATTCTGAAATGTTAGGACACAAGGATATATTAAAAATGGGTAACCCAATTTTGAGACAAATTGCTGAACCCTTTACCGATGAGGAGATTAAATCGGAAGAAACTAAATCTCTCATAAAAAAAATGTGGAAAATAATGGATGAAGCAGGAGGAATAGGACTAGCAGCTCCTCAAATTTCTATTTCTAAACAATTAGCTATCATAAAGTTAGATGAATCATCTGAAAGATATCCTGAAATTGAAACTTCTCCTGAATATGTGATGTTTAATCCAAGCATTGAATATTTAACAGATGAAAAGCAAGGCAATTGGGAAGGTTGCTTGAGTGTCCCTGGTTTAAGAGGCTATGTCGAAAGACCTAGTCAAATATCTGTAAATTTTAAAGATGAGAATTTAGAATTTAAAAAATTAAATTTAGAAGGTTTTCTAGCAACTGTATTTCAACATGAGATCGACCATTTATTTGGAAAACTATATGTTGATCGAGTCGCGGACAAAGAATTATTAATGTATGAAGATGAATTAAAAAATCTTGAAAACTAGATATGATATTTTCTAATTTTGATAAAAAAATGATGAGTCTTGCGATCGAACAGGCATTAATTTCAAAATCTAAAGACGAAGTTCCAATTGGTTCTGTTTTGACTAAAAAAGAAACTATTCTTAGCAAAGGACATAACTTGTCTATTGAAATGAACGATCCAACTGCTCATGCAGAAATACTTGCAATTAGAAGCGCTTGTGATGTTGAAGAAAATTATCGTCTTTTGGACTCTACAATGTACACGACTTTGGAACCGTGTTTAATGTGTTTTGGAGCAATTATTAATTCTAGAGTCAAGAGATTAGTAATTGGAGCGCTAGATCAAGACGGCGGGGCACCGATTAGTAACAAAGCACTTCTCAATCAATTAAAACTTAATCATAAAATTGAAGTTGAAACAGGACTGTATTCTGATGAATGCTCTGAGATATTAAAGAATTTTTTTAAAGAAAAGAGATCAAAAAGAAAAGTCGGTCCAAACAGGAGCATGATCTGAAGGTTTTTCCATGCCTCTAATTTTATAATCTATTCCAACATCTTTTATTTTCTTAATCAGCGGTTTAGTTATCCAGAGATGATCTATTCTTAATCCTCTTTTAGGGTTGTCATCAAAGCCTTTACTTCGGTAGTCAAACCAACTGAATAAATCGTCAGAAGTTGGATTTACTTGTCTATAGCTGTCTTGAAAACCCCAATCTATTATTTTTTGTAACCATTCTCTCTCTTCAGGAAGAAAGCTGCATTTTCCAGTCTGCAACCATCTTTTTCTATTATTTTCTCCAATACCAATGTCTTTGTCTTCAGGAGAAATATTTAAATCACCTAAAATAATGATATTTTGATTTTTAGTAAAATTTTCATCTAAATGCTTCATTAGATCTGCAAAAAATTTTTTTTTGTAGGGGAATTTAGTTGGATGATCGCGGCTTTCTCCTTGAGGAAAATATCCATTGATGCAAGTTAATTCTTCCTTTTTTAATTTATGAGTGCTTGTTATTAATCTACATTGAGCATCTTCCGGATCATTTTTAAAACCTAAAGATGAAGAAACTAATTCCCCCTTGTAAAATGTTGCAACTCCATAATGACCCTTTTGACCATTTATGATAATTTCATATCCAAGATCTTTTAATGCATCAAAAGGAAAATCATCATTATGAACTTTTGTTTCTTGGAAACAAATAATATCTGGATTTTGAGAATTAACCAAAGCTTCAAGTTGATGAAACCTTGCTCTTATTCCATTCACATTGAAAGAAACGACTTTCATATTATCTTCGATAAGAAATTCTTGAAGATTGTTCCATCAGGATTTGATCAATTAAAATTTCTGCAGCTTCTTGTAAAATAATTTCATCTTTTTTATCTGAAATTTCTTCACCGTCCGAGTTAGCAAATTCTTCATAAGATTCAAAAATGTCCAAATCCAAAGATCCTCTGAGTTCATTTTCAATTGCAAGTCTTTTCATTTCATTCTTTGTTTTTATATCTTTTCTCGTTGTTAAGTTTACTGGAAGTAAATTTTTGTTATTTTCATCTTCAATAAGTTGTTTAGTTTCTTTGACGTATGAATTCATAAAACTATCTTTAATTCTATTATTTGAATATCTTTTAATAGACTCTAAATTGGTTAGATTTTCAAAAGTTTCATAATATACAGGCGATATGTCGTTATAAGGTAGAGCATTTTCATAGGACATTTCACCTATTTCCTGATTTGAATATACATATGGTAATTCAATATCAGGTATCACGCCTTTATGCTGGGTACTTTGACCAGAGACTCTATAAAATTTTTGCTCAGTAAACTTAATTTGCCCATAGCTTAAATTTTCCATTCTTTGAACAGTTCCCTTTCCAAAAGTTTGAGCTCCTATAACTAATCCTCTTTGGTAGTCTTGGATAGCACCGGCTAAAATTTCTGAAGCTGAAGCACTTAACTTATCAACTAGAATCGCTATTGGACCAATATAATTTTGTCTTCCCATTGTATGCCCCAAAGGTTGAATAGAACCATTTGATTCCATAACTTGTACTACATTACCTCTTCCGATAAATAGTTTAGCAAGCGAATATGCTTCGAATAATGATCCGCCACCATTACCTCTTAAATCTAGAATTATTCCATCAGAATTATTTTTATCTAGTTCTCTAAGCAGGGTTCTTACATCTTTGGAGCTGCTTTTATAGTTATATCTATTTTTTTTGTATGCATCAAAATCCATGTAAAACGCTGGAAGTTCAATTATTCCAATATTAAATAATTTACCCGATCTTTTTATTTCTATTTCTCTTTTTTTTGCTGCCTGATCTTCGAGTTTTACAACATCTCTGGTTATCTCAATTAATTTTCCAATTTCATCATCTTCCATAGAGGCAGAAAGAACTTCCAGTCTAACTTTTGTGCCCTTAGGCCCTCTTATTAAATTCACTACTTCATCTATTCTCCAATCCCTAACATCTTGAATTTCCTCTGATAACTTTGACGCTACTCCAACAATCTTGTCTGAGACTTTTATTAATCCAGATTTTTCTGCTGGACCACCTGGAATTAACCTCACTATTTCGGTTATCCCATCATCTATAGTTAAAATTGCTCCTATACCTTCAAGAGACAAATACATATTTATTTCAAAATCTTCCTGACTTTTTGGAGTTAGATAATTTGTATGCGGATCATAGAAACTTGTAAAACTATTCACAAACATACTGAAAATATCATCGTTCGATATTCTATTAAGACTCTTTTCTCTATTAACAAGTCTTTTTAACAATTTTTCTTTTGATTTGGAGAGATCTTTTTCTTTTAGTAAAATAGAAATTAGTTCGCTTTTGGCTTCCTTAATTTGATACTCTATAAGCTGGTCTTCACTATCAAATCTATTTTCATCCTCTCTATCTTTAAATATGAAGTGTTGCGTTTCAAGTTGATTTTCTGAAGTAATATTTAAAATTGCTTCCTTTTGAATTTCGAAGTAATTAAAAGATTTTTCTTTAAATTTTTTAAAGACCTCAAATGCAAATTCAACTTGGTGTTCTTTGTTAAAGTTTGTTTGTTTAGAAAGTTCATTAAAGTTTGTGAGAGTAAAAACCATTTTTTGACTATCTATAGAGTTAAGAAACTTTTCTTTGATTTGATTTGAAGAAATAGTTACATTCTTTTTAAAATGATTTTCTTCTAAAATATTCTCTACTTCATATAAGACGTTAATATATTTTTCATTGCTAACTTTGTCAGATGAAAATAAAGTTGATCCAAAAAGTAGAACAGAAATAAATACGAAGTGTTTAATACTAAAATTCACTGTTTTTTCTAAATATTAAATTGATTGTTTGAGATAAGAACATCCTTGTCTTTCCAAATGCTATTTAACCATAATTTAAAGTCACTTCTAAGTTCTTCGGAGTTAATCAAATTTTCAGTCAAATATTTCGAAGGAATCTCAATTTTGGATATGAAAACTTTTATATTTTTAATATTTCCGCATAGATAATTCCAAAACCCCATATTATCACCGTCGTAAATTATAGTTATGTCTATTAGTTCTTTGATTTTATTTACGTTACTTAAGGCAATCGCCAAACCACCTTCCTTTGGTTTTAATAAATTTGCATATTCACTTTTCTGGAGAGAGTGTTTTTTCTTTGTAAATCTTGTTCCTTCGGCATAACTGAATATAGACACTGGATGCAGTGAATAATGCTCTAAAGATTTTTTCATTTTTTTGTAATCTCGACCTTTCAACTTAGGATTTTTTTTGATTTGTTTTTGTGTATATCTTTTTAAAAAAGGCATATCCAAAGCCCACCAACAAATTCCTATTACAGGAACGTATATTAGTTCGTATTTTATAAAAAACTTTAACATCGGAATTTTTTTATTCGTTATGTATTGAACTATAAATATGTCAGCAGCACTCTGATGATTCGACGTAGACAAAAACCAAGAATCTCCATTTAAATTTTCTTTCCCTATGATTTCTATATGTGGTTTATGTAAATGAATCACCCATAAGGAATTAACACTTATCCAAAGTTCTCCAATTTTGATAATAATTTTCGTGAACGAAGCTCTCAAAGTTTTTAGGGGGAGTAAAAATTTAATCACTCCAAGGGGAATCATTAAAACTGCAAGAATTAAAGTGTTAGTAACTAAAATGAGAGAAGATAAAATTCCAATAAAAATATTTTTTAACTTAATCATTACTTTTCCAAGAGTAATGGTTTTTCAGATCAATAACCAGTTAACTCAGCGTATCTATTTCTGTGATATTCAGAATTCCCAAAGGTTTGTTCAGCAACTCTTGCTCTTTTCATGTAGAGACCAATATCGTATTCATCAGTCACTCCAACTCCACCATGCATTTGAACTCCCTCGTTAGAGACGTTAAAGAAAGTTTCACCTATCTTTGATTTCGCCAGACTGGCAATTCTTTGCAAATCATTAGAACCTTCATCAAAAGCAGTAAGCGCTTCAATCACACACGATTTGCATAATTCCAATTCAGTGAACATCAAAGCAGCTCTGTGTTGCAGTGCCTGAAAACTTCCAATTTTCTCACCGAATTGCTCTCTTTCTTTAAGATAATTTAAAGTGATATCAAAAGCTTCTAGAGCTCCCCCTAACATTTCTGCTGAAAGAGCCGCCCTAGAAATATCTAAAGTTTCTTCAATAATTTCTTTAGCACTATTTTGAGTACCCAGCAGATTTTTTTCAGAGATGCTAACGTTTTTGAATTCTATGTTGGCAGCATTTTTATGATCGACCATTGTGGTTGGAATTATATTCACGCCTTCAACATCTCTAGCAATAACAAACAAAGAAAGTTGATCCTCTTTTTCGGATGTTTTAGCAGCAACGATAATATAATCTGCAAACCCACCATCTATCACAAAATTTTTCTTACCATTTAGAATAAAATTTTTACCATCTTTCTTAGCTTCTAAATTTATTGAAAAAGGTTTATGCCTGGGTCCTTCCTCTAAAGCAAAGGCCATAGTAACTTCTCCAGAAGCAATTTTACTTAGGAATTCTTTTTTTTGTGAGTCGTTCCCAGCTTTGTTTAAGATTGTTGCGCAAACTACAGAAGTTGCAAAAAGAGGGGAGGGCGTTAAAGTTCTTCCTAGTTCTTCCAGCACAACCCCTATACCAGCTAAGCCAAAATTAGAACCACCGTATTCTTCAGGAACGAGAATCCCCGACCATCCTTGAGCAGCCATTTCTTGCCAGATTGCTCTATCAAAACACTCAGGATTTTCGTTGTCCCGAATTTCTCTAAAATGAGTAGTAGGAGTTTTTTCCTGAGCAAATTTTTTTGCTGTATCCTTTAAAAAAGATTGTTCTTCACTCAAAGTAAGCGTCATATTTCTCTCCTAAGACTTTCGAGTTACTGAGGCAAATCTAAAACTCTTTTAGAGATAACATTCAGTTGAACTTCTGAAGTGCCGCCTTCAATGGAATTTGCTTTTGTTCTAAGCCACTCTCTAGTAACAGCTAATTCTTCGGGACCGAATTCACCACCTTCCCAGCCTAAAGCTTGAGTTCCCATCGCTTCGAGCATAATTTCATATCTTCTTTTATTATGCTCTGAACCAAAGAATTTAAATATAGACGTTGCAGCGCTGGGACCATGATTCGAATTTTTTGCTTCTTCCGAGGCTCTTCTTAATGTAAGACCAAAAGCATGTGCATCCATATCGCTCTTGGCTATTTTTTGTCTCAATCCTTCGTCTGAAATTTTACCATCAGAAGATTCCACATATTTTTTAGATAAGTTTGCTAAGCCAGAACCCGATTTTCCTTTTCCTTTTCCGCCCGCAGCAGAGCCTCCTAAGCCCATGCTGGCAAGCATTTTTCTTTCGTGTTGAAGCAAGTTTTTAGCAACATCCCAACCTTTATTAAGGTCGTGGACTAAATTAGCTTTAGGAACGACTGCATCAGTGAAAAAGGTTTCACAGAATGGAGATTTACCAGAAATCAATTTAATAGGTTTAGTTTCAACTCCAGGTTGATCCATATCAATTAGCAAAAAACTGATTCCATTATGTTTGGGTTCTTGAGGCCCAGTTCTTACTAGAGTAAAAATCATGTCGCATTCATCTGCGTATGAAGTCCAAACTTTTTGACCATTTACTATAAAGTTGTCGCCATCCTCAACAGCTTTTGTTTTTAAGCTAGCTAGATCGGAACCCGCACCTGGTTCAGAATATCCTTGGCACCACCTAATCTCTCCCTTTATTATTTTAGGAATGTGTTCCATTTTTTGTTCATGAGAAGCATATTCAAGTAAAGCTGGACCAAGCATCCACAAACCGAAACTTGCTAAAGCTGGTCTCGCACCAATCTTAAAAAGTTCTTCGGCAAGGATTTTATTCTCGTCGTAATTAAGACCGCCGCCTCCATATTCACTTGGCCAAGTAGGAGCTGTCCAACCTTTTTCACCCATTCTTTCAAGCCATAACTTCTGATCAGGGTGCGTAAATTTAAAATTTCTTCCACCCCAACATGCGCCATCAGCTGTCATCGGCTTTCTCATTTCTGGAGGACAGTTTGCTTCTAACCATTCTCTTGTTTCTTGTCTAAAAGTATCTAAATTCGACATATAAACCTCGTTCCGAAAATAATAAATAGAATAATAGCTTAATCTGGGGTATTTTATAAATCAAGATTTTAAATAGAAATGAGCTTAGAATTTTTCTTAAATAATCCTGAATGGCTTTGGGTCATTACTGTTTTTTACGACTTATTAATAGTTGTGTCTTTGTTTTATTTTTTTGGAAAAAATGGATTGTATATTGCCGTTATATTAGGAATTGTTCTAGGAAATTTGCAAGGCGGAAAGGTAAGTGATTTAACAGTCTTTGGGTATACCTTCACTGTAAGTATGGGCGCAATAATGTACTCTGGCATATATTTTGCGACTGATTTAATTAACGAAAAATATGGAAGAGCTGCAGCTAATGAGGCAGTAATTTTAGGCGCTATAGCAAATGTAGTTGTAATGTTGACATTGGTCCTAAGCACTTATTACTTACCTTCAGAAATTGCAAAATCATCAGATGAAGTTCATGAGGCTATATCAACGCTTGCTTTATATTCACCAATTTTTGTTATTGGCTCATTGAGCGCATACCTGATAAGTCAAACATTTGATGTTTGGTTATTCCACAAATTAAAAACAATTACTCAAGGGAAATATTTATGGATTAGAAATAATGTTTCAACTCTTTCATCACAAGCTTTAGATACTTTTATTTATACATTTGTTTGGGTGTTGGCAGGTGAATTATCGTTTATAGTAGCTTTCAGTATAGCCCTTACAAAATATATTTTTAAAATATTTATAGCTTTAATAGACACAATTTTTATTTATCTAGTCAAAGACGTAAGAAATGATTAATAATAAGTATATTTAAGAGCAAATGACTAAAATATCGAAAATTACAATTGTACATTCTGTTTCTAGAAAATTTGAAAATGCTTTAGAAATTTGCCAGAAAACTTGTCAAGATTGCTCTGTTGAAGTGCTAGATGTTCTTTCTGTAGCTGATAATAATCTAGCAAAAGAAATTGATATAAATTCACAATTAATATTAGTAATCGGCGGAGATGGAACTATTATTAGTACTATAAGGAAGCTTTTAACTCTAGAAATCCCTTTTCTTGGAATAAATATTGGAAAATTAGGATTTTTGACCGATATTAACTTGGAATCTATATCAGATGAACTTCCAAAAATATTTAATGGTGAATATGTTGGAGAAAAAAGGCCTTTACTGGAAGTTTCTTTAAGCACAAATGACAAAAAGATTGCAGTTAATGAGGTTGTTTTTCACTCTGGGAAAGTAGCTCAAATGATGAGTTTTTCTATTTATTTGGGAAATAGACTGGTCTCAAATCATAAATCTGATGGAGTGATAGTAAGTTCTGCAACAGGCTCAACCGGATATTGTTTCTCTGGCGGAGGACCTATAATCCATCCTACTTTGCCTGTATTTGCCATAATGCCAATGTTTTCGCAAAGCGCTTCTTCTAATCCTATGATAGTGCCCTCCGATGAAGAATTAAGTATTAAGTTAGCTAGTGAAAATAATGCATCAATTGTTATAGATGGATACACTGACGATGAAATTGAGGAGAATCTTGAAATTATAATTTCTCAACAGGATCTTTTCTATGAGCTAATTCATCCTTTAAACTATGATTATTTCGAAGCATGTAGAACAAAATTATCTTGGGGAAATCCCTTAGTAAATATCCATGATTAAGAACTTTAAATTAGTATCATTAACTTTATTAGTGTCCTCAATTGGAGTTGCTCAAGTTCCTTCTCAATATCAGGAACAATTAGACATGTTGCCTGAATCAGTAAGGAGTTCAGTTTTTGAAAGAATAAATGAAAATGACTTTTCTCAAGAGGAGAATCAAAGATCTATTCTCAACGAGAATGAAGAGAATGAAGAAGATAAAGATAAAGATGATTTGATAAAATTTGATCTTCTACAAAAAGACTATGACAGATATGGCTCGCTTATTCCTAAACCTTTTGGATATGACCTTTTTCAAAATTATAGAGGAAATAACTTTACATCAGTTCAGTCAGCTCCTGCAGATTACATATTAGGGCCAGGAGATGAATTAAGAATTAATTTTTCAGGTTCTTTAAAAGCCTCTCGAAAAGTTAAAATTGATAGAGAAGGAAATATTTTTTTAAGAGAATTAGGCACGTTAAACTTTTCAGGCTTGAGTTATCAAAAAACACAAGAAGAACTTGATAGAATTGTTGAAGCATCTTTGATTGGAACAGAAGCCGCTATTTCTCTTATAAAAGTAAGACCCATACAAATTTTTGTTGTTGGTCAGTCTATGAGACCGGGAAGTTATAATTTAAATGCTTTATCTTCTATTTCTACTGCACTATTTGAATCTGGTGGTCCAAATGGTTCAGGGTCCTTAAGAAATATATCTTTAAAAAGATCAAATGAATTAATAGACACATTGGATTTATACGAATTATTTATCAAAGGAAATTCAACCGCGAATATAAAAATCCAATCTGGTGACGTTCTATTAATCAATCCGATTGAAAAACAAGTTGAGATTTTTGGGGAAGTAAATACTGAAGCAATATTTGAATTAAAAGAAGGTGAAAACTTTAGTGATTTGATTGGTTTTGCTTCCGGCTTTAAACCCTTAGCAGATAAAAATAAAATAGTATTGACTCGACAAGCTAGGGATAATGATATTTTTGTGAAAGAAATGTCTTTTGCCGAATTAAAAGAATTTCCACTTCAATCAGGAGATTCAATTTTTATAGATCGCCTACCATCTATTTCAGTAGATGCAAATAAATCTAGGAGAGAGAGCGTATCTTTAGAAGGCGCATTTGTTAATCCAGGAATTTATTACCTTGAAGATAATGAAAAATTATCTGAATTAATAGAAAGAGCAGGCGGATATAAGAGCGAGGCATACATTGAAGGAGGAATTTTTCTAAGAGCTTCAGTAGCTAAAAGAGAGAAAGATGGGCTGATTAGAGCTGCAAATGATTTGGAAAAAGGTATAGCTAGAGCTATTCAAACTGGACAATTTTCTCAAGTAAGTTCTCCAGACTTGGCAATTAGATTAATTGGAAACATTGTAGAACAGTTAAAAAAAGCTAGGCCGCTGGGAAGAGTTGTCGTTTCATTTGATTTAGAAAAAATAAAAAATGCAAATTTAGAAATAGATATTTTATTAAGAGATCAAGATAGAATAATAATGCCTAGGAAAAAATCTACAATTACAGTTTCCGGTGAAGTGCTTTCACCTAGCTCATATGTCTATTCAAAAAATTTAAGTTACTCTGACTATATAGAGTTAGCCGGAGGATTAAGAGAGGGGGCAGATCAAGATAATATTTTTTATCTTCTGCCAAATGGCCAAGCTGCAAAACCATCTAGAAGCTGGTTTTCTGATTCTGAATTATCTCCTGGAACTACAATTGTTATTCCCCAGGACACTTCAGAATTATCAAATTTAGCTTTTTGGAAAGCGGTGCTTCCAATATTTTCTAACTTAGTTCAAACCCTAGCTGCTATAGATGCGCTAAGTGATTAGGAAAGATTAATTGAGTTTTAATAACTTTGCTCTAAATATATCTAGAATACTTCCGCCAGAATTTAGTAATAAGTTTTCTTTGAGTGCTTTAAAGTTGATATACAATTTTAATCTAACAAAGATTCTTTTTTCCTTAAATAAAAATCAAAGCTCACCATCAAATTATTTTGGGTTGGATTTCCCTAATAAAATTGGAGTCGCAGGCGGTTTAGATAAAAATGCAAATTATTTTCACGTTTTAGGAAATTTAGGGTTTGGATTTGTTGAAGTTGGGACAATAACTTTAAAGCCTCAGTCTGGAAATCCTAAACCAAGAATACATAGATTCAATAATGAAGGAACAATTATTAATTCATTAGGTTTTAATAATGTTGGTTCCGTTAAAGTTTTGGAAAATATAGAGAGAAATAAAAAAAACTTTTCTGGTATTTTAGGAGTTAGTATTGGAAAGGGAAAAGAAATAAGCAATGAAAGAGCTCACGAAGATTATTTGCATTTGTTAGATTATTTCAAAGATGTTGCTGACTACTTTGCAATTAATATTTCTTCTCCTAATACTAATGATTTAAGAAAGCTTTCTGAAGATGAATACTTTCATAAATTGATTGATGAGATTATCAATAAACGAGAGCAAATTTCGAAAGGTTTTTCCAAACACAAACCAATTATAATAAAAGTATCACCTGATGAGTCATTAGATAATTTAGAAAAAATTATTTCTTATAGCCAATCTAATGGCATCGATGGATTTATATTGACTAATACCTCTTTGGATCACGAATACAATTTGCCCGGAGGTATTAGCGGAAAACCCTTAAGACAAAAATCTGAAGAATCTCTTAAGTTTGTTAGATCAATCGTCGATGATAAAGCAGTGATTATTTCTTCTGGAGGTTTAATGACTAAAGAGGATGCTATTAGAAGATTTTCATTAAAGGCAGATTTAATCCAACTATATTCTGGATTCGTTTTTAAAGGGAACAGTCTTCTTCAAGATTGTCTGGATGTTTCTTCTACTTGACAAATTCATCTAAATTATCAGATATTAAAAAAGGATGAAAAATTTAGTCATTGTTGAATCCGGAGCAAAAGCTTCAAAAATAACTGGATTCCTTAACAAAAATTTTCCAAAAGATGATTGGAGGGTAGAGGCTTGTTTGGGGCACATAAGAGATTTACCTGATGAAGAGACTGCAGTTAACCCAGATAATTGGACAGACTTAAAATGGAAAGAAACCCAAAAAGGAAAAAAAACTATTAAAGAAATAAGAAAGTTATGCAAAGAATTCGATTGTGTTTATCTTGCCACTGACCCAGATAGAGAAGGGGAAGCGATAGCTTGGCATTTGAAAGATGATTTTAAAAATAAAAAACTTTTAGAATCAATAGACACAAAAAGGATTACATTTAATGAAATTACTTCTTCTGCTATTAAAAGCGCTGTAGAAAATCCTAGAGAAATAGACCAAAATTTAGTTGATGCTTATTTAACACGAAGAATTTTAGATCACTTAATAGGATTTAAAGTCTCTCCCTTTCTTTGGCGACATGTTTCAAGGGCAAAGTCAGCAGGAAGAGTTCAATCTCCATCTCTAAGAATTATTTGTGAAAGAGAAGATGAAAGAGATGCTCATGTCGCAGTAGAGTATTGGCCAATAAAAGCTAAGTTTAAATTTAATGATTTAGAACTTGATGCAGATTTAATTGAAGCAAATGGAGTAAATTTAAATAAAGAACCTTTGAATCAAGAAAAATTAGTTAAAGAAACCTTAGAAGAAATAAAAAAAACTTCTTTTTTTGTATCAAAAATTGAAACAAAACCTCAATCTAGTTCACCAAAAGCTCCTTTTAGAACCTCTACACTACAAATGTCAGCTGCTAGCTCTTTGGGCTTTACCGCAGATAGAACTATGAGAAGTGCTCAAAACCTATACGAAGGAGGATTAATTACGTATTTAAGAACTGATGGAATTTCTATAAGCACATCCCCAAATACAGGAGAACCTTTTAGTGAAGAAAAACCAGGACCACCTCCATTGCAAGAGATAAGAAATCTAATTAAAAAGGAGTTTGACAAAACTTTCCTTTCAGAAGCTGTGAGAGTCTATAAGTCCAAAGTTCAAAATTCTCAAGAAGCTCATGAAGCTATTCGACCAACAAATATTTCTAATAAGCCAAAGGATTTAAATCTGAGTCAAGATGAACAAAAACTTTATGAATTAATCTGGAATAGAACTGTAGCCAGTCAAATGGTTAACTCAAAACACGAAAGAAAAAATCTTACAATTTCCTCTAAAGATGGAAAATATTTATTCAGAGCAGCCTCGAGAAAAAATTTATTTTTGGGTTTTGAAGTTTTAACTAAAGAAGATAAGGATAGTGATATTCAGTTTCCAGAAGAGTTAGTAGAGAGCGAGACTCTAGATTTAATTTCAGAAAGTGCTGAACAGAAATTTACTCTTCCGCCTAATAGATATTCTGAAGCTTCATTAATTAAAAGAATGGAAGAAGAAGGTATCGGCAGACCATCGACTTATGCTTCAACTGTAAAGGGTCTTAGAGATAAAAAGTATGCTTATGGAGCAAAATCTATTGCTCCCTCGGATTTAGGAAGAATTTTAACTTCCTATTTAAAGTCAATTTTTAAAGATTTTTTTATTGAAACACGCTTTACAGCAAAAATGGAAAATAATCTTGATGAAATTGCATCAGGTAATTTGAATTGGAAAGACGTGTTGGATAAATTTTGGGAAGATCTTCAAAATTATCTTAATAGAAAAATTAATGATATTGAAATAAGCAATAAAGATGAATTCAAAACAAGACAAGTCTTGGATTTATTGAATGAAGAGTTACATGACATAATTTTTCCGAAAGCAAAGAATGGAGAAATAAGAAGAGATTGTCCTAAGTGTTCCTCTGAGTTAAGTTTAAAATCTGGAGCTTGGGGTTATTTCGTTGGTTGTTCCGAGTGCAAATGGACGAAAAAACCTTTTGAATTCAATATTGATTGGGAGACATATCAAGTTCTGCCAAAGGAAATAGGTATACATCCAGAATATCAAGATATAGTCTTTGCAGATATCAGTATAAATGGTCCTTGTGTTTGGACTATGAAAGAAGAAAAAAAAATATTTGGTTCGCCCGATGAAGATGAAAATTTATTAGATATCGGTTTAAACAGAGCAGTTGAATTAATTGAGAGAGATTCAGGCGAACATATTTTATTTACTGAGGCTAATAGCGGTATTCCAGTAATGTTGAAAAATGGAAGGTTCGGAGAATATACCGAATTTGATGGATTTAACAAGGCAACTAAATTACCTCCAGAAGACAAACCAAAAAATCCTAAAGTTTCGTATTATGACCCACATCAAATGGATTACGAAAATAAAGAAACAAGAGCTTTTGTTTTAAAAAGTTTAAGAATTTTAGGATTTCATCCAAAATCTAATAAGCCAATTGGGATCAAGATTAGAAAACCTGGCAAAGCTTTCAAGTTCGTAAAATTTATAAAATGCGGGGATAAAGAAATCGAATGTCCAAGTGACTTTTATAAATTAGAAGAAGAAGAGCAACACTCTTTAATAAAAGAAGCATTAGCAATAGATGAATTTAAAATTCTTTAAGAAAAATCCCTCAAGAGACCAACGCAAGTTCCCTCGAAAGATAAGTCTTCAGTTTTTGGATTGACTTCTATATTTGAATAATTTGAGTTTTCTGGTTGAAGAACTACTAGATCTGAAGAAATGCTTTTCAAGGTCTTAACTGTTACTTCATCATTTATTCTTGCAATGACAATTGAACCTTTTTTTATTTGGGTCTTTTTATTTACTGCAATTAGGTCGTTTTCTAAAATTCCTGCTTCAATCATGCTGTCACCTTTAACTCGTAAATAAAAATCTACTCCATGAGATAAAATATTTTGCGATGAGGGAATTCTTTTCTCTATGTTCTCTTGTGCGAGAATGGGACCGCCAGCACTGACTAAACCTATAACAGGTATACCAAGATCTTCTTTGACTATAGAAATTCCTCTGGAAGCACCGGAAACAATATTTAGAACGCCTTTTTTCTTAAGGGCTTTTAGATGATCTTCAGCTGCGTTAGGTGATTTAAATCCGAAAACCTTAGCTATTTCAGATCTAGTAGGAGGGTATCCATTAATCTCTATTTCTTTTTTAATAAATTCAAATATCTCAGATTGTCTACTTGTTAAATTAATCATAACTGTAATTATATACAGTATTTAAAATTTTTTCTAGTTTTGCTTAATTTTTATATTGATATATTATAAAAAGTGTTTAAAAATAATATTTTATATGCCATTAGGAAATAAGTAATTATGAAATTTCAACAATTAGTTTATGTAAGAGAGGTAGCTCGAAGCAATTTAAATGTCTCGCAAGCTTCTAAAATTTTATACACTTCTCAACCAGGTATTAGCAAACAAATTAAATTACTTGAAGAAGAGTTAGGAATAGAGTTATTTGAAAGATCAGGGAAACATCTCGTAAGCGTTACTCCTGTCGGCGAAAAAATATTAACCCAAATAGAGGAAATCCTTGCTTTGGTAGATGGAATAAAGCATGCAGCCACAGAATTTTCAGATGAAGATTATGGAACTCTCAGCATTGCAACAACTCACACACAAGCAAAATTTACTTTACCTAAGGTTGTAGATAAATTTGTCAAAAAATATCCAAATGTCCATTTTCAAATGCATCAATGTACTCCAGATGAATCTGTTGAAATGGCAGCTAGAGGTGAGGTTGATATAGCTTTGTGGACAGAAACTAACGAAAAGGGCGAAAACTTAATTAAAATGCCATGTTACAAATGGTCTAGAAGCGTTATTGTGCCTAAAGGCCATCCTCTTACAAAGTTACCAAAAATTAAACTAAAAGACTTAGCCAATTACCCAATTGTTACATACGTATTTGGTTTTACGGGAAGCAATGATTTAGATAGAGCTTTTTTTGAAAGAGGGCTAAAAGCGAATGTTGTTTTTACAGCTACTGATGCTGATGTCATTAAAACTTATGTAAAAATGGGAACAGGCGTTGGTATTATTGCAAGCATGGCTTTCAATGAAAAAGAAGATAGTGATTTAGTTGCAATTAACGCAAACCACCTTTTTGACTCTGGTACGACTTATATGGGTTTCAGAAGAGGCACTTACTTGAGAAGCCATCTTTTTGAATTTATAAATATGTTTGCACCTCACCTGACTAAAGATATTGTAGCCAAGGCTTGCTCAACTAAATCAAAAAAAGAACTAGATAAAGTATTTGATTCCACAAAGCTCCTGAGGAGATAAAATTGAAGTTTCTTTGCCTTGATTTTGAAGGAGTTCTCATACCTGAAATTTGGCAATACGTTGCTAAAGAAACAAATTCGGAAGAATTAATGCTTACTACTCAGGATCTAAAAGATTACGATGATCTTATGGCCCTAAGAATGAAAGTAGTCAATGAAAAGAATATCAAATTGAGTGATATACAAGAAATAGTGAGAAGTATGGAGCCTTTTGAAGGCGCTAAAGAATTTCTGAAATGGGCGAAACAAAGTTTTCAAGTATCCATTGTTTCAGATACTTTTTATGAACTCTGTTGGCCTTTGGTGGAAAAGTTAAATTACCCTAACATTATATGTCATCATCTTAAAATTAAAGATGACAAAATAGTTGATTATTCTCTTAGGCATAACAAAAAAAAGGTTATAGAGGCTTTATTGAGTTTGAATTTTGGAGTTTTGGCTGCCGGAGACTCTTATAATGATATTGATATGCTTCAAACTGCAGACAAAGGAATCTTTTTTCAAGCACCGGATCATATCAAAAAAGAATTTCCAGACTTGTTAACTGCAGATAATCATGAAGAATTGAAAGCTCATTTGTTAGAATATATATAAATGTCAAAAAATTTTTTTTCTTTATTAGAGAATAACAGACCTTTAAAAATTGTCGGGACTGTAAATGCTTATTCTGCGCTGCTCGCTCAAAAAGCAGGCTTAGAAGCTCTTTACATTTCAGGTGCAGGAGTAGCCAATGCAAGTTACGGAATTCCAGATTTGGCAATGACCTCAAAGGATAATGTTCTCGAAGATGTAAGAAGAATTAGAGGAGCATCAGATCTTCCGATTTTAGTCGACTGCGATACTGGTTGGGGCTCTGCACTGAGTATTTCTAAAACTGTTAAAGATATGATTCATGCTGGCGTAAATGGAATTCATATCGAAGATCAGGTTTCAAATAAAAGATGCGGCCATAGACCAAACAAAGAGATTGTTTCTGATAGCGAAATGATGGACAGGATAAAAGCGGCAAAAGATAGTTCAGTCGATGATTTTATGCTGATGGCGAGAACAGATGCTTTTGCTCAAGAAGGAATTGAAAGAGTAATTGAAAGATCAAACGCTTATATAGAATCTGGAGCAGATTCAATTTTTCCAGAAGCAATCACAAATTTAGAAGATTACAAAATTTTATCTGAAAATTTAACAGTGCCAATTTTAGCTAACATCACTGAATTCGGTATGACGCCTCTATATACTGACCAAGAACTATTAGAAGTAGGGGTAGATATGATTTTGCATCCTCTAAGCGCTTTTAGAGCAATGTCTAAAGCAGCTCAAGAAATATATGACGAGATATATCATAAGGGGACAGTCGAAAAAAAATTAAAAAAAATGCAATCTCGAGATGAATTATATGACGTACTGAATTATCATAGTTACGAAGAAAAAATAGATATTCTATTTTCCAAGGAATAATTACATGGCAGAAAAAAAACTTGAGGGCGCAGGCCTTCGTGGACAAGTAGCTGGTAAAACTTCTTTGTCTACCGTGGGTAAAGCAGGAAAAGGCCTTACTTATAGAGGATACGAAATTGAAGTATTGGCAGAAAAGGCCTCTTTTGAAGAAGTTGCCTATATGCTTCTCTATGGAAATTTACCAAATCAAGAGGAATTTAATAACTACTCAGAAAAATTAAAAAAACTAAGAGCTTTGCCAAATGAACTCAAAGAAGTTTTAGAAAATATACCCGCTTCAGCTCATCCTATGGATGTTATGAGAACGGGCTGCTCAATGCTAGGTAATCTTGAACCAGAGGGAGAATTTAAAAATCAAAATTCTTCTGCAGATAGAATTCTTGCCTCGATGGCTTCAATAATTGTTTATTGGTATAAATTTTCTCACGAGGATATAAAAGTTGATCTTGAAACAGAATATGAAACCATTGGGGGTCATTTTCTTTCTTTGTTGACAGGTAAAGATCCATCAGAAGATGATATTCGTTGTTTAGATACATCCTTAATTTTGTACGCAGAGCATGGTTTTAATGCTTCTACTTTCACTGCAAGAACATGTGCCTCTACTTTATCAGATATTCATTCTTGTATAACTGGAGCAATTGGAACTCTTAGAGGCCCACTTCATGGAGGAGCAAATGAAGCTGCAATGGAAATGATTGAAAAATACTCTTCAAGAGAAGAAGCTCATCAAGCAGTTTTAAAAATGCTTGAGAAGAAAGAAAAAATAATGGGATTTGGGCATGCTGTTTATAGTACAGAAGATCCTAGAAATAAAATTATAAAAAGTTGGGCGGAAAAGCTTAGTAAGTCAGGCAGAGACGAAACTTTGTATCAGGTTTCAGAAGAAATTGAAAAAACTATGGATGAAGAAAAAAACATGTTTGCGAATACTGATTTTTTTATGGCTTCTGCTTATCACTATTTAGGCATACCAACAAAACTTTTTACCCCATTATTTGTTATTGGAAGAACTTCTGGCTGGGCCGCTAATATTTTTGAACAAAGAGCTGACAATAGGATTATAAGACCAAGTGAAGAATATATTGGACCTGATCATTCAGATTGGGTCGACATAAAAAACAGATAAAAATAAAATGTCATCAACCGTCGAAACTAATGTTCGTCAGGAACCTGACGAACTTTTAAATAAAATAGCCGACTATGCCTTGAATTACAAAGTTGATAGTGAAGAAGCATTATCTACAGCAAGATATTGTTTAATGGATACTTTGGGTTGTGGTGTATTAGCTCTTTCCTTTCCAGAATGCAAAAAATTACTTGGACCTTATGTTGAAGGGACAGTTGTTCCAAATGGCGTAAGAGTTCCAGGAACTGATTTTGTACTTGATCCTATTAAAGGGGCATGGGATATAGGTGCCATAATTAGGTGGCTAGATTTTAATGATACTTGGTTAGCAGCCGAATGGGGACACCCCTCAGATAATTTGGGCGGAATTTTAGCTGCTGCAGATTATATTTCGCAACAAAAAATTCTCGATGGCAAAGAACCTTTAACAATACAAGATATATTGATTGCTATGGTTAAAGCTCATGAAATTCAAGGAGTAATGGCATTAGAGAATAGTTTTAATAGAGTGGGACTGGATCATGTTATTTTAGTTAAATTGGCATCAACAGCTGTCATTTCATCTTTGTTTGAATTATCTAAAGAGGAAACTATCAATGCTCTCTCTCAAGTTTTTGTGGATGGTCAAAGTTTAAGAACTTATCGACACAGTCCAAATGCAGGACCAAGAAAATCTTGGGCAGCTGGCGATGCAACTAGCAGAGCTCTTCAATTAGTAATCCTTACCATGAAAGGTCAAATTGGATACCCAAGCGCTATTACTGCTCCAACTTGGGGTTTTAAAGATGTTTTGTTTAAGGGTAACAATTTTCAAATTAATCAGGAATTTAAAAGCTATGTTATGGAAAATGTTCTCTTTAAAATATCATTTCCAGCAGAGTTTCATGCTCAAACTGCTGTGGAAGCAGCTGTAACTTTACATCCAGAAGTGATAAATAGATTAGAAGAAATAGAAAGAATTGAAATTATAACTCACGAATCAGCTATAAGAATAATCAGTAAAGAAGGAGACCTAAATAATCCTGCTGATCGCGATCATTGCATTCAATACATGACAGCAATAGGTTTGTTGAAAGGAGATTTAGTAGCAGAAGATTACGAGGATGATGTCGCTGCCGACCCAAGAATCGATTCATTGAGAAAAAAGATGATTATCAAGGAAGATAAAAGATACTCAAAAGAATATCTCGAAGCAGATAAAAGATCTATTGCAAATTCCATGCAAATATATTTCAAAGATGGCTCATCTACAAAAAATATTGAAGTTGAATACCCAATTGGACATCGAAGAAGAAGAGAAGAGGGCATTCCAGTTTTATTGTCTAAATTTGAAAAAAATTTAAAAACACATTTTGATGAAAATCAAGCAAATGAAATAATTGAGATATGTGCTAATGAAGAAGCGCTTAAAAATACTAGCGTAGTAGAATTCATGTCTCTATTGGTTTCAAAAAAATAACTAAAAAAACTTTTTTAATTATAAATTTCCTTAAAATGTAACTGTTTGATATTTATAAGAAATGAAATTTCTCAAAGAAATTTATAGGATTCTCAAGCAAATTTTTTATCTACCCAGATATTTAACTAATCTTTTATTCGGTACTTTTTATTACGATAATTTTTTAGCTAAATCAAAAATAAAAAATTCTGGAAACCTCCCTCTGAATAAAAAGGTTGTTATTTTTTTAATTTTTCCTGATTATGGATTAACTAAGTCTCACTTGAGAACTTTGAGATATTTTATTAGAAATAATTTCACTCCATTGGTTGTGAGTAATTTACCTTTATCAAAAGAGGATAAAGATTTACTTCTTAAAAACTGTTGGACTTTAATTGAAAGAAAAAATTATGGATATGACTTTGGCGGCTATAGAGATGGAGTTTTATTTTTATCTGAAAAAATAAGAGATTTAGATAAATTAATTCTTATAAATGACTCTACCTGGTTTCCAATTATAAATAATAATTCTTTTACAGATTTTATTGATAATTCTAGTTTAGATTTCATTGGCGCAACTTCTCATTATGGCTTTAAGAGACAAAGACTTCCTTCAAAAAAAACTGGCTTATTAAAACCTCAGTTCAATTTTAATAATAAGAACTTTCATTACGCTTCTTACGCTTTAAGTTTTTCAAAAAAAATCTTAAAAGACGAAAACTTCCTAAAATTCTGGAAAAATTTAAGACTATCGGGTACAAAAAATTTAGTTGTTAGAAGGGGTGAAATTGGTCTTACTCAATACATTATAAAAAATAAAAAATATTCTCATGGATCATTGATTAATTCTGAAGAATTGGATGATATTTTAAAAAAACTTTCTAAAGATACTTTATTAAAAATATCTCGAGAAACCATTATTGAAAAGACTTCTCTAAAAAAATTTAAAGAGAAATTTACTAAAAATGCTGATAGTTTTTCTAAAGATGAACTAATTGCTTTTATTCTTATTCAAGTTTCAAATCAAATTATAGTTTTTAGTTTAATAAAATTTCTAATAGAAGATCTTAGATTTCCCTTTTTAAAAAAAATGCTTTTTAAGTTAAATAAATCTTCTGCTGAAGATACGTATAAAATTATTAAAGGTTTAGACATAGACATCTTTGATGAAATTAACTCCGAAATCAAAACAAACGAAGATCTTAGTAGGTTTTTATCGACTAATTGATGTAATGCCAGTTAAATCACTTAATTCGTTTAAAGCTTGTTGTTCAGAAACAACCTTTATGGTCGAGATTTTCAATAATTTTGCGGGTTTTAAATTTATTCCTAAATCATCCAAAAAAATTGTCCTCTCAGGATCAGCTTTTGTTTTGGTTAAAGCTAGCTCATAAAATTCATTATTTGGTTTTCGTACCCCAACTTCTTTTGATTCAATTATGAAATCAAATAATTCCATAATTTTTAATCTTTCATCATTTTTGTCGTCCAGTGCAGATATATCTCTATCTCCCGTATTAAAATTATTCGTTAAACAAGCCTGTAAAAATCCAAGTTCCTTAAATTTTTTAATTGCTTTTACAATTCTTGGTCTTATTTTTCCCTGAAGCAAAGATAAAACTTCATGACCTAAAATTTCTCTTCCAAGTAGTTTGCTTTCTTCGGCAAAAAGAATATTAAATTCTTCAAGAGATATTTTAGATTGTTCTAACTGAGCCCAAGCATTATTGAACGGATTTGTAGAATTTACCTTTCTTATAAAATCAAAAGGAATATTGTTTTCTTTTTCAAAGACATTAAATGCTTCAAAAGGGCTAGAAGTAATCACACCACCAAAATCCCAAAAAATTGAACTAAATCTATTATTATTCATCTATTTAAGTAATAAGAAGACGCATAAAGCGTATAATTAACCTAATCTTAAATAGTTATGTCAGGAAATACTATTGGTAAAAATTTTACAGTCACAACATTTGGCGAAAGTCATGGCGTGGCTTTAGGTTGCGTAATTGATGGTTGTCCTCCCGGAATAGAAATATCAAAAGAGGAAATTCAGAAGGAACTTGATTTTAGGAAGCCCGGTTCAAATAAATATACTACTCAAAGAAAAGAATCCGACGAAGTAGAAATTCTTTCAGGAATATTTGAAGGAAAAACAACAGGAACGCCCATAGGTCTTTTGATTAGAAATAAAGATCAAAAAAGTTCTGATTATGATGATTTAAAAGATGTATTTAGGCCATCTCATGCAGATTATAGTTATCTTCAAAAATATGGAATAAGGGATCATAGAGGCGGAGGAAGATCTTCTGCTAGAGAAACAACCATGAGAGTTGCCGCAGGAGCAATTGCAAAGAAATTTCTTAAAACTAATTTGTCTATAGAAATAGATGGTTATGTTAGTCAGATTGGCAAATTTAAAATAGAGAATTTTGATAAAGACGAAATAAAAAAGAATCCTTTTTTCTGCCCAGATAAAAAATTAATTCCTAATTTAGAAAAATATATTGATGATCTTCGAGAGCAGGGAGATTCCATAGGAGCAAAAATAACAGTTTGCGCTTCTAATATGCCGTTGGGACTTGGCGAGCCAGTTTTCGATAAATTAGATGCTGATATAGCTCATGCTTTAATGAGTATAAATGCTGTTAAAGGAGTTGAAATTGGCTCGGGATTTAATGTAGTAAATTTACAAGGTTCTGAAAATCGAGATGAGATGTCGTCCGAGGGATTTAAATCAAATAACTCTGGTGGAATTTCTGGTGGCATATCTACTGGACAAGACTTATCGGCCAGTATTGCTTTAAAACCAACTTCAAGCATTATGGTTGAAGGCGATACAATAAACAAAAAAGGAGAGTCAGTTAAAGTTCAATCCAAAGGAAGGCATGATCCATGTGTAGGTATTAGAGCAGTTCCAATTGCTGAAGCAATGACAGCGATAGTTTTAACTGACCATTTTCTAAGAAATAGAGCGCAAAACGCAGATAAACCCGATTCTTTAAATAAAATTCCTTCTAGCGAATAAAAATGGAAAAAAGAACTCTTTACGATAAGATTTGGGATGATCACTTTGTAACTTCTAGAGACGACGGAAGTGATTTAATGTATATCGATAGACACTTAGTCCATGAGGTTACTTCACCTCAAGCTTTTGACGGGCTTCGAGAGAATAATTTAAAACCTAGGAGAGTGTCTTCAATTCTTGCCACACCCGACCACAATGTTCCAACAACCTCTAGAGATAATAATCTTGATGGGATAAAGGATCCTATCAGCAAATTACAAGTAACTACTCTTGATGAGAACTGTAATGAATTTGGAATTAATCAATTCAAACTTGATGACATGAGACAAGGCATTGTTCATGTGATAGGACCCGAACAAGGACTTACTTTACCCGGAATGACAATTGTATGCGGAGATTCTCATACATCTACTCATGGAGCCTTCGGTTCCTTGGCTATGGGTATAGGGACCAGTGAAGTTGAACATGTTCTAGCTACTCAATGTTTAGTAACAAAAAAACAAAAAAATATGCTTATCAACATAGAAGGAGCCATTGAAAATGGTGTGACTGCAAAAGATATTACGATGTTTATCATTGGAAGAATCGGAACAGCTGGCGGTACCGGACATGTTATTGAATATAGCGGAGAGGCTATCCGCTCTTTATCAATGGAAGGAAGAATGACCTTATGCAATATGGCAATAGAAGCAGGCGCCAGAGCAGGAATGGTTGCTCCAGATGAAAAGACTTTTGCTTATGTAAAAAATAGGCCAATGGCGCCTAAAGGTGATTTATTTGATAAAGCTGTGAACTATTGGAAGTCATTACCATCTGATGAAGGAGCAAAATTTGATGCAATATTTAATTTTAAATCGGAAGATATTTTGCCTCAGGTTACTTGGGGAACTTCACCAGAGATGGTTGTAAGTATCGAAGACGAAATTCCTCATACGAGCGACAAAAACATTCTTTCAGCACTGAATTATATGGGACTTAAACCTGGAACAAAGATCAAGGAAATTGAACTGGACCAAATATTTATAGGCTCTTGTACTAATTCCAGAATTGAAGATCTTAGAGTTGCTTCTGAAATTTTAAAAGATAATAAAATTTCAAAAAGAATTAAAAGAGCGATTGTAGTTCCTGGATCTGGCCTAGTAAAAAAACAAGCTGAAGACGAAGGTTTAGACAAAATTTTTATTGATGCGGGATTTGAATGGAGGGATGCAGGTTGCTCTATGTGTTTGGGTATGAATCCTGATCAGCTTAATCAATTAGAAAGATGCGCATCTACCTCAAATAGAAATTTTGAAGGAAGACAAGGTTACAAAGGAAGAACACATTTGGTCAGTCCTGCAATGGCTGCATTGGCATCATTAGAAGGAAAATTTTCTGATATTAGAGATTTATAACAATATGGCTCAAATTTCTAATACATACTCAGGAAAAATTGTTTGTTTAGATAAGGCAAATGTAGATACTGATCAAATTATTCCTAAACAATTTTTAAAATCTATTAAAAAAACAGGTCTCGGGCCTTTTTTATTTGATTCATGGAGATACGAAGATGAAGGTTATTTAGGAAAGGAAGAATCTAAAAGGACATTAAAAAATGACTTTATTTTAAATAATAAAGCTTTTTCTAATGCCAATATTCTTATTGCTAAAGAAAATTTTGGATGTGGCTCAAGTAGAGAACATGCTGTGTGGGCCCTCAAAGACTTTGGTATTACAACTGTAATCGCGCCATCTTTCGGTGATATTTTTTTTAATAATTGTTTTAAAAATGGAATATTGGCTATTCAAATATCAAAGAGCAATCTAGAGAAAATTTTTTCAAAACAATCTGAAACTAAACCCTTAGAGATATCAGTTGATTTGGTAAATCAAAAAATATTTTATGAGAAATTATTTGAAGAAAACTTTGAGATAGATCCTTACAGAAAAAAATGTTTGATAGAAGGACTTGATGAAATAGGCTATAGCCTTAAATATGAAGATGAAATAAATAAATTTGAACAAAAATTAAGAAAAGAAAGATCTTGGGTTATTAATGACTAAAAAAATGAACATTCTCCTATTACCTGGTGATGGAGTAGGACCAGAAGTCTGTAATGAAGCTGATAAAATAATTAAAGCAGTTGCAAATCGTTTTAATTTAAATATTTTGATTGAAAAAGATCTAATCGGAGGAGTGTCAATTGATAAAAATAAAACTCCCATAACAGATGAGGTAATTTCTAAAGCTAAGTCCTCTGATGCCATTATATTAGGTGGAGTCGGTGGGCCAAAATGGGACAATTTACCTTCTACAGATAAGCCTGAGAAAGGATTATTGAAATTAAGATCAGACTTAAAATTTTTTGCAAATTTAAGACCATCAATTTGTTTTAGTGAAACGTCAGGTGCCTCAAGTCTTAAAAAAGAAATTATCGAAGGTTTGGATCTATTGATTGTTAGGGAATTAACTGGCGGGATATATTTTGGAGAACCAAGAGAAAAATCTACTGTATCTGCATTCAATACTATGATTTATTCAAAAGATGAAATAAGAAGAATTTCTGAAGTTGCTTTTGAAAGTGCGATGAAAAGAAATAAGAAGTTATGTTCTGTTGATAAAGCAAATGTATTAGAAGTTTCAGAATTATGGCGAGAAGTTGTTGATGAAACTTCCTTAAAATACCCAGAAGTGAAACTTGAGCATATGCTAGTGGATAATGCTGCGATGCAATTAGTTAAAGATCCTAAACAATTTGACGTTATCGTATCTTCGAATTTATTTGGAGATATTTTGTCTGATATAGGGTCAATGTTGACTGGATCAATAGGAATGCTACCTTCTGCATCATTGGATCAAAATTCTAAAGGATTATATGAACCAGTTCATGGAACCGCTCCTGACATTGCAGGCAAAGGTGTGGTGAACCCTATAGCTACAATTTTGTCTGTTGCTATGATGTTTAAGTATACTTTTGAATTAAAGCAAGTTTCTGCAGAAATAGAATTTGCAGTGAAACAAGCCTTATCGAATGGTTATGCTACACAAGATATTGCTCAATCAAATTCAAAGATTTTATCAACAGAAGAAATGGGATCATTAATATCGGATTATGTTCAATAAAAAATTAGTAATAGTTGGTGCTTCCGGAGCTGTTGGAAGAGTTTTTATTGAGCTTTTGGATGAGATGTATCCTGGCAATAAAGATTTATTTTTGGTTGCAAGTAAAAGATCAGCGGGTAGATCAATGTTCTGTGGTAAACAGGAATTTATAATTCAGGACATAGAAGAATTTGATTTTTCACAAGTAGATATAGCTTTTTTTTCTGCTGGTGCGGAAACCGCAGAAAAATATGCCCCCATTGCTGTTTCTAAAGGATGTATTGTGATAGATAATTCATCACAGTTTCGAACAGACTTAGATAAACCTTTGATTGTTCCTGAAGTAAATTCTAAAGATCTTAAAAATTTTAAACTTCCCGGAATTATTGCCAATCCAAATTGTTCAACGGCTCAATTAGTTGTTGCATTGAAGCCAATTCATGACTTATTTAAAATTGAACGTGTCGATGTTGCTTCGTATCAATCAGTGTCTGGAACAGGAAAAGAAGGGATAGACGAATTACTTGAACAAACAGAAAGTTTTTTAAATAAAAAGGAAATAAAACCAAGAGTATACGGCGCTCAAATTGCTTTTAATGTAATTCCTGCTGGAGATATTTTGGAAAATAATTATACAAACGAAGAAATGAAAATGAGTTTCGAAACTAATAAAATTTTAGACAAAGACATAAAGCTTTCTGCTACATGCTCAAGGGTTCCAGTTTTATTTGGACATTCTCTTGCTGTTCATGTTGAGACCAAAAAAGAAATAGATTTAAATTTGCTAAGAGACGAGATAAAAAAACAAAAAGGATTAGATATTTTTGATTCTCAAGATTTTACATCTCCAAATGCCGTTGATCATGCTGAAGGAAAAAATCCCGTTTCGGTTGGAAGATTAAGGTTAGACTTATGGAAAAATAACAGAATAAATTTTTGGGTGGTTGCTGATAATTTGAGAAAAGGTGCAGCATTGAATAGCCTTCAGATATTAGATGAACTTTTATAAAAATTACAAACTTTATTTATTTTTTCTTTTCCTTTTATATGGAAATTTAATAGTTTCGGAAGATGATCCAAAAATAAATACTGATGAATACAATAATCTCTGGTCTATCGGAATAGAATTGAAAGATATATATACCGAGTACTCAGTTTATCAAATAATGATTTCTTTATTGGAGCTAAATGAGCTGGCATTTGAAAATGGAAATATAAATTTTTTAAAAAAAGGTTTTACTCTGAATCTTCCAAAGAAAAATGATTTAGAAAAACTAGAAGCTTTGAGTTCTATAAGAGAGGTCGCCAGACAAAATTTAGCTGCAAATGTAGGACCAATAGATTTCAGTGTATTGACAGATGTATTGGTTTTATCCGAACCAACTTTTGTATTGTCAAAAGAGGATGAAGATACTTCTCTAATTCTCGATGAAATTGATATTGATATAGCAAGCACTGAGGAATCTTTAAATGATAAAAACAGGAAAACTTTAATTACTTATTCTATTGAAAGCGATTCAAATTTAGATTCTTCTGAAAAAATAATAGTAGTAAATCTTTCGGGAAGTAGTGACAAAGATGTGACTAATTTATCAAAAGTTGAAGAGCTTTCTTCAATTCCTGATGAGATTGATTTAGCAGATAATGAAGAATCTTTATTCAGCTTTAATGAGGCAGACGAACTATTAGGTGAAATTGAGGTTGCAACAGAGCTGGATCAGAATAATGATCAGGTAAAACTTATCGATATTCCAAAATTTGAAATTGTTTCTGACGATTTAACAACAATTGAAAAAAACTTTGAAAAAACACCTTTTAGAGATTTTTTGAGAACAGAATTTTATTTGCTCTTTGGTTTTATTCTATTTTTAGTTTTTTTGTGGGTGTTCAGAACAAGGCCAACTAAAAAAGAAACCAAAACCTTAAAAAATGATGAAGAATTGAAGAGCGATTTAGATGAAGAATTTGGTGAAATAGGAGATCCAATTGAAGCTAGAATTAATCTAGCTATAACATACATTGAGATGAATCAAATTGATAAAGCTAATGATCTTTTATCTCAAGTTTTGGAGTCAGAGGCGACTGAAAGTCAAAAAGAAAAAGCCCGGAACTTGATAAAAGATATCTAGTTCTATGAAAAGATTTGCAGCTAGTATTGAATACTATGGAACGAACTATAGTGGCTGGCAAAAACAAAAACAAACCTTAGATACTGTTCAAGAGAAAGTTGAAAATGCTTTATCATCCATTGCAAATGAAGAAATCAAAGTAATTTGCTCTGGAAGAACTGACGCTGGCGTCCATGCAATATCGCAAGTTATTCATTTTGATACTAATGCAAAAAGGTTTAAAAAATCCTGGGTTGAAGGTACTAATTCGCTTCTTCCAAACGATATTTCAATAAATTGGATTAAAAGTGTTGATAATACATTTAATGCAAGATTTTCTGCCGTTAATAGGACATATAAATACATTGTTTTTAATAAAACTTCTTGTTCAATAATTCACTCTAATAGAGTAACTCTTGTTAAAGAGAAACTAGACATCGATACCATGGTTAAAGCTTCAAGATTTTTGCTGGGAGAAAAAGATTTTTCTTCTTTTAGAGCATCGGGGTGTCAATCAAAAACTCCCATGCGCAATGTCAAAGAGATAAAAATTACCAAGAAAAAAAATACAATTACTTTTGAGATATCTGCAAATGCTTTTTTATTTAATATGGTGAGAATTATAATGGGCACACTAATTAACTTTGGTGTAAATAATTTGGATCCTATGCTTATGAAAGAAATTTTAGACTCAAAAGATAGAAAAGAAGCATCAAAAACTTTAGATTCATGCGGTTTGTATTTTATAGGCCCTGAATATCCTGAAATCTTTAAGTTGCCAAGACCCCCAATTAAAAGACAGATAGTTCCTTACATTTAAAATGACTATATTTATAAAAATATGTGGTGTCACTAATCTTAAAGATGCAGAAGCTAGTTTAAGGAAAGGCGCAGATGCGATTGGATTCATTCAGAGTAAAAAAAGTGAAAGATTTGTAACTTTAGAAACTTTAAAAGGGATTAAAAACGGTATTGGTACTAATTTTTCAACCATTCCAGTTTTCGTCAACCCCTCAACAGAGGAAGTGGAAAATTTTTTAAATATTTTTCCTAATAGCATCCTTCAATTCCATGGTGACGAAGAAGAAGAATTTTGTAAATCATTTGATACACGTTATATAAAAGCCATAAATGTCTCTAATCAAGAGGATTTAATGAATAATATAAACAGATATAAAGACTCTTATGCATATTTACTTGATTCAGGCGACTCTCAGAATAGAGGCGGAACTGGAGAAACTTTTGATTGGAAGCTTATACCTAAACTTCTATCTAACAAAATAATTGTTGCTGGTGGTTTGGATTCAAATAACATTAATGTATTGTTAGATACAATTATTCCATTCGGTGTAGATGTTAGTAGTGGCGTCGAGTCTAAAAAAGGAGTAAAAGATCATTCTAAAATAGATAAGTTCATAAAATTGGTAAAAAAACATGAGTAAAGAAAATTACGATTTTCCCGATAAAGATGGAAGATTTGGAGAGTTTGGAGGCAAATATGTTTCTGAAACTCTTATTTCCGCATTAGATGAGCTCGAATGTACTTATGAAGAGGTAAAAAAAGATAAATCTTTCCTTGCGGAAGTAAAAAATGATCTTGAAACTTTTGTGGGTAGACCATCGCCACTTTATTATGCACAAAGATGGACAGAAAACTTAGGAGGAGCAAAGATTTATTTGAAGCGAGAAGATTTAAATCATACCGGAGCTCATAAAATTAATAATACTGTTGGGCAAGTTCTTTTAGCAAAAAAAATGGGCAAGAAAAGAATTATCGCTGAAACAGGAGCTGGCCAGCATGGTGTAGCAACAGCTGCTGTTGCTGCTAGGCATGGTCTTGAATGCATTATTTTTATGGGAGAGGAAGATATAGAAAGACAGTCTCCAAACGTTTACAGAATGAAGTTGCTAGGAGCAACTGTTTGCACGGTTAATTCAGGAACAAAAACTCTCAAAGATGCAATGAATGAAGCAATGAGAGACTGGGTAACGAATGTAGATGATACACATTATATAATTGGAAGTGTTGCTGGTCCTCATCCATACCCCCAAATAGTTAGAGATTTTAATTCAATAGTTGGAATCGAATTAAAGGATCAGTCTAGGGATCTTTTTGGAAGATATCCTGACAAAATTATTGCTTGTGTTGGAGGGGGTTCAAACGCTATGGGAATTTTTTATCCATTCTTGAAGGATAATTCTGTTGATTTAATTGGCGTAGAAGCTGGAGGTTCAGGAGTAGATTCAGGTATGCATGCTGCACCATTGAGTGATGGAAGTATAGGAGTTCTGCATGGAATGAAAACATATTTAATGCAAGATCAAGAAGGTCAAATTTTATCTACACATTCTGTTTCAGCAGGGTTGGATTATCCAGGAGTAGGACCAGAACATTCTTATTTAAGGGATTCTGGAAGAGTTGTTTACGAAGCTGCCACAGATGAAGAAGCGCTAGACAGTTTTCATGATTTAACAAAAACAGAAGGAATTATGCCTGCTCTCGAAACTGCACACGCTTTAGCATATGTTAAAAAAATTGCACCCGATTTAGATAAAGAAGAAATTTTAGTTGTAAATTTATCAGGCAGAGGGGATAAGGATATGGCTAATGTCGCGAAAGTTGAAGGTCTTACTTTGTGAGCAATATTGAAAAAGTATTTAAAAACTTAAAAAAAGAAAACAAAAAAGCCTTGATTACTTACTCAGTTGCAGGCGACCCTGATCTTAAGTCCTCTGAAAAAATAATCAGAAATTTTATTCTGGAAGGTGTAGATATAATTGAAGTGGGAGTTCCTTTTTCCGATCCAATGGCTGAAGGCCCATCAATTCAATTGGGACACGAAAGAGCATTGAAAAATAAGATTTCTCTTTTGGATATAATGCAAATGTGTCTGAATATTAAAAATGATCATCCTAATACACCGTTGGTTTTAATGGGCTATATGAATAACTTTTTGTCATTGAAAGAAAATCTTTTTGATGAATTAAAAAAAAATAAAATCGATGGCTTGATTATTGTTGATCTGCCTTATGTTGAAAGCAATGAATTTTTAAAAAAATTAAATGAAAAAGATATTGATTTAATTAGATTGATATCTCCAACTACAACTAAGGAAAGGATAGATAAAATTCTTGCCTCTTCATCTGGCTATCTTTACTACATATCCTTAAAAGGAGTAACTGGCTCAGAGCTGAAAATATCAGATGAATTAGAAAATAGAGTATTAGAAATAAAAAAACAAACAAAACTTCCTGTCGTCGTGGGTTTCGGAATTAAAGATGCTAAGACTGCAAAAAAAATGTCTCTCTGCTCTGACGGAGTTGTGGTTGGAAGCAAGCTAGTTGATGAAATAGGATCTTTCAACCCAAATAAAGAAAATATATTAAATCAAAACTTAACGTCTATAATTAGCGAATTGAAAGAAGGGATATCATAGACATGGCCAAGGGTTGGTTTAATAAAATTTTGCCTTCATTTGTGAGAAGAGATAGCTCAAATGAAAAGAAAAGTCCTGTGCCTCAAGGTTTGTGGCAAAGCTGTCCAAACTGTAAGGAAATAATTTACGGGCCAGATTTGGAATCTAATTTATTCGTTTGTCCAAACTGTGATCACCATATTCGAATAGGTGCAAGACATAGATTAAGTTACTTATTTGATGAAGACTCTTATGAAGAAATTTCTTCTAAATTAGAAGCTAAAGATTGGCTTTCTTTTAAAGATTCAAAAAAATACAAAGACAGACTTTCTGAAGCTCAGTCAAACATTGATGAAAAGGAAGCAATGATTTCAGCGGTAGGAAAAATCAATGGTAAAGAGGTTGTTATATCTGCTTTTGAATTCAGATTTATGGGCGGTTCGATGGGCTCTGTTGTTGGTCAAAAATTTATTGATGCTGCAAATAAAGCTATCGAAATGAAATGTCCATTTATTTGTTTCTCTACTTCAGGAGGAGCAAGAATGCAGGAATCACTTTTTTCTTTGTTCCAGATGGCAAGAACAAGTGCAGTTCTAAATACTCTAAAAGAAAATAAACTTCCATATATATCTGTTTTAACCGATCCAATTTTTGGAGGAGTTGCAGCAAGTTTAGCTATGTTAGGTGATATAAATATTGCTGAACCAAAAGCTCAAGTAGGATTTGCTGGTCCAAGAGTTATTGAAGATACTGTTAGAGTTAAGTTGCCAGATGGTTTTCAAAGAAGTGAATTTTTATTAAATCACGGTATGATTGATATGATTGTTCATAGATCAGAGCTTAAAGACAAGCTATCTGGATTAATTAGTAAACTTCATAAATAGATCATTTTGTCAGTTAATAATTGGCTCAATAAAAAAGTTAAAGAATATAATCAAGAAAAAATAGATCTTTCAATTCTTAAAGATTTAATTTTAGATCTCGAAATTTCTATTCCAAAAAAAATTATCTCAATTGTAGGAACAAATGGAAAAGGCTCAACAGCTAATTTAATCAGTAAAATTTTAAAAGATAATTCTTATTCTGTGGGCCTCTATACATCGCCTCATTTAATAAATTACAACGAAAGAATAGATATAAATAGAATAAATATTAATGATGAAGCTTTAAAAGAATATTTTTTAAAAATTGAAAAAAAAATAAATACAAGAAAATTAAACTTCTATCAAATGTTATCTTTAACAGCGTTTAAATATTTTTCAGATAATAAATTAGATATTTGGGTTTTAGAAGCAGGTTTGGGAGGAAGACTTGATCCTATCAATTGTTTTGATGCAGATTTATCAATCATTACAAACATCTCTTTGGATCATCAGGAAATTTTAGGTAGCGACACAGATTCTATTGGAAAGGAGAAAGCAGGAATCTTGAGAAATAATCAAAAACTTATCTTTGGTGCTAAAAAAATTCCTGAATCCGTTATCAAAATGATAAATTCTTTGAATGTCGATCTCTATAAAATTGACAATCAAGATTTAGAAGAAGACCTTCACATAAATAAAAATGCGGTAAAAATTGCAACAAAAGCAATTGAATTAATTGATCCAAAGATTTCAAAAAAAAATATATTCAATTCAATCAGAAATACTAAAATTTTAGGAAGATGCGATTTAATCAATAATGAGTTCTTAGTTGATGTGGCTCATAATGAAGATGCAATTAAGAATTTAAAAAGTTTTATCAAATCTAGAAGCTTAGATGAAGATGGCATTGCAGCAATATTTCATTGTTCAAAATCAAAAAATCCAATATCTTTAATTTCACCATTAAATAAATTATTTTCAGAATTGAGAATTCCAAGAATTAATAATTTTAGATTGCTAGACGAAGAATATATTGAAGAAAGTTTTAACAATCATTTTGAAATAAAAGTATCTATTGATGAGACAATTGAAAAAAGTATTAAAGAGATAAAATTATTAAAACCCGAATCTTTGATCTTAATTTTTGGTTCTTTTTACCTAGCTGGAGAGTTTTATAAACTTCCTCTTTATAAAAATGTATAATTGATACTTTAAAGCATTAATGGACTTCATCCTTTATTTCAATTCTTTTGATTTCATAACTTCTCTTTTCCTTATTACCTTTACAATATTAGGAATTGTTAAAGGTTTTTATCAAGAATTTATTTCAATTGGTATTTGGATTATTTCTATTGTCGTAGCTTGGATCTTTAGATATTTTCCTCAAGAATTTATTGAGGGAATAATTTCAGATAGAGAGATGCAAGAAATGTTTTCTTTTCTTCTTATTTTTATAATTGTATTTATTTTTTTTAGGATCATAGGCAAAGCAATAATCAAGGGTATAAATTCAATGCAAAAAAGTGCAATGGATCGTATTCTTGGAAGCTTTATTGGTTTTTCAAAAGGCTTTTTACTTGCAATAACTATTTTTTTGCTCAGTGACGAATATATAATGTCTAAGAGTTGGTGGAAGTCTAGCTACCTAGCAGATAACATCTATGAATCAGCAGAGATAATAGGCAGTTTCGTTGGTAAAGTTCCTTATAAGGAAATTAAAGAAATACAAGTTGACGAAAAATTATTGGAGAGTAATTAAATATGTGCGGTGTTGTTGGATTAGTATCTAAGAACGAAGTTTCACCATCGCTTTATGAGGCCTTAACGGTCATCCAACATAGAGGTCAGGATGCAGCTGGAATATCAACCTTAGAAGAGGGTAGGCTCCATACGAGAAAACAAATAGGTTTGGTGAGGGATGTTTTCAGAGAAAAGCACATAGACGAATTAAAAGGGCAAATCGGTATTGGCCATGTAAGATACCCAACAGCTGGAGGAGCAAGCAGAGAATACTCTCAGCCACTTTATGTAAATTCTCCTTATGGAATAAGCATTAGCCATAATGGAAATTTAGTAAATACTGAAGAACTCGCCAAAGAATTAAACAAAGTCAATTATAGACATCTAAATACTTCATCTGATTCTGAAGTGATTTTAAATGTTTTCGCCCATGAACTTCAGAAAGCGGGATCTTTTAACCCAAGTCCAGACCAAATTTTTACAGCAGTTGAGAAAACTCATCTTAGACTGAAAGGAGCATATTCAGTTTTGTTCATGATAAGTGGAGTGGGTTTAGTTGCTATTAGAGATCCGAAAGGAATAAGGCCATTAATTTTAGGTAAAAAAGACAATGATTTGATTGGATCCGATTACATGATCGCATCTGAAAGTCCAGCACTAAGCGCTTTAGAATTTGAGATTGAGGGAGACTTGAAACCTGGAGAGGCTGTTTTCATAACCCCAGAAGGAGAATTACACAGAAAAGTTTGTCACAACAAACCTTCGAAAAATCCATGTATTTTTGAGTATGTCTATTTAGCAAGACCAGACGCAGTGATAGATGGAATTTCAGTAATGAGATCTAGACTAAGAATGGGACAAAAGCTTGGAAAAAAAATTCTAGAAACTTATCCTAATCATGATATTGATGCAGTAATACCTATTCCTGAAAGCAGTACTTCCTCAGCGATAGAAGTAGCAAAAACCTTAAATGTTAATTACAGAGAAGGTTTCGTGAAAAATAGATACATAGGAAGAACTTTTATTATGCCAAAGCAAGAATTAAGAAAAAAATCTGTAAGAAGAAAGCTCAATCCAATACCTTTTGAGTTTAAAGATAAAAATGTTCTATTGGTTGATGACTCAATAGTACGAGGAACAACAAGCAGAGAGATTGTTGAGATGGCTAGAAGTGTTGGAGCTAAAAAAGTTTATTTTGCTTCAGCTGCGCCTCCTATAAGATTTCAAAACGTTTATGGAATTGATATGGCGGCTACCGCCGAATTAATAGCCCATCAAAGATCAGAAGAGCAAATTGCAGAATTCATTGGTGCCGATTGGTTGATTTATCAAAATTTGGAAGATTTGATAGAATCCGCTCAAGTAGGAAATCCAGAGATAGAAAAATTTGAGACTTCTGTTTTTGATGGAAAATATATTTGTGGTTCAGTTACAAAAGATTACTTAACTAATTTAGAAAGCGATAGAAAAGACAGCAGCAAAAAAGTCTAATTGGTTTCTATTGTCACAGTTGGTAAAGAAGCGTTTTCAGCAGCTTCTCTATAAGAAGATATTTGATCAAAATTCATATATTTAAAAATATCTTCCGACATTGTGTTTATGTCTTTCATAAAGAATTGATATTCACCGGGAGTAGGTAGTTTTCCAAGAATTGAAGCAATTGCAGCCAATTCAGCTGAAGAGAGATAGACATTTGCACCGTCTCCTAATCTGTTTGGAAAGTTTCTTGTAGAAGTAGACACTACAGTCGAATTAGGCTCAACTCTTGCTTGGTTTCCCATGCAAAGTGAGCAACCTGGAATTTCAGTTCTTACTCCTGCATTTTCAAAAATCTTGTAAAAGCCTTCTTCTTCTAATTGAAATTTATCCATTCTAGTTGGAGGTGAAATCCATAATCTAGTCGGAAGCTTAGAAGTATTTTCTAATAATTTACCGGCGGCTCTAAAATGTCCTATGTTAGTCATGCAGGAACCTATAAAAACCTCATCAATTTTTTCTTCCCCAATTTCGCTTAATGTTTTTATGTCATCAGGATCATTTGGACAAGCCAAAAGGGGCTCAGTAATTTCATCCAAGTTTATTTCAATGACCTCAGCATATTGTGCATCTTTATCAGGTTTTAAAAGAACAGGGTTTTTAATCCATTCTTCCATCTTCTGAGCTCTTCTTTCTAGAGTTCTTGCATCACCATAGCCCTCAGAAATAAGCCATCTAAGCAAAACTATATTTGAATTTAAGTATTCAATAATAGGAGCTTCATCTAATAAAACAGTACAGCCAGATGCAGATCTCTCAGCAGAAGCATCGGATAATTCAAAAGCTTGTTCTATTTTAAGATCAGAAAGTCCTTCAATTTCTAGGCATCTTCCAGAGAAAATATTTTTTTTACCTTTTTTTGCAACTGTGAGCAGGCCTTTTTGAATTGCAGCGTAAGGAATAGCATTTACTAAATCTCTAAGTGTAATTCCTGGCTGCATTTTTCCAGAAAATCTAACGAGAACAGACTCAGGCATATCGAGCGGAATTACTCCCAAAGCTGCACCAAAAGCAACTAGTCCAGATCCAGCAGGAAAACTTATTCCAATTGGAAAGCGAGTATGTGAGTCTCCTCCAGTGCCCACAGTGTCAGGCAATAACATTCTATTAAGCCATGAATGAATAATTCCATCACCGGGCTTTAGAGCTACTCCTCCTCTTGTTTTTATAAATTCAGGCAAAGTGTGTTGGGTTTCTATATCTACCGGTTTTGGATAAGCAGCAGTATGACAAAAAGACTGCATCACAAGATCTGACGAAAACCCTAAACAAGCTAATTCTTTAAGTTCATCTCTTGTCATTGGACCAGTAGTATCTTGGGAACCAACAGTCGACATAATAGGCTCACAGTAAACACCTGGCCTTATTCCATCTACTCCACAAGCCTTACCTACGATTTTTTGGGCCAAGGTATAACCATCACTAGAGTCATCATCCATTCCTGGACGAACAAATACTTCTGAAGGAGCAAGACCTAAATATTCTCTAGATTTATCAGTAAGACTTCTTCCAATTATCAAAGGAATCCTACCTCCAGCTCTAACTTCATCTAAGAAAGTTTCAGACTTTAGCTTAAAAGAACTTATAACTTTTGAATTCTCATTTTTAATAACTCCTTCATGAGGATAAATACTTATTAAATCACCAGTATTTAATTTATTTACATCAACTTCAAATACCAGGGTTCCAGCATCTTCCATCGTATTAAAGAAAATTGGAGCAATCTTGCTTCCAATACAGATACCACCCGTTTTTTTATTCGGAATATAAGGAATATCCTCGCCCATGTGCCAAAGCACCGAATTAGTAGCAGATTTTCTAGAAGATCCTGTACCAACTACATCACCTGCTAAGGTTACTGGATATCCTGATTCCTTTAATTTTTCTATTTCTTCAAGAGGCTTTGCAGATAATCCTTCTCTTGGCATCTTATACATTGCTAAAGCATGCAAGGGAATATCTGGTCTTGACCATGCATCTGGAGCAGGAGATAGATCATCAGTATTTGTTTCTCCGGGAACTTTAAAAATAACGGTATCAATTTTTTGCGGAACTTCAGGCTTTGCTGTAAACCATTCTGCATTAGCCCAAGAAGTTAAAACTTTAAGAGCATTTGTTGAAGTTTTAGAAAGTTCAGCTATATCATTGAACGCATCAAAAACTAAAAGTGTCTTTGATAATGCCTCTATTGCTGTTCCACCACATATTTCGTCGTCTATTAATGAAATTAAAGGTTCTACGTTATAGCCTCCAAGCATTGTTCCTAAATAGAAAGTTGCCTCCTTTGGAGTAAAAACCTTTGTTTCAATTTTTCTTTTGGCAACATCTGCTAGGAAAGCAGCTTTTATGTATGCAGCATCGTCCACTCCAGCGGGTACTCTCTCCGTTAGAAGATTTAATAATTCTTCATCTTTATCCTTAGCTTTCTTTATTAACTCAACTAATTGTGAAGTTTGTTCTGCATCTAGAGGTAGAGGAGGTATACCCATATCAGCCCTTTCCTTGGCTGATTTATAATAATTATCAAGCATAAATTTTTTAAAAAAATGTATTATAAACTATGTCAATGTCTAAAAGAACCAGAACGCCTTGCGTAGGAATTTGCTCGACTACTTATGGAGATGATGTTTGCAGAGGTTGCAAGCGCTTTGCACAAGAGATTATTAATTGGAATAGCTTTTCTCCAGATGAAAGAGAGGCAGTTTGGCAAAGACTAGAAAAACTCAAAACTCAGATTATGAAGTCTCGAATTGAAATTTTAAATTCTTCAAAATTAGCAGAAGGTATTGCTGAATATCGATTAAGAATACATGAGGATTTAAATGACTTATGTAAAGCGTTTGAACTGGTCAAGCTTACTAGCAAAAGTTTTAAAAATTTAACTCAATTTGGGATAATGATAATCTCGCCCATAAAAGATTTAGAAATATTGAAAGAAGATATAGAAAAGGAACTTTATGAGCTTTCATCGGCTCATTACAATAGATATTTTATTGAGCCAATCAACTATAAGGAGATTAAATAATGAATGATATTTTAGATTCAGAATTATCATTGCCATGCGGCAAGGTTTTAAAAAACAGGATCTGTAAATCTGCTCTTACTGAAAGAATTGCTGAAGGCGATAATTTGGTTAATCAAAAACATTTAAACCTTTACGAAAAATGGGCTGAAGGAAATGTGGGAACAGTTCTTACTGGAAATGTCCAAGTTGATAAACGATATTTAGAATCTGCAGGAAACGTAGCTATTGAAAAAAGTAATTACAAAGATCAATTAAGTTTATTAAAAAAATGGACTGAAGTTGGAACAAAAAATAACACTAATTTATGGATGCAAATAAGTCATGCCGGAAGACAAACGCCCGGAGACTTGAATATGAATCCTGTTGCACCTTCAAATATAGGACTTAAAATTCCTGGAAGAAAATATGGTACGCCCAAACCTTTGAGCAATGATGAAATAGAAGACGTCATAGAAAGATTTATTTTTACTGCAAAGATAGCTCAAGACACTGGCTTTACGGGCATTCAAATTCATTCTGCTCATGGTTATTTAATGTCGGAATTTTTATCACCCGATATTAATAGAAGAGAAGATCAGTGGGGTGGGTCACTTGAGAATAGATCAAGGATTTTGTTAAGAATTATTAATGGTTGCAGGAAAGAATTGGGAGAAAATTTTCCTATATCAGTGAAATTAAACTCAGCCGATTTTCAAAAAGGAGGATTTAGTGCTGAAGATTCATCTAAAGTAGCTGCAATGTTAAGTGATGCAAAAATTGATTTGTTAGAAATCTCTGGAGGTACTTATGAGCAGCCTAGATTACTTGGATTAGACGGCGTCAGTATTAATCCAAAAAGAAGCGAAGCAAGAAAGGAAAGCACTATTGCTAGAGAAGCTTATTTTCTTGCTTATACGGAAGAAATTAAAAAAGTTATCGATATCCCTTTAATGGTAACTGGAGGATTTCGATCCAGAGTAGCAATGGAAGACGCAATAAATAAAGGAGCATGCGAAATTATTGGTATTGGACGCCCTTTATGTTCTGATCCATTGTCTATAAAAAAATTACTTGATAAAGAAATTGACGTGCTACCAATGTTTGAAAAAACTTTATCGATTGGACCTGGGTGGCTTTCTTCTAATAGTCCTTTTAGATTGATTCAAGCGATAAATGCTTTTGGTATTCAGTCATGGTTTTATTCACAAATTAGAAGAATTTCAGAAGGACTGGATCCCGACTTGTCAATGAATCCTTTAAAGGCATTTAGAAGCGATGGTAAAATAGACAAACAAACAGTTCAATCTTATAAGTCTTATAATAAATCCTGATCGTTTACCTTATGACAGCTGATATAAATTCAATATATTTAATTGCTTTGCCAATAGTTTTTGCCCTTATCGGTTTGGAAGCTTTTATTTCTAGTTATTTAAATATGAATGTTTACAAAACTGGAGATACTCTCGGAACCATAGGTTTATTATCAGGAAATATACTAGTTTCTCTTTTGATAAAAGGATCGACATTGACATTTCACTTTTTTTTATATCAATTTAAGTTAATAGATTTAGTCTCCGTAATTCCAACATGGCTACACTGGGTTCTAGCTTTTATTTTTATTGATTTTATTTATTATTTCTATCATCGGATCTCTCACAGAAGTAGATTTCTATGGGCTGTACACATGAGTCATCACTCAAGCGAAGAAATGAATTTTGCAGTTGCTTTTAGACAGGCTTGGCTAGGCCCTGTTTCAAAAATTCCTTTTTTTATGGTTTTACCTTTAATAGGGTTTGATCCAGTGATAGTAGCAGTAGCCGGAGTTTTGAGTACTTTATGGGGAATTTTTGGCCATACACAAATAATAAGAAATTTAGGACCGCTCGAATGGGTGTTTGTCACTCCCTCCCATCACAGAGTTCATCATGGAGCTAACGAAGTTTATATCGATAAGAATTATGGAAATTTTCTTATAATTTGGGATAGATTCTTTGGGACTTTTGAGGCAGAAAAAGAAAAAGTGAAATTTGGCTTGGTAAAAAATGTAAATACTTTCAATCCAATTAAAATTACTATCATGGGTTGGCAAGATATTTATAGAGATATAAAAAAATCTAAATCTTCCAAAGAAGCATTTGATCACTTTTTTGGCCCGCCTAAAACCAATTAAGTTTAAAATTTATCCCTCATCTTTCTTTCATAAAAGAAATGAACTTTCAGCAAATAAAAATGTAAAATTAATATGATTACAAATTTAAATCATTTCCTTTTATAAATTATGGAAAAAGTAATACTTGCTTATTCTGGAGGTTTAGACACTTCTGTCATTTTAAAATGGCTTCAAGTAGAAAAAAATCTTGAAGTTGTCACATACACAGCAGATATGGGACAGGGAGACATTCCAGATGATTTAGAACAAAAAGCTAAAAGTTTTGGAGCCTCTAAAGTTATCATTGATGACTTATCAGAAGAGTTTGTAAAAGACTTTGTGTTTCCAATGTTGCGTTGCAATACATTGTTTGAAGGCGAGTATCTTCTTGGAACCGCCATTGCCAGACCGCTTATCGTAAAAAAATTAGTTGAAGTAGGTTTGCAAGAAGGAACAAACATCATAAGTCATGGAGCAACCGGAAAGGGAAATGATCAAATTAGATTTGAAATCGGCGCTCATGCTCTTAATAAAAATATTCATGTCATAGCTCCTTGGAGAGAATGGGATATGACGTCAAGAACAGATTTGATGGAGTACTGTAAAAAGAATCAAATTCCAATGCCAGCTTCAAAAGCAGAAGAGCCACCATTTTCTATGGATGAAAATCTCTTGCACATTTCATATGAAGGAGGAGTTCTCGAAGATCTTTCATCTCCACCACCTGATGATATGTGGCTAAATACAAAATCTCTTGAGGAAGCTAGCGATCATTCTGAAGAAATTGAAATTGAGTTTTGCAAAGGCGATCCAATCTCTATCAATGGAGTAAACTTATCATCATCAAAAATCTTGAGTAAATTGAACGAATATGGTGCTAAGCATGGCATTGGAAGAGTAGATATCGTTGAGTCTAGGGCAACTGGCATGAAATCAAGAGGTTGTTATGAAACTCCAGGTGGAACAATCCTTATTAAAGCAAGAAGAGCTATCGAGTCATTATGTTTGACAGGCGAGACTATAAAAACCAAAGATTCTTTGATTCCAATTTATGCTTCATTAATATACGAAGGACTTTGGTGGAGTGATGAACGATTGAGACTTCAAAACCTCATTAACGACTGTTCGAAAGTTGTAAAAGGAACTGTCAAAGTTAAGTTATTTAAAGGGAATGTTATTCACCTATCAAAGAAAAGTGAAAATTCTTTATACGATAAAGATAAAGCTAGCTTTGAAGAAGAAGGAGGCTTTAGTAACGAAGATATGAAAAAATATATAAAAGAAAATATTTTAAAATACACCAAGAATTTTTAAATTAAATTAGTATTTAGATAAATCAGCCCCAACAATAAAAGCGTAATTAGAATCCAAATAAAATTAAAAAATCTAACATTTAAATCTTTAAAGAGATAGCGGATCAGCGCGGTAAGACAATAAGCAATAACAATTGTTAAAAGAAGAAAAATTATTCTTATCATTTTGTTAAATTTCTATCAGGCTTGTTTTTTCAATATCTTTTAATTTTCTAGCCATATTAATTATTGTTTTTTCTGGACCAGAATCGTAAATTTCTTTTATATTATTTTTTACTAAATATTCTAAGGTTTCCCTCCATCTTACTGTGCTACAAAGTTGCTTAATAAGAGCTTCTTTAATTTCGTTAGTATCAGTGGTAGGCCGAGCTAAGACGTTTGGTATCAACGGGATTCTGGGTGAATTAAATGCAACTTCATTTAAAAGTTTTCCCAATTCTGTTTGAGCACTTTCCAAAAGAGAACAATGGGAAGGAACTGACATTTGTATTAATTGAGTTTTCACACGCTTATAGTCACCATTCTCAATATGTTCAATAGTCGCCTTAATTGCTGAATTTGTCCCAGCTAAAACAGAGACTCCTTCTGCATTATCGGTTGAAAAATCTATTACTTCTCCTGTGTCATTAATAGAAATTATCATTTCTTTTACTTCAGATAAGGGCATATTTAAAACTACTAACATTCCTGCTGTTCCTTCCGGTACGGCATTCTGCATAAGTTTTCCTCTAAAATTTACTAGTTTTATTGCATCATTAAAATCAATGCATTCTGCAAAGACTAAAGCTGAATATTCACCTAAAGAAAGTCCAGCAGTATAGGAAAAATCCAAGTCATTAGCTTTTTTTCTCGCAATAGCTACGCTAGTAGCAAGTATTGCTGGCTGAGCATATTCGGTAAGATTTAGTTTTTGTTCTGGGCCAGTTTTGACTAATTCAAATAAGTCAAAATCTAAAACATTAGATGTTTGAGTAAACAGACTTTTTATTTCCAAGTCTGATTCTAAAAGAAAATCCATCATCCCAACTTTTTGAACACCTTGTCCAGGGAATAAAAGCGCTTTCATTATATTACTTATTAACTTTTAACTTTTCTTGCAAACCCTTGTTTGAAGTTGTGTAGCCAAAGGGAACTCTTTCACCTGGGTTAATTCTTTTAAATGCTTCTTGAACTGCTAGGGTGGTTTCGTGAAAACCACAAAGAATTAAATCAAGTTTTCCAGGGTAGTGATTTATATCACCCACTGCAAATATACCTGACTTATCTGTCTCAAAATTTTCTGTATTTACTAGAATTTTATTATTTTCTAGTGCAACTCCCCAATCATGTATTGGACCAAGTTGTTTATTTAAACCAAAAAAGAAGATAGATTCATCACATTTTATTGTTTCGATTTCTTTTGTTTCAAAGTGCAATAAATCTACGCCAGAAAAACTTTTGTCTCCTTTAATTTCTTTAATTACATAGGGTACCTTAAGAATAATGTTTCCCTCTTCTATCAGTGCTCTCATTTTCTTTTCAGTATGCTGTGCACCTCTAAATTCATCTCGCCTATGTATAAGATAAATTTTCTTAGCAATTTTTGCTAATTCTACTGACCAATCAAGAGCACTGTCTCCACCTCCAAAAATAGCTACTTCTTTGTCTTTATAAATAGATTTATCTTTAACGGCATAATTGGTTCCTTTGCCTAAAAATTTATCCGGATTCATTACCGGAGGCTTTCTAGGTTCAAAAGAGCCAGCCCCAGCAGCTATAAAAATATTTTTTGTTATGAATTCTTGCCCCTCACTCGTTTTTAATTTCCAAGAATCTTTAAACTCAGAAATTTCGTTAACTCTTTGGTTTAAATGTACCTCATAATCGAATGGCTCGATTTGCTTTAGAAGCGCATCTATATGTTCTTTTCCCGTTTGATTAGCAACTCCGGGAATATCATAAATTGGTTTTTCAGGATAAAGCTCGATGCATTGTCCACCTACTTTATCTAAGTTATCTATAAGATGACAATTGAGGCCTAATAAACCAGCTTCAAAAACTGTAAACAAACCAACCGGTCCAGCTCCAATTATTACAATATCTGTTTCAATTAATTTCATATTTTAAGTAACTCTCATTCCAGGTAATGATCCTTGGTCAGGAGAGACAATATATACTCCAGATTCGTCATCACTTGCAGCTAAAATCATTCCCTCAGAGAGGCCAAATCTCATCTTTCTTGGTTTTAAATTTGCAACACAAATAACAAGTTTTCCTATTAAGTTGGCAGGATCATAATATTTTTTTATTCCCGCAAAAACCTGTCTCTTTCCCAAAGATCCTAAATCTAAAAATAATTTTACTAATTTATCTGCATCTTCGACTGGTTCAGCACTTTCGACCTTAGCTACTCTTAAATTAATTTTTATAAAATCTTCAATTTCTATTTCATCCATTTTTGCTTATTTCTATTAATTTCTCAATTTCCACTTCTTCTATTCTTAATATTAAAGGATTGAAAGAATCTATTTCATGATTTTTCAAATAAAAAGAAACGTTATCAACACTGTCCTTACATTTTAAATATTTTTTAATCTTTTCTGAAGTTTCTGGAATAACTGGCTCTAAGTATAGATTTAAAATTTTAAATAAATTAATTGCTGTAGATGCAATTTTGCGAACTTTTTCTTTATTGTTAGATTCTTTATTTAGTATCCAAGGCTTATTAGAGTCGATGTACTGGTTTGCTCTATCTGCAAGAGTCATGATTTCTTTCAAGGCTTTCGAATAATTTCTATCTAAATAGTGATTAAAAATTTCATTTTTCTTATTTGAGAATTCATCTATAAGATCTTCATCTAAATCATTAGAGAGAATATTGTTAAACTCCTTTAAGAAACCTTGACTTCTACTTGCGATGTTTACAAATTTACCTACTAAGTCTGTATTAACTTTTTTTTGAAAATCCAACAGATCTAAATCTAAATCATCAATACCGTTTGATAATTTAGTGGCCAAAAAATATCTCATATAATCTGGATTTAATAGATTCAAATAATCATCAATCAAAAGAAAATTACCTTTTGATTTAGACATTTTTTTACCATTGAGTGTCATAAAACCGTGGACAAAGACATTTGAAGGTTTTTTAAAATCAGAAGCATCCAGAAGGGCCGGCCAAAATAAAGTATGAAAATTCATAATATCCTTTCCAATGAAATGATAAATTTCTGATTCATTCCATAATTCTTCTGCCGAAATCGAGGAAGAATTTTCTGACAAAAAGTTATCTAAAATTGCAATATAACCGATCGGTGCGTCAAGCCATACGTAAAAATATTTTTTGGGAAAACCAGGAATAGAAAAACCAAAATATGGTTCGTCTCTACTTATGTCCCATGGCTTTAAACCCTCTTCAAACCATTCTTTTAATTTATTTTTAACTCCATCTTGAAGATCTGTTTTATCAATCCATTTTAGTAATTTTTTTTCTTGTTTCGACAAATCAAAAAATAAATGTTCACTTTCTTTGATTGACGGAGTTTCACCACTAAATATTGATATTGGATCTATTAAATCAGTTGCTTCATATTTAGCGCCACATTCTTCACAGTTATCTCCATATTGATGCTTTGCTCCGCATGAGGGACATGTCCCTTGTACGTATCTGTCTGCTAAGAATAGACCTTTTGATTCATCATAAAATTGCTCAATAGTTTCATTCTGAATAAAATTATTTTTCTGGGATCTTAAGAAGATTAATTCACTATATTTCTTATTTTCATTGCTGTGAGTGGTGTAATAATTATCATGATTTATGTGGAACCCTTTGAGAGTCTTTTCATGATCTTTAGTGAATTGTTTTACTAAATCTTCGGGTTTTATATTTTCTGATTCAGCTTTCATCATTATCGGAGTGCCATGAGCATCGCTGGCACAAAGATAAATGCATTTTTCTTTCAAGAGTCTGTTTGTCCTTACCCAGATGTCTGTTTGAATGTGTTCTAATAAATGACCAAAATGAAGAGGGCCATTAGCATAAGGTAATGCAGAAGTTATTATTAGTTGTTTAGACATGTTATAAATTGTTATTGTAATGGAAAAAAAACAAATATTATGTTTCGATCATTTTTAATAATATTCTTAATCTTCTCTCAATTGTCTCTTTCGTCAGAGAAAGAGAATTCCGATCCATTTGAAAGTTTAAACAGAAAGACTCATGCTTTTAATATGACTTTGGACGACTGGGTTATTAGACCAATTGCAGAAACTTATGATTTTATAATTCCAGATTTTGTTCAAATCGGTTTTTCTAATTTATTTGATAATTTGGGCACACCATTATCTGCCGCTAATAATTTAATACAATTAAAACCATTAGGTTTCATATCCGAAACTTCTAGATTTATTTTAAATTCCACTTTGGGTATTTTTGGACTTTTTGATGTTGCATCGGGATTTGGAATTAAAGAGAGAAATGAGGATTTTGGTCAGTCCTTAGGTATTTTGGGTATTGAAAGCGGAGCTTATCTTGTTATTCCTCTCTTTGGCCCTTCTTCGATTAGGGATGGCATTGGATTAGTACCTAATTATTATTTAAGACCTGATTTGGTTAGACTTGAAGATAATAAATCAGACTTAGCCCTAAATGGCTTGTCTCTTGTTAACTTGAGAGCTGGTCTACTTAGCATTTCTGACCTTAGTGGAAACGACCAATATAGCTTTTATAGAGATGCATACCTACAAAGAAGAGAATATGAAATTAATGACGGGAAAATTGATGAATCTTTATTTGATGATGATTTTGATTAATCAATAAATGAACCGTATACCATTGTGGCCATTTGAGGTCGAAGAGGAAAAGCATCACTCGGAATAAATTGTGTCATAAATATTGCTAATAAATCTTCTTTAGGGTCAATCCAGAAATAAGTACTCGCCATTCCTCCCCAGTTATAGCTTCCTTTGCTTAAAGGACTTTGACTTGCAGCTGGATCAGTTGTAACCGCCATGCTAAGACCGTACCCCATTCCATGATATCTAACTTCACTAAAACTTCCACTGGAGCCCATATCAGCCATCGTTTGACCATCTGGTAAATGGTTTAAAGTCATTAACTCGATCGTTTTTCTTGACAGAATTCTTTCTCCTTCTAATTCACCTCCATTAAGAAGCATTTGAAGAAATCTATAATATTCTTTTGCATTACTAATTAATCCACTGCCTCCACCATTAAAATCTCTAGGAGCAGAATATCTACTTTTTGTATCGCCAGGATCGTGTATGGTAATTTTTTTGTTTTCATTTCTGTGATAACAAACCGCTAAATCTTTAAGATCTTTTTCTTGAACATAAAAGCTGGTTTTCTCCATTTTCAAAGGCTTAAAAATATGATCTTCAAAATACTGATCTATTTTTTTTCCGGAAATAACCTCAACCAATCTAGCACAAATATCTATCGACACGCTGTAAAGCCATTGTTCGCCTGGACTAAACTCCAGCGGAAGAGACGCAATACGCTTTGTAAATTCTTCCAAATCAATTTTCTCTTTAGATACTAAGGCCTTTGTTGGATCCGAAATTTTAAAAATTTTACGATAAGCATCATCAACGTGAGACCTAAAATTTATACTGTAACTTAGCCCAGACGTATGAGTTAACAAATCACGAACAACCATAGGTCTTTTTACCGGTTCTGTCATAAACAGAGGGTAAGAACCCGAAACATATACTTGCTGATTATTAAATTCAGGAAGAAATTTTGATACAGGATCAGATAATTGAAAAAAACCTTTTTCAAAAAGTTGCATCAAGGCTACACCAGTAACAGGCTTTGTCATTGAATAAATTCTAAAGAGAGTGTTTTCATCTATAGGCAAATCATTTTCTAAATCTCTCTTTCCTTGTGAATGAAAATGAACAATCGATCCTTTTCTAGCAACTAGAGTCTGAGTGCCAGCTAGTTTTTCAGGACCAACATATTTTTCCATAAGCATTTTGTCGAAATCTTTTAGTCTTTCTGATGAGAGACCAACTGACTCAGGTTTTTCTATTTTCATATTCTCCCCTTGCTTTTTGTTTAGATTCGATAAAATCTGGATGAGATATGTAAATTAAATCAGAAACCTTTCTAATTACATATTCTTCATATTTATCAATGTTTCCATCAGCATAAGCAATTTTCCACATCGATAATATCAAATTCTTTTTATCATCAAACTCGTATTCATCGTTAATTTTTCTTGTAAATTCATATAAAGAAGTAGAAGAGTTTTGATTTTTTTTAGCATCTGATATCAAATTTTCCAAATCAGCCTCTTCAACATCAAATTCTTCAAGTAAAACGTTTTTTAAGGTTTCAATTTCTGAAATATCCATTATTTCATCAGCTAAACTGACTTCTATCATTAATGAAATTGCCGAAAGTAAAACCGAGTTGTTTAGAGTAGGCTCTTCTTCTTTTGATTCATTAAAAAACCTTTTAAAAAAATTTTTCATGCTACATTTTCAAAATTATCATTTATAAGGTCAATGATCTCATCTTTTGCTTGTTTAAAGTAGCAAGAATTAGAAAGGAGAACTCTTATTTTTTTTGCATTTTTAAGACCATTATATAGCCCATGCATATGTATTAAGCCTTTCTTAATATCATTTTGATTTTTTAGAGTTTCAAAATAATCGAACATATTTTTTGTAATGTCACTTAGGGATGAATTAGTATCTTTTATCCCATAAAAATTTGAATCAATATTTTCTAATTTCCTTGGGTAGGAATAAGCTTCTCTACCTATCATAATTCCATCTAATTCAGAAAACTCTTCTTTTTGATTATAGTAATCAGTTATTCCGCCATTAATAATTATTTTTAAATTAGGAAAATCCCTTTTTAATTTCTTCACTCTAGAGTAATTTAATGGAGGTATTTCTCTATTATCCTTAGGACTTAATTTATCTAAAATTGCTTTTCTAGCATGCACATAAAAAACTTTAATACCTGTTTCTGCAAGTTGACTGATAAAATCGTCTAGACTTTTATCTATGTCATTGTCGTTTATTCCTAATCTTATTTTTACAGAAATATTTTTAGTTGAGTTTTCTTGCATTGCAATTAAACACTTTTGAACCGTTTCAGGATGATCCATAAGCGCAGCTCCAAAATTACCACTTTTAACTTTTGGACTAGGACAACCAAGATTTAAATTTATTTCGTCATAGTTGTAATGTTCAGCCATTTTGCAGACTTTTGATAAAGAATCTGGATCATTTCCACCTAATTGCAAGACTATTGGATTTTCTATTTCAAAGTAATCATCTAACCTATTTCTATTGCCAAACAAAATAGAGTTGGTGTGAATCATCTCAGTAAAAAGAACAGCTTTCCTAGTAAGTTGTCGTACTAGGTATCTAAAATGTCTATCTGTTCTAGCCATCATAGGGGCTATGCAAAAGGATCTATCCATAAATTATAAAAAGTAAATTACTGAGAATAATCCAACTACAGTCAATACTATTGTGTAAGGCAAGGCCAAAAGGACCATTCTCAAATAAGAGAGACCGATTAAAGGGGCAATTGATGAAGTTAATAGAAATAAAAAAGCAGCCTGACCATTTGGTGTTGCAACACTTGGAAGGTTGGTTCCAGTGTTTATAGCGATTGCTAGTAAATCAAACTGCTTTCTAGAGATTAGACCAGTATCCAAGGCTTCTTTTACTTCACTTATGTAAATAGTCGCTACAAAAACATTATCACTTATCATTGAAAGTATTCCGTTAGCGAGAAAAAACATTGGAACCTGTAAGTCAAAATTTAAAGTAAGAACATATCCTATTACTGGAGAAAATAAGTGTTGATCGTGGATTACAGCAACAATCACGAAAAAAACTACTAAAAGCGCTGTGAAAGGTAATGCTTCTTCAAAAGCTTTCCCTAGGTCGTGCTCTTTAATTATTCCATTGAAGGCAGTTAAAAGAACAATGACCATTAATCCTATTAAGCCGACAGAAGCTACATTAAAAGCTAAAGATAAAATTAAAATAATTACTACTGCAAATTGAGTAAATAATTTTGTTTTATCATTTAAAGTTCTTTTTTTATCCTCTTCTGCACCAAAATTCTCAATAACTAATCTCAAATCATCAGAAAGTTCAGCACCGTATCCAAATAATTTAAACTTTTCTATAAAGTAACAAGTTAATATTCCAAAAATAAAAACCGGAAAAGAAATCGGCAGCATTTGGATAAAAAATTCTAAAAAATTCCATCCTGCAATCGATCCGATTAATAAATTTTGAGGCTCACCTACAATAGTACTCACACCACCCAGCGCAGTTCCAACTGCTCCATGCATTAGTAAATTTCTTAAAAATGCTTTGAACTGGTCTAAATCAGATTCTGATTTTTTCGCTTCTTGAAAAACATAATAAAATCCAACAGCAACAGCGATTAAAACGGCAGTTACTGTAAGGGCATCTAAGAAAGCTGACAAAACTGCAGCACTAATTACAAATAAAACAGATAAAGTTCTTTTATTTTTAACATTGACTAAAAGTTTTGTAAAAATATACAAAAGAAAGTCCTTCATAAAATATATTCCTGCGACCATAAATACAAGTAGCAAAATAACTTTTAAATTTAATTCTACTTCATGATAAATATTTTTTGTGTTGGTAAGACCCATCAATACTGATTGGATAGCTATTAACCCTCCAGGCTGAAGAGGGTAACAATTCAGCGCCATCGCAAGAGTCAATATAAATTGAGCTAAAATAATCCAGCCCATGATGAAACCAGCTTCAGAAATAATATTGCTTAAAAAGATGTATATTAGTGGATTGAAAGCCAAGAAAATAATTATTAAATTCTTGTACCATTTAGGTGCTTCACCGAGGAAATTATTATAAAAGTTTAAAAGCATGGAAAAAATATTTTGCTAAATTTTACCCCTAGTAATTTTATTGAAAAAGAAAGTGAAGAGTCAAAATTCTTTGTACTAGATAATGATTCTTTGTTAATTTTTTCAAATGAGCAATTCATAAGACCTATTTCAAGCAATGAGCTTAAATGGTCAGGATTAGATGTCAATGAAAAACATTTTCTTGGTTTTTTAAATGATGACCCTTGTTATGTTGTTTCCGTAAAAAAAGAAGGGTGCGTGTTAGAAAATCATGAGTTTTTAAATTTAAGAGCATTATTTGGTAGGGTTCCAGATGAACTATTTGGAGCAATTTCTCGGGCGTTACAAATTATAAATTGGTCAAGATCAAATAAATTCTGTGGGAAATGTGGTTCTCCTTTAACAGAAGAAGGAAAAGAAAGAGCAATGATCTGTACAAATTGTGATGCCGATCCTTTATATCCTAGAATATCGCCGTGCGTAATAACTTTGATCCATAAAGAAAATAAAGTTTTATTGGCACATAACGTTAATTTTCCAGATAACTTTTATAGTACTCTTGCTGGTTTTATTGAGCCGGGAGAATCAGTAGAAGAGGCTCTTAAAAGAGAAGTAATTGAAGAGATCGGAGTAGAAGTTGACAACATAAGTTATTTTGGAAGCCAGACTTGGCCTTTTCCGAGTCAACTAATGCTTGGATATTTTGCGGAATATAAATCAGGTGAAATTGTTCCTGATCAAATAGAAATCGATAAAGCAGATTGGTTCGATATAAATAATTTGCCTAATGTTCCGCCGTCAAATATTTCAATCTCGGGAAAACTGATAGAAGCATATAAGAATAAATTTAACTAGCATTATTTCTAGGATCATTTGAAGCTCTCTCATTGGTTTTGTGATTAGCATTTTCGAGTGATTCCTGTTTTTCTTCTAACTTTCTAGAATCATCCTTTTTCGGTCTGCTTAATTTTTTTGGTTTGACTCTTTCTTTTTCAGGTACGTTTTTAGTTTCTTTTATTTCATTCTGAAACGATTCTTTTTGATTTGCTTTTGTAGAGTTATTTATAGGTTTTTCCTTTACTTCTTTTCTAGGTTCTTTTAAATTTTTTTTATCCTTTATAGGCCTACTTAATTTTTTTGGTTTTTGAGTTTCTTTTCCTTCTTTTTTCTTAGGCTTAATATCTTTTTTGGGTTGTTTATTTTCAAAATTTCTTTTTTTATTATTTTGATTTCTATTTATTTTTTTTGGATAAGTATTTTTTACATTTTTTCTTTTAAAGTTTTTTGGAGGCGTTTTAACTTTAATTTTTTTTGGTTGTTTTGAAGAGAAAATATCTACAATCTTTGAAATTATTCCTTTTTTAGGTCTCACAGATGGTTTTATATTGACCGCTGCTTCTTCTTTTTTGAATGTTTTTTTTGTCTTTTTTTCGAATTGTTCCGCTGCTGATAAAGATGACTTGCTCTTTTCAGGATCAACTATTTTTCCATCTTTTATTCTAAGCACTTCAAATCTCGAGTCAGGTCTTGTAGCATCTGAGATTACAACAACCTTAGTGTTCGATCTGGCTTCAATATCATTTAATCGAATTCTTCTTTCATTAAGAAGCAAAGAAGACATATCTGGAGATACAATGGCTCTTACTTCACTTGTATTTTGTTTACTAGTTTCTTCTTCTACTAGTCTTAATACTGAAGTAGACAAAGTATTTACGTCTTGAGTCCATCTTTCAGAAAGGGATGACCTCATCCTCTGCCTTGACAACTCAAGCAAACCAAATCTAGAAATTCTTCCTACCTGAACTCTAGCTCTATCATTAGATAAAGCTTTTCTCATCTCATCTTCTACAGCTCGTTTATTCTCCAATCTCATCATATCTATAAAGTCAATAACTACTAACCCGCCAATATCTCTCAACTTAAACTGTCTAGCAATTTCTCTACATGCTTCAAGGTTAGTATTTGTTGCTGTTTCTTCAATATCTTTACCAGACGTTGCTTGAGAAGAATTAATATCTATAGCAACTAAAGCTTCAGTATCATCTATAACAATTGAGCCACCTGATTCTAATTTTACTTCTCTTTGATAAGCTGTCTCTATTTGAGATTCAATTTGATACCTGGTGAAGAGGGGAAGAGTATTTTCATACTTGTTCAACATACTTAATTGATCTGGCATCACTCTTTCTACAAATTCTTCTGCTTGATCAAATGCCTCTTTTGTATCTATCCATATTTCCTCTATATCTTCCTTTAAATAATCTCTCAAGGTTCTAATGATAATGTCATCCTCTTTGTAAATAAGAAAAGGAGATTTTTTTAATACGTTTGCTTCCGTAATTGCATCCCAAACTTTTAATAGATACTGAAGATCCCATTTAAGTTCTTCAGGATCTTTCCCTTCACCAGCAGTTCTAACAATTACCCCCATTTCTTTTGGCGCGTTTAAAGCTTCTACTTTTGATTTTAATTTTTCTCTTTCTAGAGGATCGAGCCTTCTTGAAATCCCCGAAGCTCTGGAGTTATTCGGCATTAAGACTAAAAATCTTCCAGCTAAACTTATAATTGTTGTTAAGGCTGCACCTTTGCTACCTCTTTCATCTTTTTCAACTTGAACGATGATCTCTTGATCTTTGGTAAGGCAGTCTTTTATTGAAATGCGTTCATTGTTTTTTTTGTTTTTGGGTAAAAATTGTGGAGCAATCTCTTTAAAGGGTAAAAAACCATGTCTCTCTGCACCATAATCAACAAATGCTGCACCTAAACTAGGCTCTATTCTACTTACTCTACCTTTATAAATATTGCCTTTTCTTCTTATCTCAGCAATATTCTCAATATCTAAATCAAACAGGGTGTTACCTTCAGTAACCGCAATTCTTAGTTCTTCTGGTTGAGTAGCATTAATTAGCATCCTTTTCATTGGATATCTCCGTAACGCTGTAAATATTATTATCAGAGCAGACCTCTGAAAGAAGTGTTTCTTTGGGAGGTTTTACGCCTTTGCTACCTCAAACTTAGAAACTAAAAAATTATATTTAAAGCTTATTAATTTAAAATATCTAAAATGAACTTTTTCACGTCTTACTTAAAATTGCGATTCATTCTAGAAAAAAGTCATTTTATATGTCTTTAAGGTATAGAATCAAATTTTTTTATGAATACTAAATCTGACAAAGTACAAAAGATTATTGTTGATATTGATCATTCTGGACAAAGATTGGACAATTTTCTTCTTAATTTTCTAAAAGGAATACCAAAATCAAAAATATATTCAATAATTAGAAAAGGAGAAGTCAGGGTTAATAGCTCAAGAAAGAAAGTATCTTATAAAATTGTTGAGGATGACTTGATAAGAATTCCGCCTCTAAATATAGCAACTGCGTCAAAAAATGTTCCCCCATCGTCTTTTATAAAAGTTTTACAAAAAAATATAATTTATGAAGATAATAACTGTCTCGTTATTAATAAACCTTATGGCGTCGCTTCCCATGGTGGAAGTGGAATATCCATTGGTCTGATAGAGGCTATAAGAAATTTTGGAAAGGAATACAGAGACTGCAAATTAGTTCATAGATTAGATAGAAATACATCTGGATGTCAGTTAATTTCAAAAAAGCAAAAATTTCTAAGAATTTGTAATTTACTTTTACGAGAAAGAAAATTTAAAAAAAAATACATTGCTCTTATTCATGGACAATGGCCCGACGAATTAAAATTAATTGAAAATAAACTAGAAAAAAATATAACAATTTCAGGTGAGAAAATGGTTAAAGTTTCCAAAAATGGAAAGGACTCAATCACTGAATTTAGAATTATTGAAAAAAGTGAATTTTTTACAAAATTATCTTGTAATTTAATAACGGGCAGAACTCATCAAATTAGAGTTCACACCTCTTCAAATAACTTTCCCATTGTTGGAGATTTAAAATATGGAAATAAAGAGAAAGATAAAAAATTCTTAGAAAACGACTTAAAGAGGATGTTTTTGCATTCTAGTCATTTAGAAATTAAAGACTTGAATTTAAAAGTATCTTGTGAAGAACCGAAAGAATTTAAAAAAATAATAAAAATTAGTGAATCTAAGTCATTTTTAACCTAGAATCCTTCTCTAATTATTATGGCTGTACAAAAAAGCAAAGTTTCAAGATCGAGAAGAGGGGCGAGAAGATCTCACAATGCTCTTAAATCTCCTGCACTTTCAACCGATCAGACGACTGGAGAGAGACACTTACGTCATCACATGACTGAAGATGGTTTTTACAAAGGTAAAAAAGTAATGGAAGTTAAAGTGAAAGAGAAAGATTCAGAGGCACCTCCAGAGTAAAGTGTCCCCAAAAAAAGTTTTAGTTACAGGTTCTTCAAGAGGTATAGGCAATTCCATCCTTGAGTTCTTTTCAAATGAAGAATTTATTCCTATAGGAACAGCAACATCATCCAATGGAGTAGAAATCATTAAAGAAAAGTTCAGTGATAATAATATTGCTGGCCACGCTTTCGAATTAGATTTAAATGATGCTGAGTCAATTGAGAATTTTTTTAAAACTATGAAAGAAAAAGACCTTAATCCTGATATTTTAATAAATAATGCAGGTATTGCCAGAGATAATCTTATGTTGAGGATGTCTGAACAAGATTGGACAGAGGTTTTGAATGTTCATTTAACAGGCCAGTTTAAATTGATGAAAAATTTCTTAAGAGGTATGTTGAAAAATAAATGGGGCAGGGTTATCAATATTTCATCAGCTGCTGCAGCACTTGGGAATAAAGGACAGTCAAATTATGTAGCTGCAAAGGCGGGAATAGAGGCAATGTCAAAAACTCTAGCAAGAGAGGTAGGAAGTAAAAATATCACGGTTAATTGTATTGCGCCAGGCTTTATTGAAACAGATATGTTGAAGGATTTAGATGAAGCTTATCTTAGTGCCATTGCAAGTGAAATTCCTTTACAAAGATTAGGAAAAACTGAAGAAATTGCAAGTCTAGTAAAGTTTTTGGCTTCTGATGAAGCAAATTATATTACTGGACAAACCGTACACATAAATGGTGGCCTATTTATGTAAAAAAAATTTCTAGAAAGATTTTTTTCTAGTTTGGTATATAATTGCACAGATTTAATGGAGAGGTTCATATGAGCAGCACTGAAGATAGAGTAAAAAGAATTGTTTGCGAACAACTTGGAGTTGGAGAGGAAGAAGTCACCACCAGCGCATCATTTATTGATGATCTAGGAGCTGATTCTTTAGACACAGTAGAACTCGTCATGGCTTTTGAAGAAGAATTCGAAATAGAAATCCCTGATGAAGAGGCTGAAAAAATTTCTACTGTTCAAGACGCAGTAGATTATATTGACTCAGCATCTTAATACCTAAATGGATCAAAAAAGGCGAGTAGTTGTTACTGGCCTAGGACTCATCAGTCCTTTAGGAAATTCTGTAAAAACATCATGGCATAGCGCGATAGAGGGCAGGAGTGGAGCTGCGTTAATTTCAAAATTTGATACAGAAAATTTTCTTACCAAATTTGGAGCCACGGTTAAGGATTTTGAAGCTTTAGATTGTATCGATCCAAAAGAAGCGAGAAGAACTGATTTATTCATTCAATATGGAACAGCTGCTGCAATCGAGGCTATAAATGATTCTGGTTTTCTAGAGTTTTATCAATTGGAAGATATTGGAGTATCGGTGAGCTCTGGTATTGGCGGGCTTTCTACCATAGAAGAAAATGCCATTATTTTAAAAGAAAAGGGACCAAGAAGAATTTCCCCATTCTTCGTGCCAGGTTCAATTATTAATATGGCATCAGGAAATATTGCTATTAAATATGGTTTTAAAGGACCAAATCTATCGATGGTATCTGCTTGTTCTTCTGCTGGACACAGCATTGGCTATTCTGCTCGGACTATTTCTTATGGAGACGCGGACGTTATGGTTGCTGGTGGAGCTGAAGCAGCTATGTCGCCTCTTGGTATGGCTGGATTTAATGCCGCTAAAGCATTATCAACGAGGAATGATTCTCCTGAAGAGGCTAGTCGTCCCTGGGATAAAGAAAGAGATGGCTTTGTTCTTGGAGAAGGAGCTGGTGTTTTAATTCTTGAAGAACTGGAAGCCGCCAAGAAAAGATCTGCAAAAATATATGCTGAAGTTACAGGCTTTGGTCAAAGTGATGATGCTTTCCATATAACTGCGCCTGCTGAAGATGGAGTTGGAGCAAAACTTGCGATGAAAAATGCTTTAGAGGATAGTAATCTTGATGTTTCCGAAATCGAACACATTAATGCTCACGGTACATCTACACCACTTGGCGATGTTGTTGAATCAATGGCAATAAAAGAAGTTTTTAAAAATAGTGCTGATTCAATCTTAGTTAGTTCTACTAAATCGATGACTGGTCATTTATTGGGAGCCGCTGGAGCAATAGAATCTATATTCAGCATATGCTCTATCAATAATGATGTTGTCCCCCCAACAATAAATTTGATCAATCCAGATAATGAAGCGAATTTAAATTTAGTTGCCAATCAATCTGAAGAAAGAAAAATTAAATCAGTAATGAATAATACTTTTGGCTTTGGCGGCACTAATGTATCTCTAATTTTTAGTGAATATTCATAAGTGCGTTCATTAATTCTTTTTTTTATTATTTACTTTCTTTCTTCTTTCTTTTTTTTAATAAACAAAAACTTTTATAGCTCTCAAGACCATATTTTTTTAATAAAAGAAGGACAATCATTTAATACGCTAAAGAAAAGCTTAGAAGATTTAAATATTACTTTTCCATTTATTATCGACCTATTTTTCTATATTTCTGGAGCAGACAAATCCCTGAGAAAAGGTGAATATCTAATAGATAAAAAATCCGATCTGCTTTCATTTTCTACTGATTTAGCAAAAGGAAAAGTTTTTTATAGATCTTTTTATATACCCGAAGGATCTGTTGTAACCCAATTTTTATCAGATAAAGAAAAAAAGTCTTTTTGTGACTATAAAGGTCTAGAAGAATGCGATTTAGAAGGAATGTTCCATCCAAATACTTATTATTTTGAAGCAGGAGAGAATATAAATGAATTGTTGAACGAAGCCTTTAATGCTCAATTGTTAATTGCAACAGAACAATTTGAAAAAATTAAAGAAAATAAGTCCATCAAAGATATTTACGATTTAATTATAATTGCATCTATTTTAGAAAAAGAATCATGTCCTAATGAGAGAAGCTTAATATCAGGGATTATTTATAATAGACTAGAAAGCGGAATGAAATTACAAATAGACTCTACAGTTATTTACGGTATAGATAATTTTAACGGTAATCTAACTAAAAATGATCTTAAAAAAAATACACCCTTCAATAGTTATACTAACTACGGATTGCCTCCTAAACCAATATCAACTCCATCTAAATCGTCTCTCATCGCTGCAGCAAATCCAACAGAAAGTGAATACCTTTTTTTTGTAAGCAAAGGCAAATGTGCTCACCAATTTTCGAAGAGCTATTCTGAACACTTAAAAGCAATAAAAAAATATCAACTTAACTAATAATGTTCATTACATTTGAAGGCATTGAAGGCTCTGGTAAGTCATCTTTAATAGTTAAATTAAAAAAATATTTTAAAAACAGCAGGATTGAAACCTTTTTCTCCAAAGAGCCTGGTGGAACAGATTTAGGAAAAGAAATAAGAAATGTCTTACTAAATCCCAAGTCTTCTATTAGTTCCGAAGCAGAATTGTTATTACTCATGGCTGATAGAGCAGAACATGTCCAAAAAAAAATACAACCAAATCTTTTAAAAAATAAAGTCATATTTTGTGACCGATATATAGATTCAACACTTGCTTATCAAGGAAGTGGCAGAAACCTAGACAAAAAAGCTATTAAAGAATTATTTAATATATTTAACTTCCCAGTTCCAGACTTAACAATTTTATTGGATGTACCGGTCCAAGTAGGATTAGAAAGAGCTAGGAAAAGAAATGAGCTGGATAGATTTGAGAAAGAAGATTTAAATTTCCATGAAAATATTCGAAAAGCCTATTTAGACTTAGCAAAAAATAATAGTGAAAGAATAGTTTTATTTGATTCTTTGATTTCAGAAGATGAATTATTTGAAATGGCTATCAATTTAATAGAGAGCAGAATTAGTGAGTAACATTAAATACCCTTGGCTTAAAAAATATTTGTATTATTTTGATGCTAAAAAATTAGCGCACGCTCAATTATTTTCTGGTAATTCGGGTATTGGAAAATCTCATTTTTCTTATGAATTATCAAAGTCTCTTCTATGCCCTAATTCAACAAAGCTTTTTGATTATTGTGGAAAATGCATATCGTGCAATTCTTTTAATTCAGGGACACACCCTGATTTTAAATCAATCCAATTAGAAGGCGAAAACAAGGTTATTAAAATCTCTCAATTAAGAGGAACAAAAAAAGATAATGGCACTGAAGGTATACTCAATTTTTCACATGAGACGCCATTACTGAGTAAATCAAAAATAATTCATATTAGTTCTGCTGAAAATATGAATACAGAATCCCAAAACTTTTTATTAAAAACTTTAGAAGAGCCTTCAAATAATACATATATCTTTTTGACTTCTTCTAAGCCTTATCTATTGAAACCAACACTTTTGAGCAGGCTTAACCATGTTTCAATTTCTTTTCCAAAGAGGGAAGAAACATTAGATTGGTTAAAATCTATTAATGTCGAAATAAATTATCAGGAATTAAATTTTTTAGAGGATGTAAATCTTATTGATTTAAGTTCTGAATTAATTAACCAAATAAAACAAGAAATAGATGACTTTGCATCAGACTTAGCAAAATGCAATTCATCAAAAAAAATAGAAAAAATAGCATCTAAGTGGGATGACTCAAACTTGTTAAAAAAGTTAAATTGGCTCTCAAAAATAATTCGTAACTCAATTTTTTTAAAAATAAACCAAGGCGATTTAAAAAGTCCATTATTTATAGAAAGTATTTCTTATCTTGCTAACTCCAAAAGCCTTATTGATCTTTTTGAGTTATCAAACGAGCTTAATAATTTAATTGATGGGCTTGCTAAGGGTGTAAATTTGAACAATAAGCTTCAAATAAAAGCACTTTTATCTTCTTATTGAGTTAAAAAATTTATACGTTTTATAAATTTTAAATTAAAATGATTTTATGAATTTTTTAAAAATATTTCTTATTTCAATTTTTACTTATTCATTAAATATATTTGGTGAAAAAAATTATGATTTAGAAGTTCTTGTAGATGGATTAGATCATCCTTGGAGTTTGGTCGAGCTTTCTAGTGGAGAATTTCTTCTAACAGAACTGCCTGGAAACTTAAAATTAATTTCAAAGAATGGTTCTAAGATCACTGAAATTTTAAATGTGCCAAAAGTTTTATTTAGAGGGCAGGGGGGCCTTTCTGATATTGTCTTACATCCAGAATATAACAATAACGGTTGGATTTATTTTTCTTATTCAGCATATATAGATGAAAAAAAGAAACTTAATACTTTATTTGTGGATAGAGCTAAAATTAAAAATTTTAAATTAACTTCAATAGAAAATATTTTCCAAGCAAAAGCTGAAAGGAACGCTCCTGCACACTTTGGAGCAAAACTCTTTTTTCTAGATGATGGGACTTTGATGATAACCAGCGGTGACGGATTTGACTTTAGGGAATCTGCACAGTTTTTAGATAATCACTTTGGAAAAGTACTAAGGATTAATGATGATGGATCTATACCTGAGGATAATCCATTCGTAAATGTGTCAGGTGCACTTCCTGAAATCTGGAGTTACGGAATTAGAAATCCTCAAGGTATTTTCCAAGATAAAGATGGTCTAGTTTATGAAAATGAACATGGTCCAAGAGGAGGAGATGAATTAAATATTCTCAAACCTGGCCTTAATTATGGATGGCCTGCAATAACACATGGTATCGATTATTCAGGTGCTTTAATTTCACCCTTTAAAGAAAAAGAAGGAATGGAACAACCTATTTACTATTGGACACCTTCAATTGCACCATCTGGTATGACAATTTATGAAAAGGATCTTTTTCCAGAATGGAAAGATAAAATTTTTATATCTAACCTAGTTTATCAAGATGTGAGGCTATTAGAGTTAAATGAAAATAAAGAAGTAATAAACGAAGAAATTTTATTCAAAGAAATAGGTAAAAGGATAAGAAATATCATTACTTTATCCAATGGAGAACTAATGATAATCACTGACAAAAAAGATGGTCAGCTAATAAAAGTAAAAAAAATATAATATGAGATTTTTAAGAGTTACTTCCTTATTATTATTTGCTGCAATAATTACTTCTTTTTTAAGTGTGCCTATAACAACTGCAAGTTATACAATTTGGTTAAGTAGTATTGATATGCCTACGACCCTAAATTTATTCATAGCAAGCCTTATTCATGATTGGTTTAATTTAGGAGTAACGCTCTTTTTATTATTTTTAGTGGGTTTTTTCATTGCATTTCTTATCACATTTGCCATCCGTAAATATTTTGATGTCAAATTAATTTCGGAACCATTTTCATATGCTATCGCTGGATCTACTTGCATAGCTTTGATTTTAATTTTAACTGTAGCTCTTCTATTTGAAACACAAATAATCGCAGGGAACAGAACTTCAATAGGGACCCTCCTGCATGTTATGGCAGGTTTTGCTGGGGGGTATTTTTTTGGTTATTTTTTAAAAAAAATGTAATAAAATAGACTAATGTCAAAAGTTGCAAAATTCAGAGAAATGACTAAAGGTACTGCTGAAGATTATATTCCTATAGCTGAAGCTGCGATGGAACATGCGGTAAATCTTCCAGAAAGAATCATTCAGCACTTAGATATGCTTAAGGGTGATCATGGCGGATTTGCGGTTGATAGATATACTCATTGTCTTCAAACTGCCACAAGAGCTTATAGAGATGGGCGTGATGAAGAATATGTTGTTTGTGCTCTTTTACATGATATTGGAGATATTTTAGCTCCAGCCAATCATGCAGACTTTGCTGCTACTTTATTAGAACCTTATATTTCCGAAAAAAATTTCTGGATATTAAAACATCATGGAATTTTTCAAGGATATTATTTCTTTCATTTTCTAGGACTTGATAGGCATATGAGAGATAAATATAAGGACAGTGAACATTGGAAAGATTGTGTAGAGTTTTGTGCTCGGTATGATCAAAATTCTTTTGATCCAGAATATGATACTTTGCCGATAGAAACTTTCATGCCAATGTTAAAGAATGTTTTGTCACAGACAAAAAAATCTATCTACAAATCAGAAGCCTAACTAGGTTCTCCCTTTTTCTCTACTTGTTCGTCATGCATCTTTTTTGCAGCTATTAGATCTGGCATAACCATATTGAGCTTGTCTAAATCCCAAACATCTTCACTTTTAAAAGACTTAATTACTGCTGGTTGCTGCATAATTCCAACATTTCCTTGGGATATATGAAAAATTTGATTGGTAATCTCATTCGCTTCTTCTGAACTAAGCCAAGCTATAACTGGGGCAATTTGTTGGGGACCTTGTTTCCAATCATTTTCATCAACTTCTCTGCCAGCTGCTTTCATTAAATCTATAGTCAGTCTAGTTGCAGCTCCAGGTGAAATTGTATTAACAGAACATTTATATTTTGCCATTTCCATCGAAAGCGATCTTGAAAATCCAGCAATACCTGCTTTGGCTGCTCCATAATTAGTTTGACCAAAATTTCCTATTAATCCTGAAACTGATGACATATTTATAATTTTGCAGTTCAGTCTATTTGTTTCTCTAATATAACGTACAAAAGGTTGTGTGCAATTGAAGTGACCCTTTAAATGAACAGCCATTATTGCGTCCCAATCAGACTCGTCCATGTTAAACAATGTTTTATCTCTTAAAATTCCTGCATTATTAACAAGAATATCTACAGCTCCAAATTCGTTTAAAGCTGATTCAAAGATATTTTTGCCCCCTTCGTAGGAGTCTACACTTTCGTAATTAGCTAAAGCTTCTCCCCCAAGAGAGGTTATTTCTTCAACAACTTCGTCCGCTATTTTATCTTCACCACTTCCATCTGGATTTGCACCTAGATCATTTACTAAAACTTTTGCACCTTCTTTAGCTAGAAAAAGAGCAGATTCTTTTCCTATACCTCTTCCAGCACCCGTGATTATTGCAACTTTATCCTTTAAACTAGACATGTCAGCTCCCCCGTAAAATATTTAATTTATATTAGCTTAATGAAAGATTCAATTGAAAAAGGTGTAAGCAATTTAAACTTAATACTTTATGCTTTTGGTTCAGGAACAGTAGGAATAAATTCTGTAATTTTTGGTGGCTGGATTTTATTTTATTACAATCAAGTTTTAGGTCTTAGTGCTGTGCTCGCTTCTACAGCATTAGGAATATCCTTAGTTTTCGATGCTATTTCTGACCCTTTGGTTGGAGCTTGGTCAGATAGATTTAAATCAAAATGGGGAAGAAGACATCCTTTTGTTTACTTGAGCATCATTCCTTTGGCATTAGGATTTTATTTTTTATTCTCTATTCCTTCATCAACAGAACAAAATTTTCTTTTTTGGAAATTATTACTTTTAGTAATTTTAATAAGAGTTTCTTTAACTTTTTATGAAACACCTAGAGCGGCATTAGGACCAGAATTAACAAAAGGATATGACAGGAGAACATTTGTTACAGGTTGGTCATATGTAATGGGAGTAATGGGAGCAATAATTCTTAGTTACTTAATGTATGAATTTTTTCTTGTAGAAACAGAGGAATTTCAAAAAGATATGGCTTTTTTGAATCCAGTTTCGTATACGTATTTAGGGCTTTCATCAGCAATAATGATAATCTTTTTTGGTCTTACCTCATGCATCAGTACTCATAAATATATTCCAGAGTTACACAAGCCAGAATCTACTAAAAATTTTTCATTCAATAAACTTTTTCAAGAACTACTTGAATGCTTTTCAAATAAATCTTGGTTGGCAATGTTAATTTCAGGAAGTTTTTTGGGTTTACAAATTGGTATAAGTACAGGCGTCGGAGTTTATATAAACAAATTCTTTTGGGAATGGACGCCAGAAGTTTTGGCCCTTTTTCCAGTTGTTTCAGGGATAGGTGCAATATTAGGAGCTATTTTGGCTGCTTCCATTGCAAATGGACAAGAAAAAAGGAATGTATGTATAACAGTTTTTGTTATAACAATTCTAACTTCTCCTATTCCTTTGGCTCTTAGGTTATTAGATCCTTACACTTCAATTACTCTTTTTCCTGAAAACAATACAGATTTAATTTGGTGGATATTAATTCTTCACACAGGAATTGAAGATTTACTAAGAGCCATGGGTTTTACACTAGTTATTTCTATGATTTACGATATTGTTGAGAATAGTCAAATAAATACTGGTAGAAGGGACGAAGGAATTTTTATGACTGGACCTGGTTTGATACAAAAAATTCTCTCTGGTTTAGGAATATTTATTTTAGGGCTTGTTTTGCAATACTTAAATTTTGATCCAAATATTGCGACTAATTCTGAATCAAAACCACCTATCAATGAACTAGTATTTTTCCAAATAACAGTCGGACCCTTTTTAACCTTAATTGGAACGTCATTTTTATTCCTTTATAACATTTCCAGAGATTCACACTATGAAGCTATTGGTTCGTTGGGATACGAAGAAAAGTAATGTTCTTTCCAATTTCTGACGATAATCCTAGTAATACATCTCCAATTATTACCTATTCTTTGATTGGACTTTGTTTATTTGTCTTTTTTTTACAGATTCTTTCGGAAATGAATCCGTCTATTTATTATAGTTTTGGATTTATACCTTCAAGTTTTTTTAATTCAACCTCATTATTAGAAGCATTTTTTCCAGTGATAACGTCTATGTTTGTTCATGGAGGTTTCGCTCATATTATTGGAAATTTACTTTACCTCTGGATATTTGGCGATAACGTTGAAGATTCCATGGGTAAATTGAGATTTATTATTTTTTATATCCTTTGTGGAACCTCAGGAGCTATTCTTCAAGGAATTGTTGATCCAACCTCAAACATACCTATGGTGGGTGCAAGTGGCGCTATTGCGGGAGTATTAGGAGCTTATTTATTATTATTTCCCAGAGCAAATGTTAGGTGTTTAATTTTCATTATTATTTTTATTCAAATGATTAGGGTGCCAGCATTTATAGTTTTAGGTATATGGATTTTAGGCCAATTCTTCAGTCTTCCAGGTTCGCTTGATTCATCTGGTGGAACTGCTTATTTAGCTCACATTGGAGGATTTATAACGGGAATGATTTTGATACCATTTTTTAAAAAAACCAATGTAAGATTACTACAAGAAAAAAATAGTATTGCTTGGGTTGCTGAATCTGGTTTCAATTTTAGACAAGATGAAAACAAGATTAAAAATGATGATTTATTAGGTAAATTTATTGAAGAATCAGAAGAAGAGGTGAGGAAGAGAAAATGAGGATATTTTTAAAATCTATTTTTTGGTTAGTAAGTTTCTTCTTAATAATCTTAATTTTAATTTCTGCATACTATTTTGCTTTTTTCTATAATTTTTTCGGAACTCTTGAAACAGCTGGTAAAAATTTAAATAAACCTTACCCAGATTATCTTCTTCAATCAAAAATTCAGTCTCAGTTAAAACACACTAATACAGAAAAACAGATTGTGTTTGGAGATACTCATGTTCACTCAACTTACTCAACAGATGCATTTTTATGGAGTCTCAAAAATTTTAATGGAGAGGGGCCTCATTTAATGGCTGAAGCTTGTGATTATGCAAGATTTTGTTCCGCAATAGATTTTTGGGTTAATACTGATCATGCCGAAGCAAGTACACCAAGAAAGTGGGCTGAAACTATAAGAGCTGTACAAAACTGTGAAGCAGTTAATAAAGGTGATAGAGCAAAAGATTTAATAAGTTTTGTTGGTTATGAATGGACCCAGATAAATCCGGATAATAAAGACGACCATTATGGCCATAAAAACGTACTTTTCTTGGAAACAGATGATGAACTGCTTCCAAAAGTTCCTTTTGGAGCCGCAGGATATACCTCAGCAGGATTTAGAGATCGTGAAGGACTAGTCAGCGCAAAGATAAATATGCTTTCCGCTTCTGTAGTTGATTTTTCAAATAGAAATAGATATGCAGATTTCATAGCTTTTTATGAAGAAGTAGTCGCCAATCCAGATTGCGATCCTAATGATATGAATTATTCAGACTGTTATAAATCTGTCTTTACTCCTAAAGATTTATTTTCAATTTTAAAAACAGTTGAATCTGACTCAATAGTAATTCCACATGGAAATACTTGGGGTTATTACACCCCCACAGAATCAAGCTGGGATAAACAACTGCTAAATGAAATGCATGATCCTTCAATGCAAATTTCAATAGAGGTTTTTTCAGGACACGGGAATTCTGAAGAGTTTAGAAATTGGACAGGTACTATTTCTCAAAATGGAATAAAAACTTGCCCTTTGCCAACAGAAGATTATTTACCTTCATGTTGGAGGGCAGGAGAGATAATTCAAGAGAGGTGTTTAAATAATGGATCCAGTGAAGAAATTTGTTTAGCTAGGGCAGAATTAGCAAGACAGACTTACATTGAAGGTGGCCAATACGGCCATTGGTCGGTAATGGGAGCTGAGCCGGCAGATTGGCTTGATTCTGGTCAATGTAAAGATTGTTTTGTGCCTGCTTTTAATATGAGACCGAACGCTTCCGTACAATATGCATTAGCATTGAGAAAATTTGAAGGAGATAAAATTAATTCTTTTGATTTTGGTTTTATTGCATCAAGTGATAACCATAGAGCTAGACCTGGAACAGGTTATAAGGCTATTGATAGACTTGTTACAACTGAAGCAAACGGCCCATCAAATGAATTTTTTTATAGCAATATTTATCCCAAAGAAGAAAAAACAGATATACCATGGGAAGTTATTCCAAGTGAAATTAATACTGCTTCCGAATTAACTATGTTTGAAGCTGAAAGACAATCTTCCTTTTTTACTACTGGAGGATTAGCAGCAGTACATGTATCGAAAAGAGATAGAGAGGGTATTTGGGAAGGCTTTAAAAATAAAGAAACTTATGCAACAAGTGGTCCAAGAATACTATTATGGTTTGACGTTATAAATTCAAAAAATGGTAGAAAGCCCATGGGATCAAAAATAGACATGGCAGAAAATCCAGTTTTTGAGGTCAAAGCAGTTGGTTCATTTAAACAAAAACCTGGATGTCCTGATTTAGGTTTGTCAAAAGCTGAAAACGAAAAAATCATGAAACTTTGTAAAAACGAATGTTTCAACCCATCTGATGAAAGAAGAGAAATAACAAGAATTGAAGTGATAAAAATCACTCCTCAAAATTATAACGATGAGCCAGTAGAAAATTTAATAAAAGATGTTTGGAAAGTTCATAAATGTAAGTCTAATTCACAAGGAGAATGTAGATTTAGATTTTCAGATCCAGATTATTCTAAAAACGGAAGAGATAGCCTTTATTATGTTAGGGCGATTGAAGAGCCCTCTTTAAGAATTAACGGTGGTAATCTAAGATGTGATTATGACGAAAATGGAAACTGTAAAAAAGTAAATATTTGTCACGGCGGGTATCAGACTGATAGAGATGATAATTGTACAATGTTATCTGAAGAGAGAGCTTGGTCTTCACCGATATATATAAACAAAATTTAGCATTAAATGACTACAAAAAAATTACCTTTTCTAACCAAATTTTTATATGGATTTGGATCGATGTCTTATGGAATTAAAGATAATGCTTTTGCGTATTTTTTGTTGTTTGTTTACGTACAAATATTTGGCCTAGCTCCAGATTTAGCTGGGTTAGCGATTTTGCTAATGCTAGTTTTTGATGCTTTCTCCGATCCTCTAGTTGGATATTTTTCAGATAGACACAGATCTTCTTGGGGAAGAAGACATCCTTTTATGTATTTCTCAGCTATCCCGGTAAGTTTATCTTTTTTTCTTTTATGGGACCCACCTGAAGCGTTGACTCAAACACAACTTTTTTTCTACTTATTGGGTATCGGAGTTTTTATTAGGACTGCAATTACTTTTTATGAAATTCCAAGTACAGCTTTGGGTCCCGAACTATCTAAAGATTATGTAGAAAGAAGTTCGTTGCTTTCTTACAGATATTGGTTTGGTTGGTGGGGAGGGCTTTTAGTTTGGAATTCTCTTTGGATATTCGTTGTCTATAGCAGCTATACAGGAACAACTGATGCTAGATATTTACCTGAAACATGGAAAATTTATGGATTAGTTTGTAGCTTAGTTATGTTTATAGCAATCATGGTCACAGCTTTAGGTACACATAAACATATTAAAGATTTGCATTCTCCTGAAATAAGAAAAATTTCATTAAAACGAACATTGAGCGAACTCTGGGAAACAATCACAATTAGCAGAGATTATTTGGTTTTATTTTTAGCTATGATTATTACCAGTATTGCTTCAGGAATAGCAACAAATCTAACTTTATTTTTTTATAGTTATTTTTGGGAATTTACTCCTTTAAATATTCTTACCATTGGTTTAACTCTATTTTTAACTCCTTTAGTAGGGTTGAAAGTTTCACCTTATCTTGCAGCAAAATTTGGAAAGAGAACCACCATATTATATTTATTTATGTTTGCATTTGTTGCCGAAAATCTGATTATTCTGTTACGAATTTTAGACCTTCTTCCAAGTAATGATTCAAACTTAATTTTACCTTTGGTTTTAATTTTTCATTGGATTGCAGTTAGCGCTCAAATAATTTCTTATACAACTCTTGCTTCTATGGTTTTTGATACAGTTGAAGAAGTAGAAAAGAAAACAGGAAGAAGAATGGAGGGGACTTTACTTGCTGCAAGGTCTTTTGCAGCCAAATGTATGAGTGGTGCAGGCGCTTTTTTTGCTGGCCTTATTCTCTCTTATTCTTATTGGCCGAAAGGAGCAGTTGCAGGAGAAGTAGAATCTAGCATACTAAACAACGTCGGTTTGTTAGCTATATCAATCTCTGCCGCTCTTTGGATATCAGCAATTTTTGTTTTTTCTAAAGTAAGAATGACAAGATCGACTCACGAAGAAAATTTGGGAGAATTAAATTACTCTAATGATTAAAGACGAAATTGAAAATAAGTTAAATGATGATTTAAATCCTTGGTTTCTTGACGTAATTAATGAGTCACCAAATCATAATGTACCTGATGGAGCAGAATCACACTTTAAAATAGTCATTGTTTCAGAAAAGTTTCTTGATTTTAGGGCTGTAAAAAGACATCAATTAATTTATTCAATTTTAAATGAAGAAATGAAGAAGATTCATGCAATAGCAATACATCCTTTCACTCCAGAGGAATGGAAAGAAAAAACTGGAGAAAATTTAGATTCTCCCAAATGTCTTGGCGGAGGAAATGATTGATAAAAAAAGATCTCAAGGATTTCATACATATACATTTTATAGCTGTATAAAAATAAAAAATCCTTCTTTTTTAAAACAAAGAATAAGAAAGCAAGCAAATAATTTAAAAATTGTTGGAACAATAATTCTTACCCAAGAAGGAATAAACTCTACCATTTCATCAAAATCAAAAAATAATCTAAATATGATGATTTCTTTATTAGAAAATAAATTTGGGTCATTTAAATTTCGTGAATCCTTTTCAAAGAAGCAACCTTTTAAAAGATTAAAAGTTAAAGTTAGAAAAGAGGTAGTTCCTTCTGGAACTGATGTTTTAATTAATACGGGTTTTAGTAATTACATAAAGCCAGAAAATTGGAATGATTTTATTAAAGATGATTCTGTTTTACTTATAGATGTAAGAAATAATTATGAAGTAGAAGTTGGGACTTTTGTTAAATCTATCTCACCAAAAACAAAGACTTTTAAAGAATTTAATAATTTTATTGAAGAGTCAAAAAAAGATTTTAAAAATAAGAAATTAGGAATTTTCTGTACCGGTGGAATTAGATGTGAAAAAGCTTCTGCTCTCTTTAAAGAGAAAGGAATCAATGATGTATATCAACTTGACGGCGGTATATTAAATTATTTTAAAAATAATAAAAATAAAGATAATTTTAAAGGAGAATGCTTTGTATTCGATGATAGGGTAACAGTAGATAAAAATCTTAATCCTGGCGGTTTCTTTCAATGTTTTGCTTGTAGAAGGCCTTTGTCTAAGGATGATTTATCAAGGCTCGAATACGCAGAAGGTATTTCTTGCCATAATTGTATAAATGAAAAAACAGATAAAGACAGAGAAAGGTTCGCTGATCGACATAAACAGAACCTATTAAAAAGTAAATTATGACCTTGATAAGCTTAATCTCTTCCAATCCAAAAAAAAATTTATTTTTATTATTTTTTTTAGCCTTTCTTGTGGGAACAGGTATTTCAAATTTTAAACTAGACGCTTCTTCAGACACTCTTCTTTTGGAAAATGATCCTGATCTAAAACTCTTTAGGGAAAATTCAGAAAAGTATGGTTCAAATGATTTTTTAATTGTCACTTTTACTCCAAATGATGAGCTTTTATCTGAGTCTTCCGTATTACTTATAAAAAAAATCGTAAATGAAATTGCATCCTTCAACAGAGTTGAGAATGTTTTATCCTTGTTAGACGTACCTTTATTAGAAAATAATCCAAATATATCTCTTAGTGATGTTGCCGAAAATGTAGAGACACTTAATTCCGAAAGCCCTAACTTAGAACTAGCAAAGAGAGTATTTTCTTCAAATGATGTTTATCAAAACCTTTTAATAAGTGAAGATCTCAATACGACTGCTTTTCAGGTTACGTTAAAAAGAAACATAAATTATGAAAATTTAATAAATCAAAGATATGCAATTTATGACCTAGCAACCCCAGACAAAGAGCAGAGGCTTATTAGTATCAATGAACTTATCGAGCAAGAAAAAAATATGGTTTCGATAGAAGATGAAAAATTGGTGTCTTCAATGAGAAATCTTCTTGAGTCTTATCAAAATTTTGGTGAATTTTTCTTAGGAGGTGGCGCAATGATTACTGTAGATACCATAAGATTCATTTCTCAAGATTTGACCGTCTTCGGAATATCAGTACTTCTAATTTTTACATTTGTTCTATCATTTATATTTAGAAATTTGATATGGGTATTTATGCCTCTTTTCACAGCATTAGTTACTTCAGCTATCTGTATGGGATTAGTAGGATGGTTTGGGTGGAAAGTTACAGTCGTCTCAGCAAACTTCATATCAATTCTTATGATTATCAGTATTTCATTAATGGTTCACTTAATAGTTAGATACCAAGAATTAGGAATTTTAGATAAAGAAAGTGACCAAAAAAACATAATTAACACAACTTTAAGTCAAATGTTTTTACCTTGTCTTTACACGGCTCTGACTACAGTCGCTGCCTTCGCGTCTTTGGTTGTAAGCGATATCAAGCCAATAATTGATTTTGGATTAATAATGGTCTTAGGAATTTTCATTACTTTTATTTTTGCATTTATTTTATTTGGCTCGTTCATGCCTTTGATAAAAAGAGAATCCTTAAATTTGGGTATTGATAAGTCAAAAGGAATAACTCTTTATATACATGGTTTTGTTGAAAAAAATCCAACTTCTATAATTTTTTTATCTTGCGTGATTTTCGTTATTTCAATTTTTGGAATTTCTAAATTAACTGTAGAAAATAAGTTTATCGATTATTTCAAACCTACCACAGAAATTTATAAAGGTTTATCGTTAATTGATCAAAAACTTGGCGGTACTGCCACACTTGACGTTATCATTGATGCACCTGAACTGTTAAAAGAAGATTTATCAGATGGATTCGACGATGAATTTGATGATGATTTTGGTGAATTCTTAAATGATGAAGTTGATGAACAAGGTTATTGGTTTAATTCTGATAATCTGGCTTACTTGGAAACTATTCACGATTATTTGGAAAACAGACCAGAAATAGGAAAAGTTCTTTCCGTATCAAGTGGAATTAAATTAGCTGAAATTGCAAATAATGGTGACAGGTTAACCGATCTTGAGTTGGCATTGCTGAGAAAACTGCTTCCAGAAGATATTGAATCTCAACTGTTATCTGCTTACATCACAAACGGGGATAATCAAGTTCGTCTTTCAGCAAGAGTTATTGAGTCTTATGAGGGACTCAATAGAAAAGATTTAATCAATTCAGTTAAAAATGATTTAGAGACAAAATTTAATATATCTAGTGATAAATACAAATTGACAGGTATTTCAGTTATTTACAATAATTTATTACAAAGTTTATTCGGCTCACTTATTGGTAGTATTGGCATCATTTTTACATCAATTTTTATAATGTTTCTGTTTCTTTTTAAATCAATAAAATTAGCCTGCATCGGTATGTTGCCAAATTTCTTAGCTGCTGGGGCAGTGATCGGAACCATAGGCTTAACAGGCATTCCTCTAGATGTAATGACTGTAACAGTAGCAGCAGTAAGTATTGGAATGGGTGTGGATAATACGATCCATTATATTTTTAGATTTAAAAAAGAATTCCTAAAAAGTAAAGATTATGTTTTAAGTACAAAAAAAACACACTCAACTATAGGTCGTGCTCTTTTTTATACTTCAATTACAATCATCTTAGGATTTTTGGTGCTAGCAACTTCAAATTTTAGCCCAACAATATTCTTTGGAATCTTCACTTCTTTGTCTATGATAATGGCTATTGTAGGATCTCTTTTTTTATTACCGGTCCTACTTACAAAATTAAGAGCTATGAATTGATATGGGTCCTCTAAAAGGAATAAAAATTATAGAATTTTCTGCTTTGGGACCTGGACCTTTCTGTGGAATGGTTTTAGCTGATTTAGGTGCTGAGGTTATCGTTATCGATAGATTAGAATCTGCCGGACAAAAATCTAAAACTGATATCGCAAGTAGAGGAAAAAAATCTATAGCAATTGATTTAAAAAAGAAAGAGTCAATAAATCTCATCAAGGATATCGTGAAAGACGCTGATGTTGTCATAGAAGGGCTAAGACCTGGAAAAATGGAAAAACTAGAAATGGGACCTTCTGATTTTTTTAAAGTTAATCCAAAGCTAATTTACGGAAGAATGACTGGGTGGGGCCAATTTGGTCTTCATGCAACTGACCCTGGACACGATATAAATTACATTGCTTTAACTGGAGCGCTTTCTTCAATAGGAATTAAAAATAGCCCTCCAACCCCTCCTTTAAACTTAGTTGGAGATTTTGGCGGCGGAGGAATGCTCTTGGCAATGGGAATCTGCGCTGCATTGGTAGAAGTTGCCAAATCCGGAAAAGGTCAAGTAATTGATTCAGCAATGACCGACGGCTCTGCGCTGCTAATGTCTATGATGTATGGATTTTATTCGGCAGGAATATGGACAGATCATAGGGAGTCAAATCTACTTGATGGAGCTGCTCATTTTTATGGTTGCTATGAATGTAAAGACGGAAAATATGTATCTGTCGGTTCAATTGAGCCACAATTTTATGAAGAGTTAGTAAAAAGATTAGAACTTGATCGAGAAAAATTCAAAGATCAAATGGATAGATCTAGATGGAGTGAACTTAAGAAAATAATGGAAAAAAAGTTCATGGAAAGAACACGCGATGAATGGTGCGAGGTTATGAAAGGGGGTGATATTTGTTTTGCACCTGTCCTTTCTTTAGAAGAATCAATAAACTATAAACACAACAAAGAAAGAGAAACTTTCATTGATATTGATGGCGTTATTCAACCTGCTCCTGCGCCTAGATTCTCTAATACCCCTGGAAAAATTCAACATTCACCGGTTGAAAAAGGCAAACATACAAGAGAAATTATAAAAAGTATTGGAAAAGAAAACTTAATTGAAGAACTTTTAAAATCAAAAATTATTGCTGAAGGTTAAAAAAAGACAAACTATTTTTTAAAAGCATTTTTGTAATTTTTTTTTCTGACTCTTTTCTTTCACTCATAATTTTTTTTAAAATCTCATCTAAGAAGGCTGGTTCATTTCTTCTGCCTTTAACTTTTAGATTTTTTGGTAAAAGATAAGGGCTATCCGTTTCAATAAGAAGTCTATTCAAAGGAATTAAAGGAATTAATTCTTCTAAATGAGACCCTCTTTTTGGATCACATATCCATCCAGTTAGCCCAATATAAAAGTCTCTATCCAAATAGTTAAATAATTCTTTTTTTTCACCTGTAAAACAATGAACTACACACTTTGTTCTTGGAGTCTCTTTATTAAGACAATCTATAAAATCTTCATGAGCATCTCTTTGATGTAAAAACATCGGTAAATTAAGCGAATTAGCTAGTTTAATATGCGCAAGAAAAGATTTAGTCTGATTTTTTTTATCTGAATAATTTCTATTAAAATCAAGCCCAGTCTCTCCAATTGCTTTTACCAAAGAATTATTACAGATGTCCTGAATTTCTTTTTCAGATTTTTCATTAAAAGAATCAGCATAATGCGGATGAATGCCACAAGTTGATATAAGATTTTTAGGAAACTTTTTAGCTAGACTTAAAGCTCTTCGACTATCTGTTAAATCACACCCAGTGATACATATATTGCTTACTCCACTCAACAAAGATCTTTTTATGACTTCTTCAAAATCATTTTCAAACGACTTGTGAGTTAAATTTGCTCCGATATCAAATAATTTAAATGGCATAATGGACAATATAAACTAGCTTATACATTTAATGAAAACCTCATTTGAAAACTTTGTAGACGACATTTCATCAAACGAAGAAGATAAAAACCTTTGGAAAGGAAATTTATCTGATAGGTGGAGTATTGGAAATACACCTAACGGTGGGTATTCAATGGCTTTTGCTGCTAAAGCAATTTCAAACTCACTAGCGCACAAAGATCCTTTATCGATTTCTGCAAATTACTTAGAACGATTAGATTTTGGAGAGTCTTTAGTAAAAGTTTATCTAGTGAATGAAAGTAAAAGTATGAGCACTGCTAGAGCAGAACTGATCCAAGACAAAAAAATTAAAGTAATATTTACAGGAACATTTACAAATTTTTCTAAATCGAATGGATTAGATTTATCCATGCGAGAAGAACCAAAATTTGATTCATATGATGATTGTATACTTCAACCCTTCAAAGAGGGATTTAATCCAAAACTAGAAAAAAACTTAGAAAAAAAATATTGCAAAGATTCTATATGGTGGGAAAACAGTAAAAAAGAAAATGATGCAGTTTTAAATCTTTATATGGCATGGCCAGAAAAAGAGACGGTAGATTTATTCACTTTGATTTTATTTCTAGACGCAACAACTCCGCCAATTTTTAATAAATTAGGCTCAGTTGGTTGGGTTCCAACTATAACCTTAACATCTCATATTAGAGGGTTTCCTTCGTCGGGACCTTTGAAAGTATCTGCAAAAACAGAATTTGTCACAAAAGGATTTATGGAAGAGGATAGAGAAATTTGGGATTCTAATGGAAAATTAGTAGGTCAATCAAAGCAAATGGCAAAGTTAAGAATGAAGAAATAAACGTTTTCTTTTGTTAATATATGCTGCAAATTATTTAACTGAGGATCAAGATGAAATTTAAAGGAACTAAATCATATATTTCTACAGAGGACTTAAGTCTTTCTGTAAACGCAGCGGTAGAACTTGAAAAGCCACTTTTAATAAAAGGTGAACCAGGAACAGGCAAGACAATGTTGGCTCAAGAAATAGCTGATTCATATAAAGTTCCTTTAATTGAATGGAATATTAAGTCTACAACCAAAGCGCAACAAGGACTTTATGAATATGATGCAGTAACTAGATTACGAGACTCTCAATTAGGTGATGAAAGAGTAAAAGAAATTTCAAATTACATACAAAAAGGAAAACTATGGGAAGCTTTTGAAGCAGAAGAAAGAGTGGTCCTACTGATTGATGAAATAGATAAGGCTGATATTGAATTTCCAAATGATTTATTACAAGAAATTGATAGGATGGAGTTTTATGTTTATGAAACTAAACAAACTATAAAAGCAAAAAAAAGACCTATTGTGATTATTACCAGTAATAATGAAAAAGAACTTCCAGATGCCTTTCTGCGAAGATGTTTTTTTCACTATATTGCTTTTCCTGACAGAGACACAATGAAAAAAATTATTAAAGTCCATCACCCAAAGGTTAAAGAAAAATTAGTCAAAGAAGCCTTAGAAATATTTTTTGATGTTAGAAAAGTGCCTGGTTTAAAGAAGAAGCCATCCACTTCAGAGTTAGTAGATTGGCTTAAACTTTTAATGGCAGACGATCTTCCAGATGAAATATTAAAAAACAGGGATCCTTCTAAAGCGATTCCACCTCTCTACGGTGCTCTTGTTAAAAACGAACAAGACGTTCAACTTCTTGAAAGACTTGCATTTATGACAAGAAGAGAAGGAAATTCTTAAATGCTTATTAATCTTTTTAAGACCTTAAAAGAAACTGGAGTTCCTTGTACTTTAAGAGAATTACTAGACTTAATTAAAGGTTTAGAACATCAAATTGCTTTTGCAAACATTAATGATTTTTATTATTTATCCAGATCGATTCTAGTTAAAGATGAGAAACATTACGATAAGTTTGATAGAGCTTTTGATATTTATTTCAAAGGTCTAGAAACTCTAGATGATGTCATTCAGGCTATGATTCCCGACGAATGGCTAAGAAAAGAATTTGAAAAGTTTTTAACCGAAGAAGAATTAAAAAATATTAAATCCATGGGCGGTTTAGAGAAACTTTTGGATGAATTTAAAAAAAGACTTGAAGAACAAAAGGGCAAACACGAAGGTGGCAATAAATGGGTAGGTACAGCTGGAACATCTCCTTACGGCAATGACGGTGTCAATCCAGAAGGAGTAAGAGTCGGAGGCGAAGGAAAGCAAAACAAAGCGGTAAAAGTTTGGCAACAAAGGGATTATCGTAATTTAGACGATTCAATCGAATTAGGAACTAGAAATATCAAAATTGCTCTAAGAAGACTTAGAAAGTTTGTAAGAGAATCCAGAGAAGATGAGTTTGATTTAGATGGAACAATTAAGTCTACTGCAAAAAATGCTGGGCTTTTAGATATTAAAATGATTCCTGAAAAAACTAATGCAGTAAAAGTATTAGTATTATTTGATGTTGGCGGTTCAATGGACCCACACGTAAAGATTTGCGAAGAACTTTTTTCGGCTTGCAAAACAGAATTTAAAAATCTTGAATACTTTTATTTTCATAATTTTATTTATGAGACTGTTTGGAAAGATAATAGAAGAAGACATAACGAAAGGATGGAGACCACAGATATTCTTCATAAATACTCCTCAGATTATAAAATAATTTTTGTCGGTGACGCTACTATGGCTCCATATGAAATTACTAATGCTGGAGGTAGTATAGAACATTGGAACGAAGAACCAGGTTCTTTGTGGATGAAGAAGTTCTTCAATAATTACGAACGTCTTATTTGGCTTAATCCTGTTCCAGAAGATCACTGGGATTACTCAGCATCTATAGACTTATCAAGATCACTCATTGAAGATCAGATGTTCCCTCTTACCCTGAAAGGGCTTGAAGATGGAATGTCTTTTTTAACAAAATAACTTGTCTAATATAGCTTTAAACATAGAAGGGCTTTCTAAGACTTATCCCGGTCAGATAGAAGCACTGAAAAATATATCATTAAAAGTTGAATCAGGTGATTTTTATGCCCTATTGGGACCGAATGGAGCTGGAAAATCTACTGCAATAGGAATTATTAGTTCTCTCGTCACAAAAACTTCAGGATTAGTTGAAATTTTAGGAATAGACATTGATGAAAACCACTCCCTTGCTAAAAAAAAGCTAGGTGTTGTAGGGCAAGAAGTAAATTTCAATCAATTTGAAACGGTATATCAGGTTTTATCCCATCAAGCGGGATATTATGGGTTATCTTCAAAAGAAGTTACAGAAAATACGCATTATTATTTAAAAGCTCTTGGCCTTTGGGATAAACGAAATGATCAAGGAAGGAATTTATCTGGAGGCATGAAAAGAAGATTAATGGTTGCGAAGGCTTTGGTTAATAATCCTGATCTTTTAATTTTAGACGAACCTTCTGCAGGAGTAGATATTGAATTGAGAAGATCTCTTTGGGACTTTTTGAAAGAAATTAATGGAAAAGGAACTACTATAATACTAACAACGCACTATCTAGAAGAAGCAGAAAAACTTTGCAAAAATATTTCAATTATTGATGAAGGTTCGATCATAAAAACTTCTTCTATGACATCTTTGCTTAATGAACTAGAAACTCAAAATTACTTATTTGAATTGAAACATCCAATATCGTCTAACCTAGATTATTCGAATTTTAATTTAAATTTTATTGGTGAAAATCAGTTTTCAGTCAATGTTAATGGAGATAATACTTTGAATCAGATTATTAAATTTCTTTCAGAAAATAACATCGAAGTTGTTAATATGACAAATGAAACAAATAGACTTGAAGAACTATTTTTAAAACTAACGAATAAAAAATGAATCCTATCGAACAATTTAGATCTCTGAAAACTCTTACTCATAGAGAAATTATACGTTTTTTTAGAATTTGGCAGCAGGCATTGATTCCGTCTGTTATTACTACGATGTTGTATTTTGTAATTTTTGGAACTTTCATTGGAAGTAGAATTGGCCTTATGGGGGGCTTTGAATACATGCAATTTATGGCACCAGGCTTAATTATGCTTGCTGTGATTACAAATTCTTACTCAAACGTTGTCTCTTCTTTTTATGGCAATAAATTTTCAAGAAGTTTAGAAGAATTATTAGTCTCTCCAATGCCCACTTACTTGATTTTAATTGGATTCGTTGCAGGCGGTGTTGCAAGAGGAATTATTGTAGGAATGCTTGTTTTGATAACGTCGTTATTTTTTACAGAAATTGTTGTTCAAAACATTTTTTTAACTTTGTTAGTAATAGTTTTGACAGCGATATTATTTTCTTTAGCCGGACTTTTAAATGCGGTTTTTGCAGATAGTTTTGATGATATAAATATTGTACCGACATTTATATTGACTCCTCTAATCTATTTGGGAGGAGTGTTTTATTCAATCACACTTTTAAATGAAACGTGGCAATTTATTTCTAAATTAAATCCGGTTTTGTATATGGTTAATGCTTTTAGATACGGCATGTTGGGCGTTTCAGACATTAATGTTAATTTCGCCATATTAATGATTTCTTTTTTTATTATAATTTTCTACACAGTTAGTTTATATATTTTAAAAAAAGGTATAGGTATTAGAGACTAATATGTTTGTCATAATTGGAGAGATGGCAGAGTGGTCGAATGCGCTCGCTTGGAAAGCGGGTAAGGGGGAAACTCCTTCAAGGGTTCGAATCCCTTTCTCTCCGCCAGTAAAAATATGGATTATATAGATTCAAAATATTTTAGTTACGCCGATCCAGAAGATCCAATACTAAAAAAAATATTAATAAGATCAATTGAATTTCTAACTGGTCAGCCAAAGCTTTTTAAGCTTTATCGAAGTTATCAAGAAAACCCTAACCATTGGAAAAGCTTTTGGGACGGCTGTATCGATTTACTCAAATTAAAAATAAGTATTAGTAATTTTGATTTAGAAAAAATTCCTTCAACAGGACCAGCTATTGTTGTTGCTAATCATCCATTTGGCGTATTAGATGGATTAGTTTTAAGTTGGCTTGTTAGTCAAAAACGCAATGATTTTAAACTATTGGTGCACTCTTTACTTTTAAGGGCTCCAGAAACCAAAGGAAATTTATTACCAATTGACTTTACAGGAGATAAAAAAGCACTACTAACAAACTTAGAAACTAGAAAGAAAGCAAGAAAGCATATATCAGAAGGGGGCTGCATAATAATTTTTCCTTCCGGAACAGTATCTACGACACTAAAATTTTATCAAAAAAAAGCTAAAGCTTTTGATTGTAAATGGAAAAAATTCACTTCAAGACTCATAAAACAAACAGACCCAAAAATAATCCCAATAAATTTTCCAGGTACTAATTCTTTAGCATTTCAAATATTTAGTCACATTAGCTTAGTGCTTAGGTCCTCTTTACTATTCTTCGAAATTAAGAGAAGAATAAATAGTGAGGTTGAAGTATTTGTTGGCGATAGTTTTAAATACTCTGAAATAGGCGAAGACCTCTCTAATGATGAACTTGCAGACATGTTGCGTACAAAAACCTACCTACTTGATAAAGAATATTCTTCTCCACCCCCATATGGTTTAGATCCTGATTAATAGATAATATAGAATAAGAAATTGTACTTCTTGTCGTATAGTTGATAAGTTATCCATGGGGGAGAGAGAATTTGTTAGTTTTAAGTAGAAAACAACATCAGTCACTAGTTATTGGAGATGATATCAAAATAACTGTTCTTGAATTGAAGGGTAACCAAGTTAGATTAGGAATTGATGCGCCGGATTCAATCGTCGTGCATAGAGAAGAAATTCATAAAAAAATAACTTAGATTCTGTAGAATAGTTCGCGAGCGCCCGTAGCTCAGTTGGATAGAGCACGTGGCTACGAACTACGGTGTCGGAGGTTCGAATCCTTCCGGGCGCGCCATTTTAAAACTTATAATTTCCATTCATTAAGATTTGATTTTTGTCGTTTGAAACTATCACTTCACCTTCATCTGCATAAATATTTATAGATTCATTTACAAAAGCAGGTGATACATTTTTGAATTTAAATTCTTTTAAATGATGTTTTAAATTATTTGATTGAATTAGATTCATGGCCAGAGAGGCTATTAAAGGACCTTGAACAACTAAATTTGGATAACTTTCTTTTTCTGTAGCATAGTCCTTATCGTAGTGAATTCTATGGGAATTAAAAGTTATGGCAGAAAACCTAAATAACATTCTATTATCAGGAACAACCTTTTTAATTAATTTTCTATCATCAAGGGTATTTAAAGGACCATTATATTTATTGGAAGAAAAATTTTTATAGACAAGAGATTGATTTTCTTTAATTAATAAAGCCTCTTTTTCGTAATACTCATGCTGAATTTCTAAAAAGTATAGTTCACCTGATTTCTGACTATGTTTTGTCTCTATCTTTTTTATCTCTGAAACTCTTTTAATTTCATTTAAGGATGAAAGATTTTTATAAAAGTTAATAGAGCTTGATGCCCACATTCTTTGTTCTAAAGGAATTGGTGGCATAAAATTACCTTTTTTTATATGTCCGTCTTCACTTAAATTAAAATTAGATTCTATAGGTTGAGCTAGGCACCAATGAAGACCTAATAAATTTGATAAGTCCACGTCTGCCGATAAACAGGCTTCGAATTTTTGAATCAAGGAATCCGTTATTAACTCTCTAGAAGACTCTTTTTTATTTAACCATTTTTCTAAATCGTTACTCATATTTTTTCTAAATTACATTCCGAAATAAAATCATTAACTGCTGAAGCACAACCTTTAGGATTCTCAATTACATTGAAATGTGCTGAATCGGGTATTAAAGCAAAAAAACTCATTCTCGCGGTAGGCAAAAGAGTAACTTTTTTATAATCATTCTTGGAATCAATAAACTGATTTTGAATTTTATTGGGAACTTGATATTCACAGTTAGGATAAATATCTTCGATTTCATTTTTGAATAAGTTATATTTACCAAAGTAAGGTTGATCTGAAATTAACTTATTTTTAGAATTTAACTTAAATTCGTCTTCTCCTTGAAATTGCATAATTTTTATATTGTCAGGTAATCTTTTTCTATTATTTATCTCTAAAAACGAATCCGTTTGATACATGGTTTGCTTGAATTTTAATAAAAAATTCTTAGACAGCATATTAGTTCTGAAGGTTAAGTGCGTAAATCTATTAAAAAGCTCTGACCCTTTTTTTGCATCTTTACATTTATTTAAAAAACCTTCAGATCTTATTGCAAATGGAAATTCAAAAAATGTTATCAAATTAAACAAAAGTTTTAATTGCCATGGCTTTGTCATAAATCTATGAGGTGGTCCCACGCAAATGGAAGGTGCCAATTCAGACCATTCATCTTCGTAGTAATCCCAAACTTGAGCACCTCTCGAAAGGCTCAGAAATAGGTCTTTATTTCTAATCATTAAATGTTCAAATACAATTACGCCCCTGTCATGACCTATAAAGTGAGCTTGAAAAATCTCAAGTTTTTTTAAAATCTTCTCAACTACCTTGGATTGATTGTAGTGACTAAATTTTGGATCAACTTTAACATTTTCATTTGAACTCTCTCTATTGAATGGAAGGTTTAAAGTATTGAATTTCGCAGTATCATCCTTTAGTTCAATCTTTGAATAATTCTCATAAAAAGGTAAGTGTAAAATTAAAATTTTAAATGAAGAGTTCATCTTAATTATTTCTGCTGCCATCCAAAACATTGATTCACTAGGATCAGAAGGAATACCTCCCATCATAATCAATGTTTCATTACTCTTAGCGTTTAAACTTCCACATAAGGTATATTGATGTTCGTAACCTTCAATAAGGACAGTCTTTTTTTTAAACTTTATCCCATCAATATCTATGGATTTTAAATCTTTTATAATATGTTTCTCTCTTAAATATACTGTTAAAGAAATGATCAGACCCGCTATAAATGAATATAAAAATGCAAAAAACTTAAAAATATTTTCAAGGGACAATTTAAAAAGTATCATTTTTATTGAAATTTGATAGGCTAATTGTAAATTAATTTATTACTTAAAGAGGCCCATAATGAAAAAATTCTTATTAATAATCTTTTGTATTTCACCTTATGTGTTTAGTGATTTTGAAATTTGGAACTCTAGAGGCGATGAATCAATAAAGTTTTACCTTGATTTGAAGGTTATAACCAATGAACCTCTAAAAGTAGAAAAATTAATAGAAGAAATGGTGGTTTTTATTAAAAAAACAGAACCAGGGACGAAGTTTTATGAATATTATATTTCTGAAGATAAAAAGAAAATCTCTCTTACTGAATATTATAAAAACAGCGATGCTGCTGAAAAACATGTAGTAGACTTTTTAAAGGGACCATATCAAGAGACTTTTTTCAAATTAATGGAAATAGAATCTTTTCAAGTAATGGGACCGGCATCAAAAAATTTAATAAAGTCGCTAGATGGAATAACGGATGATTTTAGAATTGAGGTCGATGGTTTTAAAAGAAATTTTTAGTTAACTAAAATCTTTTAACATTTTTCTTAATTCAAGTTGATGTTGCTCTTCTTCACCAATTAAAGTCCTTGTATATTCTTCTAAATATATAGAAGCATCAGCAACGATCTTCAATAATTTTTTATACAAGCTCAAAGCGAGCAGCTCATGCTCTAAACTTTCTTCTAAAATATCTTTGATAGTGTGATTGTTTGTCTCAACTATCTTTGCAATTTTTTGAGTAGGGTGACCATCAAGTCCAGTTAAAAAATCTCCAGCTTTTTGAGCATGCAGAAGAGACTCATTCGCTTGTTCTTGAAGAAATTCAACTATAGGAATTCTGTGTGGTCCAGTTACCATTAGTGAAGAATGAGTATATCGAACTACACCTGCTAATTCGCATTCCATAATTTCGTTCAAAACATCACAAACTTTTTTTTCGTCTAATTTTTTTAATTCCATAACTGGATTATATGTCAATTTTTTTTAAAAACTTTCGATGAGAATTAAGATAACAATGAGAATCGTTTTCATAAAATACCGACAGAAAACTTTCTTTTATGTAAAATATTTTTATAAAAGGAGAGATTTATGAGTACAGATATTTTTATACCTATTTTTTACATGTTAGGTTTAACTTCATTAGTTTTTTTATTTTATACGGTGATTCGTATAATGGATGTTGCTATCTATAAGCAACATAAAGCTGAAGATTTGATGAAAATCCCTACACCAGGGTCCGCAAGTAATTTGATAAGACAATCCGAAAGAAATTTAGCTAATTTATTTGAATTTCCCATTTTCTTTTATATAGCTTGCGTGGTTATTTATATAACTGGAAAAGTAGATGATTATTTTATTTTGTTAGCTTATTGGTTTGTTGGTTTTAGAGTGATTCATTCTATTTACCATATTTTTTTAAATAACTTTATTTCTGTACTTCCTTTAAGAGCAATTTTTTTCGTACCTAGTTGGATCATCTTAGTATGGATTTGGGTTAGACTTGTAACATCCTTTTGATATGGGGGAAATTATGAATACAGATATTTTGTTACCAATCTTTTATTTAGCTATTTTTACTTTTTCAGTCTTAATAGTTCAATCAGTCGTTAGAAGTCGTGCTGTGAGTAATAATGAACATACACCAGAAGAAATGTTTGGTATTCCTTTACCAAGCAATGCGAGTGATTTTATTAAACGATTAGATAGAAACCATACTAATTTATTTGAATACACCGTACTTTTTTATGCCGCATGTATATCCATTTATATCACAGGGAAAGTTGATGGGTATTTTATTCTGTTAGCAAATTCTTATGTGGTTTTAAGAGTAATTCACTCTCTCTATCACATTTTATCGAATTCAAATTTTGGATTAAGAGCACTTGTTTGGCTTGCTAGTAATATTGTTATGCTATGGATGTGGACAAGATTGGTTATGATGTTTTAGAACTTTTATAGACAAAAAGCAAAGGATAACTAATCAAAACTAATTGAACGTAAGATAAAAAGGCATTTGCAATGCTATTAGTAAAAAATAAATTTGTATTAGGTTCTGAACTTATTGCAAAAGCAGAAATGATAGAAAGTGTAAAAAAAGTCACAAATATTAACGCTGCCCAATAATAAATTAAATATAAAATATAATTTCTTTGATTGGTTTTAGTAGTTTGCCAAGATAAATCCAAAGATTCTAAAACACCTTTTCCCTCTAATATTAGAAAATAAGGGCTTAAAAGAAGGCGAGAAGCCAAATAAATTCCTGGAACGATAAAAAGCAACAACCCTCCAATGATTACTAAACCGTTAATTAAAGTTAGTAATAAAACCCTTAAGACAAGTTGAAAAGAGACAATGTAGTAACCAATTGATTCTTTCAAGCGATTTTTTCGAAGATCATTTACTATCAATATACAAAATGAAGTCACAAAAGGCGTTAAAAAAAGATTAGTAAAAATAAAAAGTAAAATTCCCCAAGTAAAGAATGTTTCGCTGTTTAAATATATATCTCCAGAAGAGGCTAGCAATCCAAGCAAAATAAACAAAGGTAAAGTAGAAATCGTGAATTTACTAAAAGTCTCAAAGTAAGACTTGAATCCTTCTAAAAGTGGAGCTATGGTCATATCTAATATTATATTTAATTAAAGGAGCAAACAATGATAGAAATCTGGTCAAAACCCAATTGTCCGTTTTGTGATAAAGCTGAAAATCTATGCGTACAAAAAAATTTAGATTTCAAGAAATATATGCTGGACGTAGACTTTACGAGAGAAGAATTATTCGAAAAATTTCCTTCAGCACGAACGTTTCCTCAAATTACTATGGATGGAACCTTGATAGGCGGTTATACAGAGTTTTCTGCAAAGATTCTTGAAGAAAGTTAACAAGTGGATCAACTTAATAAATATATTTTATTTATAGATAGTTATTTTGGCAGCGCGCCATGGTTTCCACTCACTTTATTAGCTACAGGAATTTTTTTCACATTTTATTTAGGATTTCCTCAGATAAGAAATTTTAAAAATGGATGGAGCATAATTTCCAAAGGAGGTTTTTCAGGATCTGACGGTTACACAAGTCCTTTTCAAGCATTAAGTACAGCTCTTTCCGGTACTGTAGGTACTGGAAATATAGGTGGAGTTGCAATGGCTATTTTTATAGGTGGACCAGCAGCATTGTTTTGGATGTGGGTTACAGCTTTTTTAGGAATGACTACCAAGTTTGTAGAAGTGACCTTGTCGCATAAATATAGAAAACTTGATAATTCTGGTTCGGTATCAGGTGGACCAATGATCTACATGGAAAATGGCCTCAATATGAAGTGGCTTGGCGTAGTTTTTTCTTTTTGTCTTTTGGTTTCTACTTTTGGTTCAGGCAATATGCCCCAAATAGACAACATATCTAGTACATTAAATTCAAGTTTTGGTTTGAATCCAATAATATCCTCTTTTGTAATTACAATTTTGGTAGGGCTAGTTATCATTGGAGGTATAAATAGAATTGCAAGTTTCGCCGGATCTATTGTCCCAACAATGGCTTTAATATATGTTATTGGATCTTTGAGTGTCCTTATTTTTAATTACTCAAATATATTGCCTTCGTTTTACATAATAATTCACGATGTATTTAATGGTAGTGCAATTGCAGGCGGATTTTTAGGCGCTTCATTTTCCACTGCATTTACTTATGGAGTTGCAAGAGGATTATATTCTAATGAAGCTGGCCAGGGCTCTTCGCCAATTGCTCACGCAACATCTAATACAAAACATTCTGTAGAAGAGGGCTTTGTATCAATTTTAGAACCGTTTATTGATACGCTCATAATATGTACATTAACTGGGCTTGTAATTCTCGCCTCTGGAGTATGGACTGAAAAATATGAAAATGACTTTGAGAGAACTTCGCTATATTTTTTAGGGCAGTCTGAATCGCAACAAGATATATCGAACCAAATTAATTCTTACATAGAGTGCAGAGACAATGGAGGTGATTGTTTTTCAGGAGAAATTTTAATCGAAAATGGCATTCTAAATGAGTCAAACACAGTTTTTCACAATAGATCCATTGCAGAAAATGTCTCTTTCTTCAAAGATGATAAATTATTCTCAGGGATTATAAAAATTGAGAATGGACTTTTGATTACACAAGGAATTAATGTGAAAGGGGAGTCCTTGGTAAAATCTGCAGTCTTAACAAGCAAAGCTTTTAATAAGGGATTTTTTGGTAATTACGGTGAATTTATTGTTTCAATTGGGTTGCTGCTATTTGCTTTCTCCACAATGATTACATGGTCTTATTACGGAGATAGATGTACTTTGTACTTGTTTGGTGAACAAGCGCTTATTTTTTATAGAATTTTATATTTACTTGCAATGTTTATAGCTGGAAGCGGATTGATAGACACTGAGGTTATTTGGAACTTTGCATTGATAACGGTCGCAGCTTCTACATTACCGAATTTATTAGGAATGTTTCTTTTAAGGAAAGAGATGAAATTTCTTTTAAAAGACTATTTAAAGTAAATTTTTTTAAAATTACTTCTCTAATAAATTCAGTAAAAAAGCGTCATCTAAAGAGCTTTCTTCCAGAGAGTTCAATCTTCCGCTTTTACCCGAATGTCCGCCAATTAAATTCATTTTCAAAAGAATAGGATTATCAGAAGTGCTATTTTCTCTTAATTTAGGAACATATTTGGCTGGTTCAAAATACTGAACCTGGGAATCATGCAGACTAGAAGTTACCAAAACAGAAGGGTATTTAGAGGGCTTTAAATTATCATAGGGTGAATACTGTTTGATGTAATCGTATTCTTTCTTAATATTTGGATTACCCCACTCTTTATATTCGAATGTTGTTAAAGGAATTGATTCATCCAACATAGTTGTAAGAACATCAACAAAAGGAACTGCTGAAATAATGCCCTTATATAATTCTGGCTCCAAATTAATAATTGCGCCCATTAAAAGTCCTCCTGCACTTCCTCCTTTTGCAAATACTTTTTCTTTGTTTCCAAAGCCTAAATCTAAGAGGCCTTTAGTGACATCAATAAAGTCATAGAAAGTATTCATTTTTTTTAGCATTTTGCCGTCTTCATACCATTGGCGACCCATTTCAGAACCCCCTCTAATATGAGCTATTGCAAAAATAAATCCCCTGTCCAGTAAAGGAAGAACAGAGGATTTAAAAGATGCATCTATGATTGCTCCGTACGATCCATATCCATACATTAAAAGAGGGGAGTCTTTTAGTTTGATACCTTTTTTATATACAAATGAGACAGGCACTTCTTTATTGTCTCTAACTTTTATTTTGCGTCTTTCAGATACATATAAAGAAGAATCAAAATTTTTTAAATCTTGTGTCCAAACTTTTTCACGTTTTCCATTTTTATGATTTTCTTTAAAAACAGTACTTTGACAGTTTGGACTTGAGTAACCGTAAAAAACTTCTTTAGAAGAATACTCTCCTATGCTTGCTAGATAAGAGCTATATGCAGGATCATCAAATTTGATGTATTCAACCGAAAAGTCATCCTTCTTAATCTTTTTTATTTTTGGCAAGCCATCTTCTCTTACTTCTAAATAAAAATATTCTTTAAATGTGTCTAATCCTTCAATATAAGATTCTTCTGAATGCTCAATGACGGTCTCCCAATTAGATAAATCAGAAACAAGATTCAAGTCAGTTTTTATTAGTTTAAAATTTTTACAATTATCTATATTGGTAATTACGTAAAAACAATCATGATTTTCTGTGATTCCATATAAATGATTTTTCTGTCTTTTCAAGAAACACATTGGTTTTGAATTTTTTTTTGCCAAGTCTAAAATCCAGGTTTCAGATGATTCTGTTTTACTAATATTTATAAAAAGATATTTCTTCAGTCTAGATTTAGAAATACCAACATTGAACTCAGGATCTTTTTCTTCATAAATCAATAAATCGTTTTCCTGTTTATCTCCTAATTTATGTTTGAAGACTTTATTGGTTATAAGAGTCTTAGGATCTTTTTTAGTATAGAAAATGAATTTGCTGGAGTTATCCCAAACTACACTCCCTGAACTATTAAATACGTTTTCATCTATTATTTTATTTGAAGATAGGTCTTTTATTTTTAGATTAAATTCTCTTCTACCTGATAAATCCTCTCCATATGCAATCAAAGTATGATCAGGGGAGGGCGAAATTCCGGATATAGAAAAATATTCTTTATTTTTTGACAAGGCATTAAGATCTAATAAAAGTTCTTTTTTGTCATTCTTTTGTTCTCTGTAGTATCGACTATATTGGTCATTTGAAAATATTTCAGAAAAATAATAATAATCATCTTTTTTAACTTTTAATGAAATTTCTTTATCGGGAATTTTATTAACCATCTCATTAAAAATTTCAGTTTTATAATCTTTTCGTTTGGAAAACCAATCTTCTGTATATTTATTTTCTTTTTCAAGATAAGAAATGACCTCTTTATCAACTCGTGAATCATCTCTTAACCAATAATAGTTATCGATTCTGATATCACCATGAAACACTAATTCTTTTGGTATTTTTTTTGGAGTTGGAGCTTTATTCATGAATTAAATATATATAAAAAAAAGGCTGATGATGATAAAGATAATACTGAAGTAAGAATTAAAGCAATAAATCCAAATGCCATGTATAGGTTTTCATCCTTAATTGAATTTAAGTACACATTCTTTAGAGAGATAAAAAATTTATAACTAAATACAAAAGTTAAAAAAAATATGACTGCTGAAAGAATATAAATCATAATTAAATAATATATTAATAGGGGGAAATATATTTAAGCTTTGTCTTTAAAGAATAATCATATTATTAAAATTTAAATTAAATACATTTAGAAATTATTCTTTTCTTGAACCTTACTTTTAACAATATGCTAAAAAACTACGCGCTTACAATTGCTGTTTCATCGGTTTTAGCCTTTTTTCTTCTCTATTTCTTATTTGCTTATTCAGGCATCATGCTATCAGTTGAAGAGGGCTATAAAATTGGTGAAAGTTCTAGATGGTGTGAAAGAATTAGTTCAGGGTATTTTAGAGAACCATCAAATGCTTTAAGCAATATTGGTTTTATTCTTTGTGGAATTTTTATGGTTTGGATTCTTTCTAGAGAAGAGGTTACAGGCCAAAACTTTTTTATTGGGCTTACTTCTATTTCTACTCTATATGCCTCTGCTTCCATCTTTTTAGGTCCTGGTTCTTTGATGATGCATGGTACTCACACGGTTTGGGGGGCTTGGATTGATAATGTCAGTATGGTGGCATACATTATTATTCCTTGGCTTTTAAATTTTAAAATTTTAAATGGATGGTCAGAGAATCAATTTTTAAAAGCTTATTTTATAATTTTATTTTTGTTTTCTTTTTTTAGTTGGTTTTATGGTTCAGAACTGGGAATCGGATTCAGCTTATTTGGAGTTTCAATTGGTTTATGGGTAATTTCTGAGTTTTTATATAATTTTTATTCAAACTCAATGAGGTTTTTTTCTGGTTTTGTTGGGTATCTTGTTTTATGGATATTTGGTACTTCACCTTATGATGTAGCCTTAAATATTCAAGAGTTTTGGTGGACTCTTTTCTTTTGGCTTCCTGGATTAATAGCTACTCAGAGACCTGAGAGCAAAAGAAAATATAATCCTTGGTTCTTTGCGGGTTGTTTTTTCTATATTTTAGCTTTCACAATATGGCTTCAAGGAAATATGATGATTAACCCTGATTCTGAATGGTGTTATCCAGACTCAATTATTCAACCCCATGCTCTTTGGCACATTATTTGTGCTTTAGCGACATTGTCCTTTTTCTTTTTTTATAGAACTGAAAAAAGACTTCAGACTAGTCAAAGCATATGAAAAAAATTATTTTTGTATTTTTTTTGTTTTTCTTTTCGCTTTTCTCTTCATCTGAGGAGAATAAAATTATTATTACTTTTAAAGAAATGTCTGATTTTCAGGCTTGCTATGCCTTCATGATTGGGTCATACAGCGAAGAAGAAAAGTCTATGCTGCATGATTGGATAAATATTAAAGATTTCAATTGTGACCAGTATGCTGAGGTTATATATAGGGCAAAAATTTTAGGATCTATTCAATAATTAAATTGTCTATCATGATTAGATTAATTAATTTTTACTATTTCTTAATTTTCATATTCTTTAATTCCTTTATATTTTCGATGACTATCGATGGGAATCTTTCAGAGAGTGAATGGAGGAACGCTAAAGAACTTGATAATTTTTTAACTGTTTTCCCAAACGATAAATCAAACCCAATATTTAATACAAAAATTAAATATTTTTCTAATCAGGATGGTCTATTCTTCGGAATTATCAATGAACAACCTATAAGTACTCAGGTTTCTCAAAAACATCCGAGAGATGCATCAAATGTAGATTCAGATCGTATCTTTTTGATTATAGATTTCGATGCAAATGCAAATATTGGATACGAATTTACTGTTAGTTTAGGAGATTCTTTAAGAGATGCTATTTGGGTCAATGAAAATGACATTTCTGAGAATTGGGATGCTATTTGGGAAGCGAAGACATCTCAATCAGATAATTATTGGTACGCAGAGTATTTCATTCCTTGGGGAGTTGCGCCAATGTCCGAGGTAAAAGAAGATTATAGAAAAATAAAGATATCAGTAGGCAGACAACTTCAAAAGGAGTCTAAATATTTCAATATGCCTGGTCTTTGGGCTGAACTTTCACCTTTTTTGTCGAGAATGCAGGAAATATCAATTGCTAATTTTAAATACGATAATCAATCAAAAGAAAATATAGACTTTTTTCCATATATCAGCGGCACAAACAATTTCATTCAAAATAATAGAAGTTTCAATTTTGGCGGTGAAATATTCTGGGATATAGATTCAGAGTCAAAATTAGATGTTTCTTTAAATCCTGATTTTGGCCAAGTTGAGAGTGACGATGTAATAATAAATTTCTCGGCAAATGAAACTTTTTATCCCGATAAAAGGCCTTTTTTTACTGAAAACCAAAGTCTTTTCGATATCACAGGTTGGGATTTAAGATTTATCAATACTAGAAGAATTGGTGGAGCGCCTGACAAGTGTTCTGATTCCAATGAAGCTCGTTTGGGGCAATGCGATAGTTCAATTAGCGATACATCAGATATAAATTATGCTCTTAGGTACACAAAAGAAGGGCAGGTTAATAAATACGGCTTTTTTATGGCCAATGAAGACGATTCATTGTTCTCCGAAGGAAGAGATTATTTTGCTTTTAGATATAGGGCAAATTTATCTAAAAATAATGGAAAAGTTGGATATCTAGTTACTTCTGCAGATAGACCATCAATCGACAGAAGAGCAACGGCTAATGTAATGGATTTTGATTTCAAACCGTCTTTTGCTTCTAGACTTTATGGTTGGGCAGGAGAAATAGATATTAAGGAAAAAGGCATACAAAAAAAGGGTTATGGATTTAAAACGAATTATACAGTGAGAGTAAATCCAGAGCTTTTCATTTTATATTTTTTAAATTACAACGATGAAAATTTTGACATTAATGATATGGGATATGTCAAACAGTTCGATAACCTTTCAATTGGAACATATCTTCAATACTTAAAGCCCAATAAAGATAAAGATTCTTCAATATCTCAAAGAGAATTTAGTTTTAGATTATTGCATCAGCAATCCGTTGATGGTGGTTATGGAAATGGAATAGGCATGTATTTTGATTACAAATTTCGATATAGAGATAGCTCTTCTCTTGGTTTTAAATGTTATTGTAATTTTATTAGAGGAAAAGATTATGAAGAAACCAGAAAGTTTCCAGATGCTCCATTTATAGAAAAACTATCTGGAGCTAAATTGATGGTTGAATATTCAAGTCCCAAAACTAAGAAAATCCAATCAATATACAAGGTCTCTTATGGAAGCTTTGGTTATCAAACACAAGAACAAAATTTAGATTTAAGGAATGAGAGTCATTCTTTTGGATATTCAAATGTTTTTAAACCTTCTGGATTATTTCAGTTAAATATAGATTGGTTTGAATATCAAAAAAAATCAAATTGGAGTATTTGGAGAAAAGAAAATTTATTTGGTTATTATGATAAAGAGCAAATATCTTCTAGTTTGAGTATTGATTATTTTATTGGCTCAAATCAAGAATTTAGAATCAAAGGAAAGATATATGGAATCAAAGCACAAGATCCCCGTTCATACAGAGTAACTTCAAGCGGGTACATGAATGCTGCTTCAGATGATATGAACGCATTTCAACTATCTGAAACAGCTTTTCAAATAAGGTATAAGTATGAATTCTCTCCTTTGTCTAACTTATATGTAGTTTATTCAAGAGGAGGAAAGCTCACAAAAGCTTTTAATCACCAAGATGATTTTCAAGATATATATTCAGATGCCTGGACAAATGAAACACTTGATAAATTCATAATTAAATTAAGATTAAAATTTTAATTATTTTCATTACCTATCAGGCCTGTAGCAATCGGTATTCCTAATTAATTTATTTAATTTAACATAATATATATTATACGAATATATAGTTAAATAAAATCCTTATTTAATACCTTCTTCTGGTAAAGAAGAGTTAACATAGGTAGAAATACCCCACTTATCATCAATTTTCGACAAAATCATAAAACCTATACCTTTGTTATAAATTTTTCCTTCTTTATTATGTCTGGCGTAAGTAATTTTTACTATTGCTTCATGTTCAGACTCAAAGATTTTATTTGTATTCAAAATTGAAGAATATACCCATTGAGTAGTTTTTAGTTCTTCAAAATTAAACCAAAAGTTGCTTTCAATAAGTTCTGTTTTTCCATTTAAAATTCTAATAAAAGGATTATGAAATTTATCATGGAAAGCCGATATATCTGCTTTATTAAATGAATCAAAATATGAAACGATGAAATTGTCTACTTCATTAGAGTAAACATTTATTGAAGTTGTTATAAAGTAAATAAATAAAAGTTTTTTAATAATTTTCATTAGTATTTATTAAATCTGATACAGGGTTCCCTTTTATAAATTCACTTATAATTTTTGCTAATTCTGGCCCAACTTCTTCTTGAACAAAATGTCCTGCGCCTCCTAAAGTTATGACGGTTGGATTAGGAATTCTATTTACAAAATCATCTTTCATTCTAAGTGTAATTCTTTCATTTTCACCAAAAGCTACTAAAAAGGGTTTATCCCATTTCTCATAGACCTCTTTCCATAATTTTTCATTTTCAGGCAACTGTGTAGGAATTAAATAAGGCCAAACATGTGCACCAGCCTTAAATAAACCTGTTGGATAAGGAGCTTCATATGCATATTCTTCGCCTTCTGTAAGATCTACTCCGCCGAACTTTTCTATGATACCTATGATGTTCATATTTTCTGCATAATAAGAATAAGCCATCCATTTTCTGAACATTGAAATACCCGTTGAAGCCGATGGCTCTCCTGCAGACAATGCTTCGTCTGCGGCAGCTGATAACTCTTCAAAAGTTACTGGACCATTCCACCAAACTACAAGTTTCGTTATGGACTCTAAAAACCAAGCACCTATACCTTCAGCTGCTGCAAAACCAGTATTTGATACAACTATATTTCCGAACCTATCAGGAATCTCTGCAACAACTCTCAATCCAACAAGACCTCCCCAATCTTGACCAAAAAATGTAGCATTCTGTAAATCCAATCTTTGTATAAGTTCTTTCATCACATCAACATGATGTTTATAACTATAATCATACTTTGAAATATATTTATCTGACTTTCCAAATCCAACACAATCTGGGACTATTACTCTGTGACCCTCTTCTACAAGAACAGGAATCATTTTTCTGAATAAATAACTCCAAGTTGGCTCACCATGTAAAAGAAAGATTGGATCAGCATCTTTAGGGCCTTCGTCAAGATAATGAATTCTTAAACCATCAATCATCATATAATTAGCTACGTAAGGATAATTTTCAAGATCAACAAACCTTTCGTCTGGAGTTCTTAATATACCTGGAGAGATTTCATTTTCTAAAAGACCTTCTCTTTTTACTTCCTTTGAACATGAAAATATAACAAGCGGTAAAAAAAATAAATAAACTAACAATTTCATAAATAATTTAAGATGGTGTTTAATTTTATAATATAGAAGATTATAAAGGAGGAAGTATGAGCACAGAAAAAAAATATATAGAAATTTTAGAAAAAAGAATGGCTTATATAGATCATGGTGAGGGAGACCCAATAGTTTTTTTACATGGTAACCCCGCCTCTTCTTTCTTGTGGAGAAACATAACACCTCATCTTGAAAGCATGGGAAGAATAATAGTTCCTGACTTAATTGGAATGGGAGATTCAGAAAAATTAGATGGGATAGATAATGCTGACTATAAATATCATGGGCAATACAAATATTTATCAACTTTATTGGATTCTTTGGATTTAGGAAATAAAATTAATTTAGTAATTCATGATTGGGGATCGGCAATGGGTTTTCAGTATGCAAGAGAAAATTCCGATCGCATAAAATCCATAAGCTTCATGGAAGCAATAGTGATGCCATTAACATGGGAGCAATGGCCAGAAAATGCCAGGAATATATTTCAACTTATGAGATCTGAAGCTGGCGAAGAAATTGTTCTGGAAAAAAATATTTTTGTTGAGCGAATTTTACTAAATGATTCAGCCAACGGTTTTTCGGAGGAAGAAAAAGCAGAATACATAAGGCCTTTTAAAAATCCTGGTGAAGATAGACGCCCTACCCTTACATGGCCAAGACAAATACCTATCGAAGGTGAACCAAGTGAAGTTGTTGAAGAGGTAAGTAAAAATGCTGAATTTCATCAAGATTCAGATATCCCAAAACTGTTTATCAATGCGGAACCAGGATCTATCTTGATAGGTGATCAAAGAGAATTTGTAAGAAGTTGGAATAATTTGAAGGAAGTATCCGTTAAGGGAAATCATTTTATTCAAGAACACGCTCCTAATGAAATAGGTTCACACATTAAAGAATTTCTAAATTCTATTTAATTCCAAATTTTTGAATATTATCGAAAGCCTTCAAAGTAAATTTGTTAAATTTTTTTAAAGCTTTATTCAAGCTTGCATAGTCGTAAAACTCATTTACAGCATATCCGTCCCAATAAGTAACTCTGTATTGATTATCGATGGATTGAATGGATATCTCAATTGGATCAGGGTTATCTGAATTTATCTTTATAGAAATTTCATCTGAATTCTTTGAAATCGAAGTATTTTGAAGTTTATTACTTAGAGTTTCATAGATTAAATTGATTCTATCTTCTTTTGCTAATAAGCTTTCCTTGTCTATCACATTTATGCCTATTGATTTGGTTGCTTCTTTTTGCGACATGTTTTGTTTTTCTACCTGAAACTCTTTTTCTCCAAAGTTTAAAACTACTAGGTTTTAGGTTATTTCTCATCAAACGCTCTAATTCGTTTTGCGTAATGTCGAATTCTTTATATATGACATCGAAAGGCGTTCTATCCTCCCATGCCATTTCAATAATTCTGTTTAAATTATCTTGGTCCATAGTGCGTAATTTAAGACCTTCTTAAAAAGAAGGTCAATAAATTACTGACTTGGTACTGCTACAGTCTCGCCGTGGATGACTGAGGCCTTGCCACTATTAAGAATTCCAGTCGTTGGCTTACTACCAATAGCAGTACTAACTGTAACTAAATCACTAGATGATGGTAAGTCAGATAAAGCTTTTGTATAAACTCTGCCACTAGGTAGAGTGCTTAATTTTTTCAAGTATTCGTCACCTCTTAAAGCTCTCACCTTTATGTTATCACTGCCCGTTTTATCAGTTAAGATTGCGCCATCTGGCAAAGTGAATTCTGGGATGAAGCGATAACATTGATTCCAGGAATCAACATATCTTCCAACTACAGCTCCAGTACAAGTATTAAAGACTTTGCCTGGAAAATTATGAAGCTCTCCAAATCCTTCAAATTTGATGGTGTATTTTTTTCCGGCTAGATTTGTATTAGCGAAATTATAAGTTATGCCACTTGTAGGAACCTCATATTCATAGCTCTTCGGAGCAGAAATAGAAGTAATTTGCGCATCAGTTACGTTGTAAACTCTGTAATCCGGCCTTTTGGTTAATTCAAAAGTATAAGAAGTAACACTGCCGTCTCTAATTTTATGAGCACAATAATAAGAGTTACCCGTTACAAGCAAAGCGTCGTCGTCAGCAACCGCACGCCATCGATTGGTGTAACCTCTTGAATTGCCACTATCAAGATCACATTTGATATCAGTTTTATTGGTATTTTCCACAGCATTCATACGGAAAGAATGACCATAACGGTTAGTCCAATTATCAACACTGTAAGACGGATTTTTTGTTTTATAGCTATATTTTCTTATGCCATCTCTATATGACGCAGAATCTAATTTTGTTGCATTTGCTGATGTCCAAGCGATATTACCTCCATCGGCATTTGCTCCAACAAGCACTCCGTTGGTAACGGTATAACTAGATAAGTCAGCCTCTACCACTCCACCAATATTGTTATACCTTCCTGCTCCCTCACTAGCTTCTCCACCATCTTGATCGCCGTTACCATTGCCATCGTAATAACTGGCAACTTTAAAATAAGGACCTTTATTGACATAAGGAGTTTTATCTAAAGTGGTTGCATCTGCTTCGGCATCAACTTTTGTGAAAGCTTCTGCGATAGCATTATTTAAATTAGTTGCCCCCAAACATCGTTCGACACATACAAAAGTTTTTCCTTCCAATGAAGTGATATCAACTTTAGCTTCGCTAGTAATTTTCACTAATGCATTGCCAACGTTTTGAAATGCAGAATAAGGAATTTGATATTGTTCTCTGGAATCTGGATTATAAAAACCCATATTTTCATTCCAACCAGAACCATTGGTCATATATTCAACCCAAGCAGCAGAAGTAAAAGTCAAAGCAGTATTCAACTCAAAGGGTTTTATCCCAGCATTCCAGTCCATGCCATGGGTAGCAGTAAAAGTAACGGTACTCCCGCTAACGGAAATTGTTCCAGAATATTCAGGGCAATTACCTTGAGCTGCATTACAATTTCCACTAGTTGGCCAATTCAAACCACTACTTCCAATCTGATCCTTCCAGGTAGGATGTGTTTTCAAATGTCCCATATACCACTGAAAATTGACACCAGCTAATTGGTTTAGAGCTTTTGAAGAAGTTGTTTTTTGAAAAACCTGATAATAATTTTTTCTTAAATTATATGTATCTGTATCAGATGAATTTCTCTGATTTTTAAATACTGTTGAATCGGTAACATTGGATTTATCAGAGTCATTCACGTGCGTACCATAATAACTAGCGTGTGCATGAATGGACTTAGTTAATTCAGAATTATCAGTTGAGTTTGCTTCTAAAGTTAAAGAGGTATTTGTTAAATCGTATTTAGCCCCTGTTGAATTTAAATAAGTTCCATACTCATATACTTGCCTAGTTGCGTTTGCTACGTCTGTACTCCAACAGTGTTCTCCAGTTATGGTCCCTTGTGTCCCTCCTTCCGTATTTACCGCTGCACTTGGAGGATTAGTGAATGCAGCCGCAATTTCAGAATCAAATGCTGTCGAATTTGCATAAGTAGTGTTCGATGCAACTAACCCTTGCTGACTTTGATTGTATTTCACCGCATTGTCAAAGAGTTGACAGTAAACTTTATTTGTATTGTCCTGATATATTTTATATCTCGCTTGGTAATAATCAGTTGTACTAAAATTATTGCCAGAAAACTTCTGAATATTTGAAAGCAAATATCCATCACGCTTGTTATTAGCGACGTCAGCCACAATGGATCTAGGCGTGAAAAAAGGCCCATCTTCATAATATTTTATCGTGGTTCCATTTATGTCTAAGTAACCTTGCAAAATCGTTGTTCCAGCTGCCAGAGTTTGTCCGCCACCCATATTAACAGCTGCATTAGTTTTAATTTCATAAGTCATTGTGAAATTTCCATAGGGTCGTCCAGCTGCTTCATTTTTGTCAGCAGTCAGGACGGTCTGCGTATAAGCTGTAGATGCAGCCTCAATGCCAGGACCCATTTCAATCACAATATCAAACCAACCATTACCAGTAAGCGCCCCGTTGGCATCAGAAGTAACATTTAAAATGCCAGGACTATAGGTAACCTCTTCAACTGTTGCTGCAGCTGTATCCGTAGAAGTAGCAGCACTTCCTCCAGTAGCAGCTTGTTGTTCTGCAGCTGCATCACTTCCATCTGCTGTTGCACAGGAAGCTTCATCAATCAAAGCTTTATACGGACCAGCATTGGCAAAAGTTCCAAAATTAGTATTTGATATAAAACACAGAAGGAAATTAACCTGAGACATAGCATCGTTTGCTAAAATACCAGGTACATAAAAATCTACTTTTGCAGCATCGTCATCATAATCTGCTGCGAATAAATTTACATTGAAAATTAAAATGAAAGCTAAAAAAATTCTTTTCTTCATGTCTGCTCCTTAAATATATTAGTTAGTTTCCGTGAATTCGACTTGATCAGATTGATTGCCAATAACAATATTAATTGTTCCTCCCATACCAGAATGACTGTGGCAATGGTAATAAAGTGTTGAGGGAGTGGAAGCATTAATTACAATGGTAGTTTTTCCGTCTGTTCCAGGAGTACCACTTGTAGTAACACCAGTTGTATACTCAGAACCGCCACCATGACTACCATCGTTAGTTGTAGATATTCTCAATGGATGGGATGCATTAGTTGACCCTGATTGATCGAACACATAAGTTCCAGCATTTAGTGTTAATGTTTTATTTGCAACTCCAGCAGAAGAACTATTCTGCACAACGTAATCACGACTTACATTACCACCATATGCGCCGCCCCCGGTTTCACGAACTGTAATACACAAGTTAGTTGTACTAGGCGAACAAGCAGCTGATGAAGCTGCTGGAGAAGACTCAGTTGTAGTGCTTCCACCACCGCCACCGCCACCGCCACAAGCAGCTAAAATGAATAGTGATATAAAAAATAAACCTAAGCTTTTCAGTGTCATAATCATCTCCCAAAAGAATCGAACTCAAAAATAACACTAAGAAGACTTCTTGTCTTCTAATTTATTGTTATATAAATGTTCTTACTTAGGCTGCATTCTTATAGCACCATCCAGCCTAATTGTTTCACCATTTAAGAATGGATTTTCAATGATTTGAGCTACTAATTTTGCAAATTCATCTGGGTAACCAAGCCTTTTTGGAAATTGTGTCATCTCAATTAAAGGCTTTCTAACTTCTTCAGATGCCATAGCCATAAGTGGCGTATCAAAAATTCCTGGTGCAATAGTGTTATTTCTGATGCCCATACGCGCTAAATCTCTAGCAATAGGCAAAGTCATACCTACCACTCCTCCTTTGCTGGCACTGTATGCCGCTTGACCTATTTGCCCGTCAAAAGCTGCTACCGAAGCAGTATTAATAATTACTCCACATTCGTCATCAGCTTCAGGTTCATTTTTACCCATTGCGTCGGCAGCTAGTCTAATTGCATTGAAAGTACCTGTGAGATTTATATCCAGGACCAACTTAAAATAATCAAGAGGATGTGGACCATCTCTACCTACAGTCTTACTGGCACTACCAATACCTGCACAATTAACTAATATATTTACAGCACCAAATTTTTCAACTGTTTTATCAATAGCAGCTTTTACGCTTTCTTCTTCAATTACATTTGTAATAGAGTAATCTGAGACATCTCCAAGTTCTTCTACTGCCGCCTTTGCATTATCTTCATTTAAATCCAGAAGCATTAATTTTGCCCCTTTTTCCTTTAGTAATTTGGCAGTGGCTAATCCAAGACCAGAAGCACCACCAGTAATTACTGCTACTTTGTTATTTATATCCATTTCTTCTCCTAAAAATATATCGTTTGGCATTATTACAGTTTCTAAAAAAAAATAAAGTCATGGGCTCTCTATAGACTCGGTCGGTAACCTTTATTAATATAAACATCCAATTTTTAAAGGGAGAGAACATGAGAACTGATTTTGAATTTTTAACTACTGAAATAGATGGTCACATTTTAACTGTCACTATTAATCGTCCAGAAGTAATGAACGCTTTGCATCCGCCAGCTCATGCTGAATTTGACGAGGTGTGGAATGAATTTGATAAAGATGAAGATTTATGGGTAGGAATAGTTACCGGAGCTGGAGACAGAGCATTTTCTGCAGGAAATGATCTTAAATTTCAAGCTCAAGCTGGAGGAAAGATGGATATAAATATTGCTAGCTCAGGTTTTGCTGGTTTAACTTCTAGATTCAATTTAACTAAACCCTTAATAGCTGCTGTCAATGGCGTCTCAATGGGTGGAGGATTTGAAATAGCCTTGGCCTGTGACTTAATCGTTGCTTCTACCAATGCAAAATTTGCCCTACCTGAACCTAAAGTAGGATTAGCTGCTCTGGCAGGAGGAATGCAAAGACTACCAAGACAAATAGGTATGAAAAATGCTCTGGGGATGATGCTTACTGGTAGACATGTTTCAGCTGAGGAAGGAATGAAATTAGGTTTTGTTAATGAAGTTGTTGAACCTGATAATTTAATCGAGGCGGCAAAAAATTGGGCGAAGCAAATTGAACAATGTTCGCCTATGTCGATAAGAGCAACGAAACAAGTCGCTTACGAAAATTTTAATGAACCAGATTTAGAAAAATCAATGAAAGCTAAATATTCGGCAGTTGGCGAATTGTTTGGAAGTGAAGACTTCATTGAAGGCCCTGTTGCATTTGCTGAGAAGAGACTGCCTAATTGGAAGGGAAAATAAGGAGTAATAAAATGTTTGATTTAACAGGCAAAAACGCAATCATTACCGGTTCCTCTAAAGGTATTGGTAAATCCATTGCAATGGCAATGGCAAAACAAGGTGCTAATGTTGTAATTTCTAGTAGAAAGGTAGATGTTTGTGAAGCAACAGCTGAAGAAATAAATTCTCTAGAAGATGAAGGTGCTGGAAAGGCAATTGTTATCCCATGCAATATTTCTGATAAAACAGCTCTTGAAATGCTTGTCGAAGAGACAAGATCTCAATTGGGGCAAATCGATATTCTGGTTTGCAATGCTGCTACCAATCCTTATTTTGGGTCCATCAAAGATATTACCGACGACGCTTTTGAAAAAATAATGAATAACAATATTAAAAGTAATCATAATCTTTGTCAGATGGTTATTCCCGAGATGATGGAGCGTAAAGATGGAAGCATTATCATTGTTTCCTCTATTGGAGGACTTAATGCTAGTCCAGTTATAGGTGCTTATAATATTTCTAAAGCCGCTGACATCATGCTGGTAAAAAACTATGCCTTGGAATTTGGACAATACAACATAAGAACTAATGCCATTGCTCCCGGTTTATTTAAAACAGACTTTGCAAAAGCTCTTTGGGAAAATCCAGAAATACTCAAGCAATCTACTGCTACTTGCCCTATGAAGAGAATAGGAGAACCTGATGAAATTGGCGGGGCTGCTGTCTTTTTAGCTTCTCAAGCTGGTAGTTTTGTAAATGGTCACACTTTGGTTATTGACGGCGGAACTGTAGTTTAATAATGCCAACAAGCAAATTATTTAATACTCAAGGTAGATTGGAACTACTTGAGCAGGTCACCAACGAAGGCTTGTTAAGCCTAGAAAAAGCAAATATAAGAGGAAATGAATACTTTGTTTTTAAGGAAGCACCAAGCAACTTAAGAGAATATTATCAGTTAGGTCTTTTGCATGGTGATTGGACTCATATTGTTTATCAGGACGAAAGATATCAGTTCAACGATACTTTAAGAATTACATCTCAATTAGCTAATACTCTTCAAACAAAATTTAATATACAAAAAGGAGATAGAGTAGCTTTTTCTATGAGGAATTATCCCGAATGGATGTTTTGTTACATGGCAATTACTTCCATTGGCGGTGTTGTTGTGCCATTAAACTCTTGGTGGAAAGGTGATGAAATAGAATATGGATTAAGCAATAGTGAAGCAAAATTATTTATTGGTGACGAAGAAAGATTAGATAGATTAAAAGGAAGACTTAGTGATCTTCCAAAAATTGCAGTTCGTTCTTCAAAACCTGAATATCAAGATATAGATTTTTATCAAATTATTAAAGATCAATCAGAGACATTTGATAATCCTATTGAAATAGAACCTGAGGATGATGCATCTATTATGTATACTTCAGGTAGTACTGGATATCCCAAAGGCGTTGTTCTCACTCACAGAGGAATCATTTTTGCACCTTTTTATTGGATTCTTCTTACAACCATGGTTAAAGAAGACTCCGATGAGGAAACATTAGCTTTAGAGAAAGCAAATGAAGAGGAACAGGCAGCATCATTAGTCGGTGTGCCATTATTTCATGTCACCGGTTCTCACGCCCTGTTCTTGCTTTCAATTCCAGTTGGTAGAAAAACTGTTCTCATGTACAAATGGGATCCAGATATTGCATTAGATTTAGTTGAACAAGAAAAAATTACTGCTTTTACTGGTGTGCCTACTATGTCAGCTGAAATGGTTGAGGCGCAAATTAAAAATCCTAGAGATATTTCAACTTTAAAAGATCTTTATGGTGGAGGTGCTCCAAGGCCGCCTGAACAAGTAAAAAAACAAAAAGAACATATGCCAGAAACCAATCCTGGTATCGGCTATGGTTTAACGGAGACCAATGCTTTAGGTGCTAATAATGCCGGGGATACTTATATCTCAAAACCAATGAGCACCGGTTTTCCTGTTCCCAAAATAATAGAACTTAAAATTATTGATGATGAAGGAAACACTTTAGAAACTAATGAAAATGGAGAAGTCTGTATAAAATCGGCTGCTACTTTTAGATGTTATTGGAAAAATCCTGAAGCAACAGAAGATTGTCTAGACTCACAAGGCTGGTTTAAAACGGGAGATATTGGTTATTTGGATGAAGACGGATTCCTTTTTATTAATGATAGAAAAAAGGATATGGTTATAAGAGGTGGAGAGAATATTGCTTGTCCAGAAGTTGAAGCGGCTATTGCGGAACATCCTGATGTCCTTGAAGCTTCAGTATTTGGTGTGCCTGACGAAAGACTGGGTGAAATTTTAGCTACTAATGTTTGCATAAGAGATGAAAGTGAATTAAATGAGACGGATCTTAATAGTTTTTTAGCTACCAAGTTAGCTAATTTTAAAATTCCGGCTCACGTCTGGATTCAGAAAGATAAGTTGCCTAGGATCGCATCAGGCAAAATTGCTAAAAAGGACCTTAGAGCTTCGGCTATAAAATTATTAGGTAAATAAATGGATATATTGGATTCAAGAGTAGTTGTAACCGGCGGTGCTAATGGAATAGGAAAAGCTTTAGCTAAAGCTTTTATAAAAGAAAAATCCTCATACGTCTTAATAGTTGATGTAGATGAAGAAAAGTTAGATGAAACAAAGAAAGAACTTAACTGTGACGCTTTAAAAATTGATGTCAGCAAGGAAGAAGAAATTAAATCTTTGATTAATTATATGAATGAAAAAACTGGAGGGATAGATATTTTTTGTTCTAATGCTGGAATCGGCGGCGTTCCTGGATTTTTTGATGTCACAACTGAAGATTGGCAAAATATTTGGGAAATCAATGTAATTGGTCATATACATGCTGCTAAACATGTTGTACCACAAATGCTAGAAAGAGGTAGTGGTTATTTAATGAATACAGCATCTGCCGCAGGTTTGTTAACTCAAATTGGATCAGCGCCCTATTCAGTTACCAAAGCTGCAGCATTGAGTTTAGCTGAATGGTTAAAAATTACTTATGGCGAAAAAGGCATTGGAGTATCGTGCCTATGTCCTCAAGCAGTAGAAACTGCAATGACGGCTCAAGGTGCGGGCACAGCTGGAGTAGACGGTATGATATCAGCTGATGAATGTGCATTAGATGTAATAGATGCAATTAAAAAAGAACGTTTTTTGGTTACTCCTCATAAAGAAGTGCTTGAATATATCCAAAGAAAATCTTCGGACTATGACCGTTGGATATCAGGAATGCAAAGGCTTCAAAAAAAGTTTGAAGATTTTTATAATAAGTTTAATCTGAGCTAATACAATTTCTAGCCAACAAATAAGTAGCCTTATTTAATTTTCCACTTAAGCCCCAGATTCTACATATTGGGTATCCATCAGTTCTAGAAATCAGATCAAAACCATTCACAGTAATCCTATCAATATAAGAGTTATCCTGAAGATTATAAATCTCAAGCACACCTCCGACGTATGCAGATTTAACTCCTACATCTACAAAATAATATGCATTTTCACCATTAAAATAATCTAACTCATCTTGCCATTCAATTTTATTTCTACTAACTTCATTACTACACGAAGTTAGGACTATTAAAATAAATACGAAGGTCAAATTGAAATTTTTCATATAAAATTAATTATATGTTTGAAGCAGAAGAATTTAAAATTTTCGGGTTTGAACATTTATTTACCATTGCATTGATAATCGGGATTTCCATTTTAATCCCTATTGTTTTAAAAACATCTAAAGAATCAACCAAAAATAAGATATCGATAGTTATTGCTTTCATAATTTTAATCAATGAATTAACAAAGCCGTTCTATTATCCTGCTTTATACCCAGAGAGATTTTTCTTTATCTCAACTCTTCCATTACATTTATGCAATCTCGCTTCTATATTTGTTGCGATTTTCTTAATATTTAAAACAAGGTTTTTCTTTAGTATTTCTTTTTTTTGGGGTATTTCAGGAGTTCTAATGGCTTTAACTCAACCTGATTTTCCTTTCGACTTTCCTCATTTACATTTTATTTTATTTAATTTTAGTCATGGTCTTTTACTATTTGCCATTTGTTTTGCCTCTATTACTTTAGGCAATAAACCTGATTTCAAATCTTTTCAGGATACAATTTTCTATAGCATTCCGATCGTTTTAGTTATTTATGTAGTCAATTTAACAATTAATTACTTCTCCACTGATACTGTTGCAAACTACATGTATTTAATTGAATTTCCTTTAGGAGAAAACCTCACTAGATTTATGCCTGATCCCCCTTTTCACTTATTTATCTTTCTACCTATTGCTATATTACTTTTCTTCATAACTTATTTACCTTTTTATTTGAAAGAGAGGTTTTTTAGTCATTAATTGAATAAATCTATAAAATTAATCCATGAATAATCCGCTATTGAAAGAATTTAAAAATGAATATGGAATTCCTCCATTTGAATTAATTAAAGAAGAACATTACATACCTGCTTTTGATAAAGCTATAGAAGAGCACGCTAAAGAAATTAAATTAATTATCGATAACAAGGAAACTCCTACTTTTGAAAATACAATCAATGCACTTGAAAATTCTGGTGAACTCTTAAGTAAAGTCAGCAGAGTTTTTTATAATCTTCTCTCTGCTCATTCAAATGACAACTTAAATAAAATCGCTTCTGAAATAAGCCCAAAACTGTCCAGACACAATGACAGTATTTCTTTGAATCAAGATTTATTTATCAAAATAAAAAAAGTACATGAAGATAAAGACCCTTTAAATGATGAACAGCAAAGATTGGTACAAATAATTTTTGACAATTTTAAGTTAAGAGGTTCTTTATTAGATGACGGCAATAGAGAAGTCTTAAAATCAATGAATGAGAAGTTGTCTTCTCTTTCTTTGAAGTTTAATCAAAACACTCTTAAAGAGACCAATAATTTTCAATTGATTATTTCTGATCCTAATGAGTTAGACGGCTTGCCTGAGGATTTGATTGAATTAGGAAAAAAACAAGCAGAAGCAGAACAGATCAAGAATTGCTGGCTTTTCAAAGCTAGTAGAGAAAATTTATATCCTTTTTTAACTTTCTCCAATAACAGATCCCTAAGAGAAAAAATTTATAAAGGCTATATATCAAGAGGTAAGAACAAAAATTCTGAAAATAATGAATCTCTGATTAAAGAGATGCATTCTCTTAGAAAACAAAAGGCAAACCTTCTTGGGTTTGATTGTCACGCTGATTTAGCGCTTCAAAATAGTATGGCTGAAACAACAGGCAATGTTTCAGATTTATTGAATCAAGTTTGGAAACCGGCAAAAAAGAGAGCCGATGAAGAAATTATCGAAATGCAAAAACTAATCCAAAAAGAAGGAAATAATTTTCAGTTAGAAGCATGGGATTGGTGGTTTTATTCAGAAAAAGTTAGAAAAGATAAATACGATTTCTCTGAAGAAGATATGAAGCCTTTTTTGTCTCTAGAGAATATTAAAACTGCAGCCTTTACAACTGCCGAACGATTATTTGATATTAAGTTTATTAAATTAAGTGAATATCCCAAATATCATGAGAAAGTGGAAGCTTATAAAGTTATAGATAGTGATAAAAATATTGTCGGAATTTTTCTTACTGATTACTTTGCTCGTCCCTCTAAGCAAGGCGGTGCTTGGATGACTAGTTATAGAGATCAAAGCAAGAACAATGGCGTCAAATATCCGATAATTATAAATGTTTGTAATTTTCCTATTCCCACTAAAAATAAACCCTCTTTGTTAAATTTTGAACATGCTATTACTTTGTTCCATGAATTTGGGCATGCTCTTCATGGTTTGCTATCCGATGTAACTTACCCATCTCTATCCGGTACAAGTGTTCCAAGAGATTATGTTGAGTTCCCATCTCAAATGATGGAAAACTGGATAAGAAATCCTGAAGTCTTAAATGAATTTGCACAACATTTTGAAACAGGTGAAAAAATCCCTGAAGATTTAATGAATAAATATTTAAATTGTCAAAAATTTAATCAGGGTTTCGCTACTACAGAATATTTAGCAGCTTCTTTTTTGGATTTAGCTTGGCACACTTCAGACAAAGACATTACAGATATTGATGGCTTTGAGGAAGAACTTTTTAATAGCATTAATAAACCTAAAGAAATAGATAGTAGGTACGGTAGTACTTATTTCAATCATATTTTTTCTGGTGGCTACTCATCTAGTTACTACAGTTATATGTGGTCAGAAGTCTTGGATTCTTCTGCTTTTGAAGTTTTTGAAAAAAACGGTATATACGACAAATCCTCAGGACAGAAATTAAAAGAGTTTGTTTACTCTTCAGGAAACTCCAAAGATCTTATGGAGCAATTTATAAGGTTCAATGGAAAAGAGCCTGATCCGAAAAGATTGTTAGAAAAAAGAGGATTGGCTTAAATCTTTCTTAAATGTATAAATTATTTGGGCTAGAAATATCCCCTTATACTCTTAAGATTAAGTCCTACTTAAACTATAAAAGAATTAAATACAGATGGATTAAAAACCCAAAATCTAAAGAGCTTCATAAATTAGCGCAACTACCCTTCATTCCTTTACTTTTAACTGATAACAATGAAGTGCTGCAAGACTCTACTAATATAATTGAAAAAATTGAACCCAACTATTCAAACAATTCCATTTACCCGGAAGATTCAAGATTAATTTTTATTTCGTCCTTGCTGGAAGAATATGCTGATGAGTGGATGGTTAAACACTTATTTAATTATCGATGGACCTACGAAGCTGACCAAAATTTAGCATCTAAACGCATAGCAGCATCTTCGATTCCTTTTTATATAAGATACCTTCCTATAATTTCTGAGTTAGCTCTTGAAAAAACATCTCAAGATATAAAAAATAAATATTCGAATATGGCTTCAACTACTTATGGAATCAATGATGAAAACAAAGAACTAGTGGAAAGATCTTTCAAAAGATTAATAGATTTATTAGAAAATCATTTCAGTAAATTTTCTTATCTATTTGGCGGACGTCCATCGATGGCAGATTTTGGTTTTTGGGGACATCTTTATGGATCTTGGATGGATATTACTGCTAGGAATTTCATTAATCAAAGACCCAATTTAGTAAAATGGTTAAAAAGAATGGAAAATCCAAGAATTGAAGGAGATTTTCTAGGATGGAGCGACATGCACCTGACAATTGAACCCATTTTAGAAAAAGAGATTGCTAGTTTATTTTTACCATGGTCCGACGCTAATTACGTTGCTCTTAATGAGAAAAAAAATACTTTTTCTGTTTTTCTAGAGGGAAAATCTTTTAATCAAACTACACAAAAATCTCATGCTAAATCTTTAAAAGAACTTAGATTGAAATATAATGAATATGATTTAAAAGAGTCAATAAAACCTATCCTGAATAATTCGGGATGTTTAAAATTTTTAGATGTGGGGGAAAAATGAGTTTAAAGTGGGCTGTAAACGGACTATTAGATGATATTTATTTTTATGCACAAGGTATTCCAAGATTACTTGTTACTTGGAAGCCAGAAAATGAATTATCTATTTTAAAATTCTTCGAAAACAATGTTAAAAAGTACCCTAACGAAACAGCATTTATCTTCAAAGATCAAGAAATAACCTGGTTAGAAGCGGACATAAAAGTTTCTGAATATGGAGCTTATTTGCAAAGTGAAGGAATCGAAAAAGGTGACTGTTTTGCTTTGTTAATGGATAACTGTCCTGATTTTTTGATGCTTCTTTTAGCAGCACACAGAATCGGAGCAATTGCAGCATTAATTAACACAACAGTAACAGGAGAAGGATTGAAGCATGTTGTCACTATTGTCGATGCAAAAGCCGTAGTATTGGGAGCTTCTCATATAGACAAATTCAATTCTTCGATGCCAGAGTCAGAATTGCAAGCGTTAAATATTTATGCAATTGAAGATTCGCAAAAAATTCCTAATGAATACGTTGATATTAATGAACAGTCCAAAGGTTTTAAAGACGTAAAAAGTCATAATTTAAAAATTAAAGATGTTGGAATGTATATTTATACATCTGGTACAACAGGTCTTCCAAAAGCAGCACTCATCACGAACGGAAGAGCAGTTAAAACAAGTTATGCTGGTCAATTCTTTGGATTTAGAGCAAAACAAAAAGATATTCTTTATTTAACCCTGCCCCTTTATCACGCTACGGGTCTTTTGTGGTCCTGGGCAGGTTGCTTGCGAGGAGGCGCAACGACAGTAATTAAAGAAAAGTTTTCTGCTTCTGAATTTTGGCCAGACGTACGAAAACATAAAGTAACTATGTTTGGATATGTTGGAGAACTTTGTCGATATCTTATGAATGTTGAGCCAAATAAAGATGATAAAAGTCATAATTTAAGGGTTATTTCTGGTAATGGCTTGCGACCAGATATTTGGGAAAAATTTCAATCTAGATTTGGTATTCCAAGTATAAGAGAGTTATATGGTGCCACTGAAGGAGTTGGTGCTTTAGTTAATACACACGGAAGACCAGGGATGGTAGGACGTTATATGCGTGGTTCATTAGTGATCAAGTGTGATCAAGAGACTGGAGAGCCTATTAGAAATGATCAAGGATATTGTGAATCGGTTGGTGTAGGAGAAACTGGTCTATTCATTTCAGCATTATCAAAGATAGCTACTTTTGAAGGGTATTTGGATAAACAAGCTTCCAACAAAAAAATTATGAGTGATGTCTTTGAAAAAGGTGATCTTTGGTTTAATTCTGGAGATCTTTTGATCAGACATGAAAATAATTGGCTCTCTTTTGCTGACAGGGTTGGAGATACTTATAGATGGAAAAGTGAAAATGTTTCGACAATGGAAGTAGCTGCAATTGTTAATAAATATGATCAAGTATTAGACTCAAATGTTTATGGTGTTGAAATTAAATCAGCGGAAGGAAGAGCTGGAATGGCTTTATTGAGCGTAACAGATGAGTTTAATTTCAACGAATTTTCTGAGCATATAGAGAAAAACTTAAATGCTTTTCAACTTCCATATTTTTTAAGAATTACTGAAACAATGAAAACAACTGGTACTTTTAAACATCAAAAAGAAGATTTAAAAAAACAAGGATTTGATCCTGAATTAATTGAAGACAAACTATATTTCTATCAAAAAGGGAATTATATAGAGATGAATAATGAGCTATATAATCGTATTCAATCAGGTGAGGAACGATTTTAATGATCCAATTTATCAGAAATATTTTAGCTAGAAGGACTTTTGCTTACAAAGCAAGAAATAAAGCAATGAATATGTTTTCTAGTTATGAAAATTTTAAAGCTATTCGAGAAAACCAAGAAAATAAGAGACAAAAAGAAAATAGACCTCATGAAGTTTTGTATTTTCATAAAGTTGATGACCCCTACTCTCATTTAACAATTCAATACATTGATAAACTTATCAACGGCTACGATATTGATTTGAAACCAATATTAGTGGGAGAAGAAAATCCTGTTACAGTACATGAACCAGATTTATATGATGCTTACTGTTTGCAAGACGTTAAAAGAATAGCCCCATTCTATGATGTAGATTTCGAAGCATTATCTTATCCTTCAAAAAATTTGATATCTCTTGCTAATTCAATTTTATGCAATCTTGAAGCTGAAAAGTTTACTTCAATCGCAAAAGAAGTTAGTTCTGCTCTCTGGCTAGGTCAAGAAGAAAAATTAAAAGAATTGAATAAGATCTACAACGCTACAGATAGTGAAGTAAGTATTAAGCTAAATAATGGAAACGAAATTAGAAATAATTGCGATTACTATTTCGGCTCCGCATTTTATTATGAAAAAGAGCTATATTGGGGCGTTGATCGCCTGAATCACTTAGAAACAAGATTAGCTGAGTTAGGAGCAAAAAAAACCACTGATAATGAATTTATATGTAATCTCAATACGACAGCTCCTAATGAGATTTCTTCAGACGATAAACTAAATTTAACTTTTTATCCTTCACTTAATAGTCCCTATACATTTGTAAGTGCCAAAAAAGTCAAAGATCTCATAAAAGATTATCCAGTAGACCTAATCACTAAACCAGTGCTACCCATGCTAATGAGAATGATGGTGATTCCAACTTTTAAAGCAAAATACATAATTTCAGATGCTGCTAGAGAGGGAAGAAAATATGGATATGAGATGAAATCAATTTATTCTCCCATTGGAAAACCCGCAAGGCTTGCTTATTCTCTTTTTCCAATAATAGATAATCTAGGCAAAGGATTTGAATACATTGATGGCCTTCTAAAGGCTTCTTTTCAAGATGGAATAAATATTGGAGATGAAAGCTTTTTAAAAAATTTGATTAATGAACTAGGTCTTGATTGGGATAAGATAAAAAGAGACTTAAATACGAAAAAATGGAAAAAGATCTTAAATGACAATTGCGATGATATGTACTCAGGAAATTGCTGGGGTGTACCAAGTTTTAAAATAACTAATTCAGATGGTAGCGATCCTTATTATGTTTGGGGCCAAGATAGAATGTGGCTTTTAAAAGAAGAAATACACAGACGATTAAGTTGAAGAACTTACTCTCTATAATTCTATCTAAAAGCAAATGAAAAAAATCAAAAAAAGAAAGGCTTCTAATCTTGTTGCTAAAAATGCTTCGAAATTTAACAAAGCAAAAGTTTTTGCCGATAAGACAAAGTATAATCGTAAAAAAAATAAATCATCCGAAGATCAATGAAATCTAAGTTTAACAATGTTCTTGAAATGGTGGGCAATACACCTGTTTTAAAAATCAATAATATTGATACTGGTAAATGCGATTTATACGTCAAAATGGAAAGCTTGAATCCTTTTGGATCTATAAAAGATAGAGTTGGTTTAAAAATGATTCAAGATGCTGAGAACCAAGGTCTAATTAAGGAAGGCTCTACGATAATTGAATCTACTGCTGGAAATACTGGTCTAGGTCTTGCGCTGGCAGCAAAGCTAAAAGGATATAAATTAATTTTAGTCATCCCTGACAAAATGAGCGAAGAAAAAATAAGACATCTAGAAGCTATGGGAGTAGAAATTATTATGACGAGATCTGATGTTGAAAATGGACATCCGGAGCATTACCAATCAATTGCAGAAAAATTACTAAAATCTACTCCTAATTCTTTTTTTGCAAATCAATTTGAAAATAAATCAAATCCCCAAGTACACTTTGAAACTACAGGTCCAGAAATTTGGGAACAAATGGAGGGTAATATTGATGCTTTTGTTGCCGGAGTTGGAACAGGCGGAACAATAAGTGGAGTTGGAGGATTTTTAAAATCTAAAAATCCAAATATAAAAGTTATTATTGCTGATCCTATTGGCTCAGTTGTAGCTGATGCAGTAAATACTGGTGAGTACAAATATGAAGGAGGCTCTTGGAGTGTAGAAGGAATCGGAGAAGATTACATTCCAGCTAATTTAAATCTTGATATCATAGATGAAGGTATTTATGTTTCAGACAAAGAAGCATTCAATATGATTGACCAACTTCTACAAAAAGAAGGTATTTTAGCTGGCTCATCTTGTGGTACCTTAGTTGATGCTGCTATCAAGTGGTGTAAGACTCAAGAAGAACCAAAAACAGTGGTTACTTTGATCTGCGATACTGGGAATAAGTATTTATCCAAAGCATTTAATAAAGATTGGGTTAAGGAAAATATTAATTAATTATGGCAAAAAATAAAAAACAAGGATTTGAAACAAGAGCCATTCACGCTGGTCAGGAAGCCGACCCAGCGACTGGCGCTGTTATGATGCCGATTTATACCTCATCGACCTTTAAACAAGAATCTCCTGGAGTCCATAAGGGATACGATTATTCAAGATCAGGAAATCCAACTAGAAAAGCATTTGAAGAATGTATGGCAAGTTTGGAAGACGGAATCAAAGGATATGGCTTTTCTTCAGGTGTTGCTGCTATTTCTGCTTGTGTTGAGCTATTAGAACCAGGAGATCACGTTATCGCAATGGATGATTTGTATGGAGGAACTGTAAGGCTGTTCAATGAAATAAAGACTAAATCTCAAGGCATTACTGTTACTTACGTTGATATGACAGATTTTGATAATGTCGAGAAAGCTTTCACCGATAAAACAAAAATGATTTTTGTTGAGACACCGACTAATCCACTATTAAAAATTGCTGATTTAGAGAAAATTGCAAATTTTGCTAAAGAGAAAAAAATTCTATCCGTTTGTGATAACACTTTTGCATCAACGTATATTCAGAAACCATTGAACTTTGGAATTGATATTGTTCTTCATTCTGCAACCAAATATCTTGGCGGCCATTCCGATCTTATCGCTGGAGTTTTAGTGATTGGTAAGGATGATAAAAGATTACTGGAGAAAATGGCAAATATTCAGAATTCATTAGGACCCATTACCAGTACCTTCGATAGTTATCTGATACTTAGAAGTCTCAAGACATTGTCTTTAAGGATGGAAAGGCATAGCAACAATGCTCTACTCCTTGCCGATGAATTGATTAATCATAAAAAAATTCAGAATGTTATCTATCCTGGTCTTGAATCGCATCCACAACATCAACTAGCAAAGAAACAGATGAATGGGTTCGGAGGAATTATTTCGATTGAATTAAGTGGCGGCTTGGAAGTTTCTAAAAGTTTTCTTGAAAAAACTAAAATTTTCTCTCTCGCGGAAAGCCTAGGTGGAGTTGAAAGCCTAATAGAACACCCTGCTCTAATGACTCACGCTTCTGTTCCCGCGGAAATAAGAGATAAAATTGGTATTACTGATGGTCTGATTAGACTCTCAGTTGGAATCGAATCTGTAGAAGATTTAATCGACGATATTGATCAAGCCTTAAATTAGCCCATATTAAAAAAGCATAGTTTATTGCCATCTAAATCGTAAACATAAGCTCCATAAAATTGTCCTGCTCTCATACCTGGTGCTCCATCATCCTTGGCGCCAAGTTCGATAGCTTTGTCATACATACTTATTACTTCATCATGAGAACCTAGCGCGATAGCTTTCATTGTTCCATTACCATGATGAGCTGTATTTCCGTCATAAGGGATTGCTATAGCTAAAATGACAGATCCATCTTCTTTTGATAACCACATTGTTATCCTGTCGTTTGCAAGAAGTTTTTTTGGCTCAAGTTGTGCAAGCAATGCATCGTAAAAGGTTTCGGCAGCTTCCTTATTATTGGTTCCTATTGTTGAATAGCCTTTAAAGTTAACACTCATTATTTTCTCCTCAATTAAAAATTACTGTTTTATTACCATTTAAAAATATACGTTGTTCTATGTGATATTTTACAGCTTTCGCAAGAGTAATAGACTCTATATCTCTTCCAATTACTTCCATTTCTTTAGGAGTCATGCTGTGATTTATCCTATCCACGGTTTGTTCTATGATGGGTCCTTCATCTAAATCAGAAGACACGTAATGGGCTGTTGCGCCTAAAATCTTAACGCCTTTGGTATATGCTTGTTGGTATGGCTTAGCGCCTTTGAAACTTGGAAGAAACGAATGATGAATATTAATAATATTTCCATAATGTTTATTTACAAAAGATTTAGACAAGATTTGCATATATCTTGCCAAAATATTCAACTCAACTTGTTCTTTGGATAATATTTTATTTATTTTTGCCTCTGCACTAGTTTTTGAAATTTTTTGCATATTTATAAAGTGGTATGGTATTTCATAACTTTTTGCAATTTTTCTAAGATCTGGATGATTTGAAATGACACATTTAATATCTATTGGCAATGAGCCTACACTTTCTCTATAAAGTAAATCCTGCAAGCAATGACTGTATTTCGAAACAAAAATGGCGGTTCTGGGCCTACAATTGGCATCAGTTAATGTCCATTCTATATTCAATTCCTTGGCTATTACGGAAAACTTTTTTTCAAAAGAATTAAATTTAAAATTTTTATTTGGAGATATTACCTTCACTCTCATAAAAAATTTATTTGTTTCAGGGTCACCAAAATGAGCAGATTCCAAAATAAATAATTCAGATTCATTTAAGCAAGTAGAGACTTTAGCCACTACTCCAAAGCGATCTGGGCAAGTCACACGCAAAATATATTCTTTTGGGTTAGTCATTTTTTCTATAAATAAATTTAATATTTCCAAAAGATGAGCCTTGAAACTCAATTTCTCTTATCAATTCCCCGCCATCTAAATATAAATCTTGTTTAAAGTCTATATTTTTTGCGTTTATCTTCATTTCTAATAAATCTTGATCATAAACGGCAGTAATATCTTGGTCTTCAATATTTGATTTAATTTTTTCATTTCCAAGAAGAGGAATTGCGTATTGATGCCATTGTCTAAAATAATTATAACTAAGTGACATTTCTTCCTCGCAAGTATCTATTATCAAGAGTTGGCTGTTGGATAAAAATAAAGGCATGAAGAAATTTATTAAAAATGTGTAATTTTCTAAGCCTGTTCTAGTCAAATAAGGTTTGAATCCTGAGAAATTATCAATTCTATTTAAATCCCAAATGCCTGATAAATCAGATTCAATTGAGACACTATCGCAAGCAACTGCCCTTATTGGTGCAGACGAAAAGGTAATAACTCTAAAAGAAATGATTAAAGTTAAAGCAAGAAAGAAAAGAAAAAACCATCTTGTCATTAAATTTATTCTGTTGGAGATGATTCGATATAAACAGACCTTGAAGGAAAAGCAAAATCAGAACCATGATTAAGAACTATTTGTTGTATTTCAAGCAAGAGTTTTTGTTTTACCTCAGAAAAGCCTGTGTAATCATTAATATCTGTGTAACACAAAACTTCTAAATCTATGGAGCTAGCTCCAAACTCAACTGCTTTCGCGAAAGATTCTTGACCAGGATTAATTGCAAACCCAAGTTTCTCGTTATTGATAACTTGTTCAATATCATCACATATTTTTACAATTGATTCTGAGGGCGTTGCGTAGACAAGGTTAATGACCCATCTAATTCTCCTAAATTTAAGTTGTTTATGATTTATAACGCTTACATCAGATAAATCTTTATTAGGAATAATCATTGGCGATGTATTGAATAACCTCACAGTCGTTGATCTAAAACCAATCGTTTCAACAATGCCATGAAATTGTCCAACTACTTCAATACGATCGCCGGGCTGAAATCTATTCTCGCCAATAATCAACATGCCTGCTATTAAATTTTTGAAAAGATCTTGGGCACCTAATGCGATTGCAACTGAAAAAAGTCCCAATCCAGCAATTAAAGGGCCAATTTGTATTCCAAATATATCCAGAATTACTGCAAAACCTATAATCCAAATTAGTACCTTCAAAGATTTTTCTAACCAAGATGACATAGCCGAAGTTAGCCAAGAATTTCCAGCAAGAAATTTAAACAATGGCTCTACTGCATTGGCTAGTACGCTAAAAATCGTAAAAACAACAAATGCTTTAATTATGTTTGTTGCAATTAGATCTATTAAGCCTGCTAGAGGTAAATAAATAGTAATTAAATAAAGTCCTATAGTTATTGGGACATAACCTAAGGGTTTTCTCAATGAGTCTAAAATAATGTCATCAACTTTTGAGTTAGTTTTGGCAGTTAAATTTTCCAACCATTTAATAACAATGTTTGAGATTACTCCTCTTAAAACAAAAGCCACTGTCAAAATAATTAAAGAAATGATAATTTGGGAAATACTCACTCCAAGCAAGCCTTGGTTCCAAACACCCAACAAAAGATCAACAAAATTTTGCATAGTTATTCTGGCTTAAAAGCAACCGGCATTTCAGAAATAGAATGGGTGAAATTATTAGGCACTACTTTCCATTCGTCGCTTTGATGCATATCAGGAAATCTTTCTAGGATTTGTTTATACACTTCCGATAGTTGCATGTTGGCCATGTGTTTCCCAAGACATAAGTGACGACCATAGCCAAATGCCAAATGTTTTTTTGCATTGTCTCTATCTATGTCAAACTTATCTGGATTTATAAAAATATCAGGATCTCTGTTCGCTGCGCCATAATACAAAACAACCTTCTCTTGCGGACCAATTTTTTGCTCACCAACTTGTGTTTCCTCGGTAGTTGTTCTTCGCATATAAATAACAGGCGAAATCAGCCTTATTGCTTCGTTAACCATGTTTGGTAGAAGTTCCATATTATTAATTAACTTCTCTTTTTGGTCTGGATTTTCAGTCAATAATTTAATTGTTCCGCTTATAGAATTTCTGGTTGTCTCATTTCCTGCAATAATAATTAATAACCAAGAACCGTCTAAATATTCTTCTGGAAGTTTCTCACCGTCTATTTCTATGTTTGCAATAACTGAAAGTAAGTCGTCTTTTGGATCTTTCCTTCTTTTAAGAAGAATATCTCTTCCATACTGAAACATTTCATTCACAATACTTGTAAACATTGCAATCATCGCTGGATCTGGAGCTGAAGCTTGTTGATCATCATCAAGTTTAATATTATTTTTTTCAGCAGCTTGAGTAGCGCCAACAACTTGTGCCATTTCTAAAAAAGTCATCCATTCCTTAATTTTTGGTCTGTCTTCTTCTGGAACTCCTAGGATTTCACTTAAAGAAAATATTGGAAGTTCAGAAGAAACTGTATCTACTAAATTACATTGACCCATGGGAGCGATCTTGTCTAAAAGCTCTGTCACTTTTATAGAAACTTTTTTCCTTAATTCTTCAACGTATTTTGGTGTAAAAAATTTCATATGAGGATTTCTCATGGAAAGATGTAACTTGTCATCCATTCCCAACATATGATCTAACGCTGACTTAAATAATTGATCAATACTTACTTCTTGTGAGTATCCAAGCGTAAGTGTAGTTCCACTTGCAAGTTGCGAAGAAAAGATTTTTTGATTTCTAGATACATACTCTATATCAGTATATTTTGTAAGAACCCAAAACCCTGGTTCACTATCTCCTATACCGGCTTCATGAAAATGTACTGGTGAGTTATTTCTTAGATTTTTAAATTGTTCAAAAGGTTGTCCTTTTTCAAATAAAAAAACATCTGTTAAATCAAAGTCTCTTTTAAAATCATTGACTGGTTTAAATGCAGGAGCATTAATTTTAACCTTTGGTTGTAAATCGCTATTCAGTTTCATTTTTTAGTAATTTCTATTTTTTAAAATTTCATAAATCTCAATTGCTTTTTCTTTTTTTACTTCAGTTGGAATAATTAACTTAATTAACTCTAAAGCAATTTCTTTATAATTATAACCTTCATCTACCATAGAAATCCCTCCACATATTTGCCACAAATGAAGTTTGAATTTAGTTTCAAAGTTTTCAAGATATTCTGAAGTTAATTGGCCACTAGCAACTGCCGATTTAACATCTTCGATTGCATGATGGCGAGTTAAATCAAAATATATCTCTACAAAATAATTTGGTTTTTCTAGTAGCCATCGCATTGAAGCATTATTACTAACTTGTAGGATTGTTTTATAGATAGCTTCTAAAAAGGCCAATAATCTATCTGGTTCTTTTTTATTTGATTCCGATATCATCAAAGACCAATCCATAACATTTTTTTTAATTGCTGATTCTAAGACGTCTTCAGTAGAAGAAAAGTATTTATAAAATGTGCCATAACCTAAATTGGCAGACCTAGTTAATGAAGTGGCCGTAAAATTATTTAGCCCTTCCCTATTTAAATGAATAATTGCTGCTTCAATAATTTTATCTTTTGAAGAAATTTTATCTGAATTTGGCATTGTTTTATTTTAGCTTAAATAAAAAACGGCACCACAGGGATGCCGCTTTTTAATATGATATTTATTAAAATTCAGTGGAAAGTTGAAGACCCAATCTTCTTCCTTCACCTAAACTATATCTATTACCTCCACCTTGATTTCTAGCTCCGGCTAGAGCAACCATCATATAATCGTCATCCGTACAATTGTTACAGTAGGCTGAAATATTCCAACCACTTGGCAAATCCAAACCAACATTCAAATTAACTAGAGTTAGATCTTTCACAACTGTTGGATACCATTCATCTAAACTAAGTTTGTATTCATCTTTATATGAAATACTTAAAGAAGATGTAAGTTCTCCTATATTTAAATACTGAGTATTTTCGATTGCGACATTAATATTGTTGTCGGCAGCAAATGGCATTTTGCTATCTGCTCTATCTATACCTGTAACTGACGCAGCTGTATCCAAAAATCTATCGTATTCTGCATCAATACCAGCATAACCTAGAACTAAATTAGTATTATCATTAAGAAAAGTTCTATAGTTTAATTCTATGCCTTGAACAGTAGCATCTGCATTTAAAACAACACCTGCGGGCTGACCGTTAGCATCGGTTCCAACAAGAATTTGTTGATGGTCGGTGTAGTCATAAGAATAAACAATTGCTTCTAATTGAGAAGAACCCCCGTCTAAAACTGCTTTATAGCCTATTTCTATCATTTCAAGCTCCTCAGGACTATAAGGCTTGTATGCATTGGTGGCATTCCATTGAGCGAAGCCAGGGCCACCTGATTTGGTTGCAGTTGAATAAGTTGCCCAAGCTAAAGCATTATCATAAGTCTTCTCTAAAGTTATTTTAGGATCAAACTCTTTTAAAGTCTGTCCATTGCTGACAGAAAATGGAGCCAATACTAAAGGAACTCCTAAAGCATCGGTGCCGCCAATATAATTAAAAGGTTTATCATGAATAGAATAACGTCCTCCAACAAACAGAGATAAATCATCACGAAGTGGAATGGTTACATTTCCAAATATCGCAGATGCTTGAGTTTTTATTTCCATTCTTGCGGTATTATTTAAATAACCAGAAACACTTTTTTGAAAGTTAGCTAGATCAAGAGCATCTATATTAACTCTTAGATTTGCAGGTGCTGGTAAAGCAGATCTTGGAACTGCTGGAGTTCCTGCTGCAGGGTTTGGGGGCGCTCCAATAGCTGCACAGTTTGCACTAGCCACACAAGCTACTAATGCAGCTTCAATTTGTGCATCAGTATGTGTTCCCGCTGGGTTTAAACCACTACCTAAGATTGAAAGATTTCTCACTAAAGTATCAGAAAAGAAACTATCAGGACCAAGTGCAAAGGTATCTTCTCTAAAACCGTGATCACGCATAGCATAAAATCCAACTGACCAAGGATATTTGGCTGAATCAAAAGAGTCTAGTCTTAGCTCGATAGATGTAGTATCGGTTTTAGCAGTATGTCTTTGGACCACTGCATCAAGAGCAATTGAATCAAAGTCCCTTTCCTCTCCAGAATTAACTTGAGAAACTCCAAGAATAGTCGTTAGTTTGTGTTCGTTAATATAAGATTCAGTTCCAAGAGTAAAAAGAATTGACTCTGCATAATTGTATCCAGGCCTATTTAATTCTTGAGAATATTCGCTTGCTACTGCTTTTTGGTAAACAGGATTAGCAGTATTAACAACTCCTGTAGAAAACAAATCTGCAGAATTATTTTGTGTGGTGCAAAAAACTCCGTTTGTTGTTGATCTTGCAACAATCAAAACATCCATTGTAGGATTTGTCGAATTACAAAGAAATCTTTGTTCTGAAATCACAGCATATTGATTAATCTTAGAGTGGGATAAGGAAGTATTCCAAACTACATCATTATTTTCTCCAAAAAGTGAAAATCTAGACGCAATAGAATGTACTCCGTCATCTCTTCCAGTAGCCTCATCAAAGGACATACCATCTTCACTGCCTCTTGAAAGCGCAATTCTAGCTGAAGTAGTTTCATCTATATCGGTATCGATTCGAAGAGAGACATCATTCTGGCCATTGTTACCACCTTTAACAGTGAATTTTCCAGAATCTCCTCCTTCAGGTCTTTTAGTGACAATATTTATAATTCCACCTAGTGAGTTAACTCCATAGATAGCGCCTTGAGGACCTTTTAAGACTTCGATCCTTTCAATATCCATCAAGCCATGAAGATAAGAAGCGACTCTAGGTTGAGCTACGCCATCTATCACTATAGAAGAAGATGGATCTGCACCAACATCAAATTGATAAGTACCTATTCCTCTTATTCTAAGATTAACCCTAGATTTTCCTTCCCCAGCAAAAACCATATCAGGTGCTATATGTCTAAGACCTTCGATATTATTGATACCTTTTTTAAAAAGGTCATTACCAGAAACAGCATTAATTGCGGCTGCTGTATCCATTAAAGTAGATTCTTTTTTTGTTGCTGTTACCGTCAAATCTTCATAAACAGCCTGTGCTGAAGCTGCTAACGAAAAAAATAGAGATGTAACAAGCGCGATGCTTTTGAATTTATTCATATCCTCCCCCTTGAAAGATAAATAATTTTAATTAGTTGTGTCTAAATTTTACACAACTTAAAGACAAAATGGACATTATTAAATAATGTGACAGAATGTCACATATTAGGTTACGGAGTTATAGCCTAAATGTAAACTAATAATATCGATACAATGGACTTAGGAATATCAGGTAAAAAGGCAATCATATGTGCTTCAAGCAGAGGCTTAGGAAAAGCTTGTGCAGAAAGTCTTGCCTCAGAAGGAGTAGAAATTTTTATAAATGGTATTCAAAAAGAAAATTTAACAAATACTGAAAAAGAATTTAAAGATAAAGGATTTGAAGTAACTGCAATATTAGGAGCAATGGAAGATGCTTCAACCAGGGAAGCTCTTTTGAAGGCATGTCCTGAACCGGATATTTTAATTAATAACAGTGGTGGCCCTCCTCCTGGAAATTTTTTTGATTGGAGTGAAGATGATTTTTTAAGTGCAATAAAATCAAACTTTACGCAATCTGCCCTTCTAATGCAGGCTGTGATTCCTGGAATGATAGAAAGGAAATTTGGTCGAATAGTAAACATAACTTCTGCAATGGTTAAAAATCCTCATCTAATAATGGGTTTATCCACTTCCGCACGATCGGCTTTGCATGGGCTCTCCAAAGCATTATCTAAAGATGTGGCCGAATATGTCACTATTAATAGCCTTTTGCCCGAAAGAATTGATACGGATCGACAAACTAGAATTATAAATTTTCAGGCTGAATTAGCAGGCATTACTTACGAGGAAGCAAGAAAAAATGTTGAAGAAGGTTTGGCTGCTAAACGAATGGGAACAGTAGAAGAATTTTCTGGTATTTGTACTTTTCTTTGCTCAAAACAAGCTGCATTTGTAAATGGTCAAAGCATAACAGTCGATGGTGGAACTGCGCCAGGTTTGCTATGATTTTTTAAAGTGACAAAGTGTCACTTATGATGTAAATTTAAAATATGTCTGATTTAACTCTCTACCATAACGGTCCATCCACTTGTTCTCAAAAAGTAAGACTAATTTTAGAATTGAAAAATTTATCTTATAACTCAAAGGATGTAAATTTATTAGCTGGAGAACAACACGATCCTGAATATGTAAAATTAAATCCCAATCATGTCGTTCCAACATTGGTAACAAAAGATAGCGTTCTGATCGAATCCAATTTGATCGTTGAATATTTAGATGATGCTTATCCAGAAATTCCTGCTCGTCCATCTGCGCCTGAAGCAATCCACAAAGTTCGTCTTTGGATGAAGCAGATTGATGCGTTTCAACAATACACAGGACCCATAACTTATGGAATTGCCGTGAGAAAGCTTCAAATGAATAAATCGGATGAAGAAAAAGAAACTGACCTTCAGAACATTCCAGATCCAGTGAAGAGACAAGCTAGAAAAGAAACCATGGAAAAAGGAATAGATGCCCCTATTGTTATGAATTCTCTAAGAAAAGCTGGTGAATTTTTAGATCAGCTTGAAGCCAATATAGAAGATAGTGGATGGATTGCTGGTGATAAATTTAGCATGGCAGATGCTTGTACCCTACCTTATATTCAACGTCTTGATCATTTAGCACTCTCTGAAGCTTTCAGTGAGGAAAAAAGACCTAAAATAAATAAATGGTACAAAAAAGTTAAAGATTTAAATTTTTTTGACAAAGCTGTGACAAGTCAAATCCCCCCTCCTTTGGTAGAGATGATGAATGCCTTTGGCGAAGAAGTAAAAGACAAAGCATTAACTTTAATGGAGGAAAATTAAATGCCAATAATAAAAGCTCAAGATGTGCAATATTGCACATTGCAGTGTCCCGATTTAGATATTCAAGAACAATTCTTAATTCATTTTGGAATGCATACTGTCGAAAAAACAGAGGACATGCTCCTAATGAAAGGAGATGGGAATCAACCATTTATTGAAAAAATTATTAAAGGCGACAAAAAGTTTGTAAGCATTTCTTTTGTGGCATCTTCTATGGATGATTTAAAAAAAATAAGTCAAACAGAAGCATTTTCAGACATCGAAGAGCTAACTACTCCTGGTGGAGGATTTGTTTCAAAAGGAACGGACCTTGATGGTTTTGGTGTAGAAGTTGTTTTTGGTATAGAGGAGCTCAATAATTTCTCAGCAGAAACTATACCAACTAATGAAGGTAGAGTTATAAACCGAAGAAATCAAATGAAAAGATTCTTAAAAGGATCGTCTCCTAGAATTCTTAGATTTGCACATTGTGGCTTGAACGCCATTGATCCTCTTGAATCATTCAATTGGTATCACGAGCATTTAGGATTGCTTGCTTCGGATAAACTTTTTGTAGGAGATCCTAAAGACCCTGCAACCCCTCTTCAAGGAATATTTTCTCGATTGGATAAAGGGGCTGAGCCTGCAGATCATCACACTATATTTTTCCTTTCCGCGCCAATGTTATCTGAAGGTATACCAGTGATGAATCATGTTTCTTTTGAGATGTTTAATATAGATGATGTTTTTACTGGTAGAGAGATGCTTGAAGCCAATAAAGAAGAATTTAACTATTTTCAAGAATGGGGAATAGGTCGTCACTATCAAGGCAGTCAACTTTTCGATTACTGGAGAAATCCTTTTGGTCAAACTCATGAACATCAGACGGATGGTGATATGTTTGACAATACATTTCCTACTAGAGAATTAAACGTCAAAGTAGATGAAGCTGGATTAGGTAAGGAAATGGCTGAATCGCAATGGGGTCCTGCAATAAGCAACACTTTTGGTGATAAAGAAAACGGTTAGTTCATTAAATTAAGGGAACTTATATGATGCGTATTCTGCTGACTTTATCAGTCTTCTTTACGCTGAATTTATTCTCTGCAGATAGACCTAATATTGTGATAATTCTTACTGACGACTTGGGTTGGGGAGATGTTTCTTATCATGGTGGATTCATACCAACACCTAATATTGATCAACTTGCTGAGGATGGAGTAGAGTTGAACAGATTTTATGCTAATCCTGTTTGCAGCCCTACTAGAGCTTCACTCTTAACTGGGTTGCATATTTTCAATCATGGTGTTGTCAGACCTTTCATGAATCCAGCCGCAGAACAAACAGGC